>NZ_JBQEON010000022.1:0-121280 GCF_052045245.1 Burkholderia sp. 22313
CCCGTCTGCGACTCGCCCGTCATCGGGCTCGTGCCCGACGTCGCATCGCGCGGCGACGCGAGCAGCGAGAAGTTCGAATTTCCGCCGTTGCGCACATACGCGACCGTGCCGTACAGGAACGTGCGCTTCGACAGGTTGTACGTGGTACCGAGCACGTACATCATCGCGTGGCCCGACGGATCGTGCGATGCATCGCCGCCGCCGTCGCCGACCTTCACGTAGTACCCGCCGCCCGTCACCGCCCACTGCGGCGTGGCCGTATACGTCGCGCCGAGCCAGTAGTGATCGGCACGATCGGCGACACCGGCCGGGCTGTCCGGCGCCTGGTAGTGCGTATACGCGCCCTGGATCTTGAACTTCGACACCTTCACGTTCGCGCCGACGAAATACTCGCGCGACGCGGTGAAGATGTTGCTGAACTTGCCGTTGTTGTCGCGCAGTTCGTCGTACATGCCGCGCACGTCGAACAGCGGCGAGTGGTACGACAGCATGATCCCGTCCGAGCGGCCGAAGTCGTCGGCCGCGCCGTAGTTGAAGCCGCGCGATTGATTGCCGAACGCATATTGCGCCTGCACGTCGAAGCCGCCGATCACCGGGCTGTGATATTCGATGTTGTTGCTGGTCTGCTGCCAGTTGCGGCCGCGCACGAGCGATGCGGATGAAAACGCCTGCTGGACGAACGGATCGAATTCCCACACGCCGTCGCTGTCGATGAACAGGTTGCGGCCGGCCTGCAGCTGGCCCCACGTGTCGCTCTTCAGGCCGACATACGCGCGGCGCGACCACATGCGTCCGCCGCCCGTCGTGCCGTTCATCACCTGGAACGCGGTTTCCAGGTTGAAGACGGTCGACATCCCGCCGCCGAGATCCTCGACGCCTTTCAGGCCGAACATGCTGGTGCCCCAGTCGCCGCCCTCCGCGCTCCAGCGCGTCGAGCTGCCGTTCGGCGTCGCGATGTGGTTCAGGTATTCGACGCCGCCGTCGACACGGCCGTACAGCGTCACGCTGGTCTGTGCGAGCGCGGCGGCCGGTGCGGCGGCCACGATCAGCCATGCGAAATGTTTGAGTCGCAACGTCCCGCCTCCCTTGAATCTCGTTCGCCGGATATCGCCTGCAGGCGCAGTCTCGACCATCCGCGAGCGGTCAATGATCAGCCGGGGCCTGCCACGCCAAGCGCGAGGCATTCCCCGAAGTCCCCATGCCCTTCTCACGCTCTCGAAATGAAAGTACTTCTGGTTGGCCCGGTTATCCGTCACACCAAAGCGCGATTCGAATAACCCCCCTGACACTATTCACATCGAATGCCGACACACGAGAAACAGTACGGATGACATGCACGCATTGATATCAGCGACGACAGGATTCGCTTCCACACGCTCTCGGCATCATCCATGCGGGTGCAACCTTTTTCCGACCCTGAATGCCGAATATAGTAAGGAGAGGTAAAACGTTCAACAACAGCAATCCGGAAACGCTTCCATTCCGTTTTTTCAGGTTGACGATGAAACGGACTGATGTAACATTTTCCAGGCAGGCTCTCCGCGGTTGCTCCCTGCCACTCGCCGCGAACATTCAATGATGTCGCGACCACGCAACCGATGACGTATTGCTCGTCGTTCCACGAGCGCGCGGTTTGAACAAGTGCTTGCCCCTCTCTTCAACCTTGCAAAGGAACTCGTCTCATGTGGACCAAACCCGCCTACACCGATTTGCGCCTCGGTTTCGAAATCACGATGTACGTTTCGAATCGTTGATTCGAAACGGGGGGATCAAGCAAAAAGCCTCGGCATGCCGAGGCTTTTTGCTTGATGAGGCAGCGGCTCGCGAAGCCTCATCGCGGCACCTCGACGTAGGTTTCCCGGCAGATCTCGCGCAGTGCCTGGACGAGCAAGTCGCGGGTCGGCGCATGCGATTCGGCGGAGCGCGTAAACAGCGCGATCGGCGGCAGCGTCCAGACCAGCGAGTAAGGCACGATCGCCACCCCGGCGATGCGCACCATTTCTTCCGCGATATCGGCCGGCACGATCGATACCGCGTCGTCGCTCGATGCAATCATTTCGCCGATCAGCTTCGACGAGTAGCTTTCGACGATCGGCACGGGCGGCGGGATCCCCGCCGACAGGAACAGGTCGGTCACCTGCTCGCGCATCGGCGTATGCGGCGCGCCGAGAATCCAGTCCAGCGCGTGCAGCTTCTCCCAGTCGAGCTTCGTGCGAGCCAGCTTCGCGGCGAGGCGCCGGCTCGCGATCATCCGCGGCTGCTGCTGGTACAGCACCTCGAACGAGACCTGGCCGAGCTCGACGGTCGACGACGCGCGCCCGATCACGAGATCGACGCTGTGATCCTTGAGCTGCAACAGCAGCTGGTCGCTGGTGCCTTCGTGAATTGTCACGGTCAGGCGACGCTCCATCCGCGATTGCAGACGCTTGAGTGCCCCCGACAGCATCTGGCCCGAAATAAACGGAATCACGCCGATATGCAGGTGCGCCGCATGGCCGGCGGCGACCGCCTCCATCTCGCGAGCGAGATGGTCGAGATCCTTCAGCATCGCCTTGGCCCGCTCGAGCACGACCGACCCGAGCGCGGTCGGCCGCATCCCGCGCGACGAGCGCTCGAACAGCGGCGTGCCGAACATGCTTTCCAGCTCGGACAGCGCGTTCGTCACCGCGGGCTGGCTGCTGGCCATGTGCTCGGCGACGCGCGTCAGCGACCCGTGCTGCTGGATCTGCAGCAACAGCATCAGGTGCCGCATCTTCAGGCGCGCGCCCAGGCGCCTGACCACGTCGTTCGCGTCGAATGTCATTGCCGGACCACGTACCATCATGAAAAAGTGATGGACCGATATTAAAACAGAATCAACTCCTTATGGCCGTTCCCTAGAATCACCTCCTTGGATCGCGTCGGGACTGGCCTGGCGCGCACGCCCGGACCCAACCCCATGAAACAGACAGAGATCCAGCAGCAGGCCGCGTTCGACTATCACGAGTTTCCGACCCCGGGGAAAATCTCGGTCGTCGCCAGCAAGCCGCTCGTGACGCAGCGCGATCTCGCGCTCGCCTACACGCCGGGCGTCGCGAGCGTGTGCGAGTCGATCGCCGCCGAGCCGCTGAACGCGCATCGCTTCACGAGCCGCGGGAATCTGGTGGGCGTGATCACCAACGGCACCGCCGTGCTGGGTCTGGGCAACATCGGCGCGCTTGCGTCGAAGCCGGTCATGGAAGGCAAGGCCGTGCTGTTCAAGAAGTTCGCGGGGATCGACGTGTTCGACATCGAGATCAACGAGACCGATCCGGACAAGCTCGTCGACATCATCGCCGGCCTCGAACCCACCTTCGGCGGGATCAACCTCGAGGACATCAAGGCGCCGGAATGCTTCACCGTCGAGCGCAAGCTGCGCGAACGCATGAAGATTCCCGTCTTCCACGACGATCAGCACGGCACCGCCATCACCGTCGCCGCCGCGTTCATCAACGGCTTGAAGGTGGTCGGGAAGTCGATCAAGGAAGTGAAGGTCGTGACGTCGGGCGCCGGCGCGGCGGCACTCGCGTGCCTCGACTTGCTCGTCGACCTCGGGCTGCCGATCGAGAACGTCTGGGCGACCGATATCGAAGGCGTCGTTTATCGCGGCCGCACCACGCTGATGGATCCGGCCAAGGAACGCTTCGCGCAGGAAACCGATGCGCGCAAGCTCGCCGACGTGATCGGCGGCGCCGACGTGTTCCTCGGCCTGTCGGTCGGCAGCATCCTGAGCGCCGACATGCTGAAGACGATGGGCCCGCGTCCGCTGATTCTCGCGCTGGCCAACCCCACGCCGGAAATCTTCCCGGAACTGGCCCATGCGACGCGCGACGACGTCGTGATCGCGACGGGCCGCTCGGATTTCCCGAACCAGGTCAACAACGTCCTGTGCTTCCCGTACATTTTCCGCGGCGCACTGGATGTGGGCGCAACGACCATCACCCGCGAAATGGAAATTGCCGCGGTTCACGCGATTGCCGGCCTCGCGCAGGAAGAGCAGAACGATATCGTCGCGGCAGCGTATGGTGGCGACGAAGTGTCGTTCGGTCCGCAATACCTGATTCCGAAGCCGTTCGATCCGCGGCTGATCGTGCGTATCGCACCGGCCGTGGCCAAGGCGGCGATCGAAGGCGGCGTGGCGACCCGCCCGCTCGCGGATCTCGACGCGTATGTCGAGCAGCTGCAGCAGTTCGTCTACCACTCCGGCGCGTTCATGAAGCCGCTGTTCGCGACCGCGCGCCAGCTCGTGCGCGACGGCGGCAAGGCGCGCATCGTGTTCACCGAAGGCGAAGACGAGCGCGTGCTGCGCGCGGTGCAGGTGATCGTCGACGAGAAGCTCGCGCGCCCGATCCTGGTTGGCCGTCCGGAAGTGCTGCTGGCGCGCATCGAGCGCTTCGGCCTGCGCCTTCGTCTCGGCCAGGACGTCGAGGTGACCAATCCGGAATACGACGAGCGCTTCCCGCAGTACTGGACGACGTATTGGGAACTGCGCTGCCGCGACGGCATCTCGAAGGAAATGGCACGCGTCGAAATGCGACGTCGCCTGACGCTGATCGGCGCGATGATGGTGCGGCTCGGCGATGCGGACGGGATGATCTGCGGCACCGTCGGCGAGTATCACAATCACCTGCGTTTCGTCGACGAAGTGATCGGCAGGAAGCCCGGTGCGTCGACCTACGCGGCGATGAACATCCTGCTGCTCAATCAGCGGACCGTCGCGCTGGTGGATACGCACGTCAACGACAATCCGGATGCCGGGCAGATCGCGGAATTCACGATCGCGGCCGCGCGCCACATGGAATGGCTGAATCTGACGCCGAAGGCCGCGTTGCTGTCGCGATCGAACTTCGGGTCGGGCAGCGCGGCGTCGGGCGTGAAGATGCGCGAGGCGCTGGAGATCATTCGCGCGCAGGCGCCGGATATCGAGGCCGATGGCGAGATGCATGGCGACTGTGCGCTCGACGAGGCGCTGCGCTCGCGCCTGCTGCCGATGTCGCCGCTCAAGGGCGCGGCGAACCTGCTCGTATGCCCGAACGTCGATGCGGGGAATATCGCCTATAACCTGCTCAAGACCGAAGCCGGCAGCAACGTGGCGGTCGGGCCATTCCTGTTGGGCGTCAACGGGCCGGTGAACATTCTCACGTCCAGCGCGACCGTGCGGCGGATCGTGAACATGACGGCGCTGACGGTGATCGAGGCGAACCGGAACGTCGCGGGTTAAGTGCGGTTGTCGTCATCGTTCGATGCGGGTCGGCTGCGGCCGCCCCCGTCGATCGACCCGCGGTGGCCCGCTGAAAGGCGATCTACGCGAGTGCCGGCCTTGGCATCGTCGGCAGCCGGCTGACACCGACAACGCGCCGAACCTTGCCGGACATTTGCAGAGCGGGAATCGACGAAAGAAGATCGAAAGAAAAACGCGCGCGTCGTGGTCCGTGAATCAACGCGAGACGCCGCGTCTTCTTGCCTCTCGCGTCTCGCCGGCTGTTTCGGCGCTGCCGCTACCAAAAGGATCCAGCGTTGCATTCCACACCCTGCGTTGCGCGCTTGAAATCCTTCGTCATCCTTTTGAAATACGCATGTTCATCGATTCCTTCGAACCTGCTTTCAGCGCGCTGACGAATAGCGATGCGGACGGTAAGCCGGCGCCTCCGGCAAAGGCGAACGCGGCATCCGGCAGACACGGCGCGATCACGCATTCAACGTGAAGCGACGCGAACCGACGTTGCATTTCAGTATCATTTTCATCGCAGCCACGCTGTCTCGCGCCACGCATCGATAGCCAATCAACACGCCGCGTCGCGCGCCTGCCCGCGTCGCTCGATGCTCGCGACCGGCACCGTAGCGGCAACACGTCGGCAGCCATGTGCGTCGCCTCGTCATCGCAGCGCGTGGCGGTTGTATCGACACACTTCACGTCACTTCACCACGCCGCGCATCCACTCCGCGCAGTCTCACCGCTGTTACGTTTTCCATCGATTTCGCGGCACGACATAACCCGGTTGCGGCCGCCTCCCCGACACGGCCAATACGCAACCGCCATGGCACGTTGCTCGCTTCATTCAACACACTGCCAGCGGCGGGTTCGACGCGCATTCAGGCAGACGGATCGCCCGGCGTTTCCACACGACAGCGCCGGGCGCGTCTAGCCGATCCATCTCGATGCGGTGCCCGAGGCTGTCATTGCACCTGTAGTCCGAACGTCAGGATCGCGTCAGCTGCGACGCGCCGCACGCGTCGCAGACGTGCGCTTCAGGACACGGTGCTTACTCGGCATGTTGAAAATCACCAGCCGTTCACCCCGACGGGAGAGCACCATGTTGGTCAAGTCATTGCGGTTTTTCAAGGCGTGCCTGATCCTGCTTTCGCTATGTTTCGCGATCCTCCCCGGACGGGCAAACGCGGTCTCCAATCAGTTGCTGCTGCTACTGCCGGACAACATCACCCTGCCCGATCCACGCGTATCGGCGTGGCTCGACGCGGCATCCGAGGAAGGGCTGCAGATCACGATCATGCAGGACAGCCAGTTCGAGCAGGCGGGCACCACGCTCCAGCAGTATCAAGGCCTGATTCTTCCCGATCAGGTCCATACCAGCGCGGACGACGCACTCGTGACGGCGATCCAGAACTACGCGCTCAACGGCGGGCAGGTGATGCTGGTCTACGATTTCGGCGCCCTCACGTCGACCGGCTTCTATCCCGTGCCTCAGTCGCGATTCAGTTCGATGGCCGGCGTCAGCTATGTCCTGTACGACTCGCTCCGCGGCAACATGATCGGACTCGGCCCCGTGACCGGCATGGGCAGCACGCTGCGCGCGCTGCAGATTCCCCCCGGCAAGTCGATGACGTGGACGACCAGCGGCAGCACGTCACCCGCCACCGTGAACTCGGCGGCCGTGTCTGTATCCGCCTCGCCCAGCCAGGTTCTGTACCTGCCGGCGAGCCCCTCGAACCCCGGCGGCTTGTCCAACTATAACCACAGCGCGTACTTCAACTACAAGACGGAGAACGGGCTGGCGTCGAACATCAGCCTGGATCTCGGTCACCTGGCCAAGGGTGCGATGGTGAAGGCCGGGAAGTATACGGCCACATCGACCAACCACTCCGCGAAGAACCCGAAGGGCGCAACCACGCATGCGACGACCGCGATGACCGCGGCAGCCACGACGACCGATACGCTCGAAGGCATTTCGGGCTACGTGTACGGCTTCCTCACGTATCCGAGCTACGTCACGCAGGGCACGTACAGCGGCACGACGCTGCTGACCTCGCCCAACTTCGGCCTCGTCGCAGGTTACAACCCTTACGGCAGCGGCGGCGTGCTGTTCGTGAACATGCCGCTCAGCTACCTCGAAGGGCAAACCGACGGCATGCCGTTGCACGGCTTCCTGCACTACTTCACGACGAACATCCTGTCGATGCCGCATCTGTCGCTCGAACCGAGGGCACAAGCGGGCATGGTGCTCAACTGGCACTTCTGCGCGGAAGAGATGATCCAGCCGGCGCAGTACCTGAAGTCGATCGGCGTCTGGGACAACGGGCCGTTTTCCATCGTCGTGACGGCCGGCCCGGACGATGCCGCGATCGGTGACGGACTCGGCATCGACCTCAGCAACAACACGCAAGCGCAGCAAATGATGCGTTACCTGATGAGCAAGGGAGACAACATCGGCAGCCACGGCGGCTGGGACCACGACTACTGGGGCGCCAACGCCAGCGAGACCAACCAGAGCACGTTCCAGCAATACCTGTCGCTGAATCACCAGTCCGTGCAGTCGGTGACCGGCAAACCCGATGTCGAATGGGCCGCCCCCGAGGGCAATACGCCGACCTGGGCCGTCAACTGGCTCGAGAGCAACGGTTATTCGGGCTACTACTTCACCGGTCATACCGGCATGGCGCAAACGCGGGCCTATCGCAACGGTGCGCTGCTGAACCCGGGCATCTGGGCGTTCCCCGTGATGCCGTTCGGGAAGTACGCGACGTTCGAGGAGTTCCAGGAGTTCGGCGTGTCGACCACGGACGTCACGAACTGGTATGAAGCGCTGATGGACTTCGTCGTGGCCAACCGGACGACCCGGCTCATCTACATGCACCCGCTGGGCGCGTCGTGGTATCCGGGCGTGCTGTCGACCATCTTCAACTATGCCAACGGGTTGATTTCGTCGGGCCAGTACAAGTGGTACACGATGGATCAGCTGACGCAGTTCGACCGGAAGCGATTGCTCGTCACCTGGAGCGCGACGGACACGGGGAGCAGCTGGACGTTCTCCGCATCCCAGCCGACGAGCCTGCAGGACGTGACCTGGCTGCTGCCCAAGAACGCGTACCAGACGCCGGTCGTGACGGGCGGATCGGCCACCGTCGTGACGACCGATCCGACCAACTGGCTGGTCATCGCGGGCGCCGGAACGAGCCTGACGTTCACCAGCGCGAAGATGTAGCACGACAATCACGACACAACGCACGCGCGGAGGCACGCCGATCGGCACCGCCGCGCCGTGCGGATCACGTATTCGGGGAGAGGCAAGATGAAACGGCGCACGTTGCAACACGCGACATGCGTTGCTGCCGGCCGGGTTCAGGCGCACGTCGATGCGACGTAACGAGGATGCGCTCCAACGGGGCTCGGCAACGCACGGTGGCGATTCATCGCCACCGGCACGGGCGCGTGCGTGCCCGGGCAGCGCAACGCATGCGTCCGCAGCCGGTGCGCCGGCCGTCCTGACCTGCGGACTCGGGCGCCTCGCGTGGCTGCTGTGGCTCACGGTCGCGCTCACGGTCGTCGCGACGGCGCGCGCTGCCGCAGCGCCCGCCGCCGACCCCGGCGAAGCCATCTATCGCGATGGCATCCTCACGTCCGGCGCCCCGCTCCAGGCGTTGCGCGAAGGCGGACAGCGCATGGAAGGCGCGGCGACCGCCTGCGTCAATTGCCATCGGCCCAGCGGGCTCGGCTCGAGGTCGGGCCGCACGATCATCCCGCCGATCGCCGCCACGTATCTGTTCCAGAACAGCACGATCAGCGACAAGCATTCCGGCATGCCCTACGTCGAAAGCATGCGAAGCAATCGAGCCGCGTATTCCGATACAACCCTCGCGCGTGCCATCCGAAGCGGAATCGACGCGCAAGGCCGGCATCTCAGCTACCTGATGCCGCACTTCGTGATGTCCGACGACGACATGGCCGCCTTGATCCGCTATCTGAAGCGTCTCGATCCGCACCCCGCGCCCGGCGTCACCGACACCACCCTGCATTTCGCGACCATCGTCACGCCGGACGCCGATCCCGTGAAACGCCGCGCGATGCTCGACGTGCTGCGGCACTACTTCGCCGACAAGGACGCGCTTCCGGTCAACGCGACGCCGCAAGGATCGGCGCGCACGGAAGTCGCCACGACGTCGCGCCACTGGCAACTGCACGTGTGGACGTTGAGCGGCCCGCCATCGACATGGGAAGCGCAACTGGAGCGCCACGCTGCCGCCGAACCGGCGTTCGCGGTGATATCCGGAATGGGCAAGCGCGACTGGGCGCCCGTTCGGGCGTTCTGCGAGCACGACCGGATACCGTGTCTGTTTCCGAATGTCGAGGTACCGGACGTGCGCGCCGGCGACTTCTATTCGATCTACTTCTCGGGTGGCGTGCTGCTGGAAGCGGCGCTGATCGCCGAGGAAATCCTGCATGACGATCATGCCGCCGCCCCGCGCGTGATCCACGAACTGTATCGGGCGGGCGACAGCGGCGAGGCAGGCGCGCAGGCGCTCGCCACGGCGTTGCGCGCGCACGGGCTCGACGTCGCGCGCCGCGCGCTGCTGCCGGGCGAGCCAGCCGGGAATGCAGTGCGCGGCATCGCCCGCGACGACGTGCTCGTGTTGTGGCTGCGTCCCGCCGATATCGCGTCGCTCGGCCGCGACGCGCCCGCCGGGGCCGTTTACCTGTCCGGCTTGATGGGCGGCCTGGATCGCACGCCGCTGCCCGAGCACTGGCGCGCGGTCGCGCACATCGCCTATCCGTTCGATCTGCCCGATCGCGTGCGACGCCGCGTCGACTACATGCTCGACTGGGCCGCGGCGCGGCACGTCGAGATCGTCGACCAGCAGGTGCAGGCGGACACGTTCCTCGCGTGCGTGCTGCTCGAAGAGGCACTGGGACACGTCACGGGCACCTACGTGCGCGACTATCTGGTCGAGCGCATCGAAGACACGCTCGAGCAACGCGTGATCACCGGCTACTATCCGCGCCTGACGCTTGCGCCGGGGCAGCGCCTCGCATCGAAAGGCGGCTACATGGTTCACTTCGAGGATACGAGCGGCACGCGCATCGTGGCCGACGGTGCATGGACCATTCCCTGGACGCGGCTCACAGAACGAGGAGACTGAAATGCGTACGCTTCAGAAGGCTTTCACGTTGGCCCACCTGCTGATCGGGTGTGTGCTGCTCGCCGGGCCCGCCGCGCAGGCGCAGATGACGATGTCGATGCCGGGAATGTCGATGCCCGGAATGAAGATGCCGGCGATGAAGATGTCGACGGTTGCCTACACGGTGCCGGCCGTCATGCTCGTCCGCGACGACGGCAAGACCGTCGCACTGAAAGACGAGCTGGACGACGGCCGCCCGGTCGTATTGACCTTCATCTACACCACCTGCACGTCGATCTGCCCCGTCATCAGTCAGACACTGTCGCAGCTTCAACAAGCGCTCGGCGCCGATCGCGACAAGGTTCATATCGTGTCGATCTCCATCGATCCGGAAAACGACACGCCCGCACGACTGCGCGAATATGCGGCGAAGTTCAGCGCCGGACCGGAGTGGCAGCACTACACGGGCACGATGGCCGCGAGCGTCGCTGCGCAGAAGGCCTTCAACGTTTACCGGCAGGACAAGATGGACCACGCCCCGGTTGTGCTGCTGCGCGCCGCACCGGGAAAATCGTGGGTTCGCATCGACGGGTTCGCGACGGCCGACGAGCTGCTGCATACGTATCATTCTCTCGTGGCCGCCAATTGACGGCCACGTGATATCGGCTAGCGGTTGCCGTCGCCAGGCTGAATGGTTCGTGCCAACCGAGCCCCAGGCCCCTGTATCGGCATGCAGAGGCCTTGGGGGGAAATTCTCGCCATTCGCTCAAGATTCGCCAAAAAGCACGCTACAGAACCCGCTCCAGCGCGCTGGCAAACCGCGCAACCGCCGCATCGACATCATGCAGCTTGTCGAGACCGAACAAGCCAATCCGGAACGTCTTGAAATCCGCCGGCTCATCGCACTGCAGCGGAACCCCTGCCGCGATCTGCATGCCGACGTCGACGAATTTCTTGCCGGACCGGATGTCGTCGTCGTCCGTGTAACTCACCACGACGCCCGGTGCCTCGAACCCTTCGGCCGCCACGCTCCTGAACCCCTTCCCGGCCAGCAGCGCGCGAATCCGCGTGCCGAGCTCGAGCTGCTCGGCTCGCACCTTGTCGAAGCCGTACGCTTCCGTTTCCTTGATGACGTCGCGCAGCGTCGCGAGGCTGTCCGTGGGCATCGTCGCGTGGTACGCGAACCCGCCCTGCTCGTATGCCTCCATGATCTGCAGCCACTTGCGCAGATCGCACGCAAAACTGGTGCTGGTCGTCGCATCGATTCGTTCGCGGGCGAGCGGACCGAGCATCACCAGCGCGCAGCCGGGCGACGCGCTCCAGCCCTTTTGCGGCGCGCTGATCAGCACGTCGACGCCGCTCGCCGCCATGTCGACCCAGATCGTCCCGGACGCGATGCAATCGAGCACGAACATGCCGCCGACCGCATGCACGGCGTCGGCCACTGCACGCATGTAGCCATCGGGCAGCATCATCCCTGAAGCGGTTTCGACGTGCGGCGCGAAGACCAGATCCGGCTTGTGCTCGCGAATCGCCGCGACGACCTCGTCGATCGGTGCCGGCGCAAACGCGGCCTGGCGGCCCGATTCAACCGGACGCGCCTTCAACACGATCGACTCGGACGGAATGCCGCCCATGTCGAAAATCTGCGACCAGCGGAAGCTGAACCAGCCGTTGCGGATGACCAGGCATTTCTTGTTCGTCGCAAATTGGCGGGCCACGGCTTCCATGCCGAACGTCCCGCTGCCCGGGACGATCGCAACCGCCTTCGCGTTGTAGACCTTTTTCAGCGCAGCGGAAATATCGCGCATGACGCCCTGAAAGCGCCGCGACATGTGATTGATCGATCGGTCGGTGTACACCACCGAATATTCGAGGAGCCCGTCGCGGTCGACATCGGGAAGTAATCCTGGCACGTTCGCCTCCGGTAAAGGATGAACCATGGGATGGGAGCGAGCGGCATTCGCGAATCCGTACCGCCGCGCCAATGCAATTCTGGTTTTTTGCTTCGACGACAAGCGATTCTAACGAAAGGCAACTGAAGCTTGGGGATTTCGGTGTTTTGTGCAGTGCACGCACGACGTGACGCCGCGGCAGATGTTCGCCCGGCCGGCGACAACGAGCGTAGCGCGGAAAAGGCGCGCCGCCAATTCGGCGTTCACAGCCGAAGCGCCGCGACAAGCGATCCGCGCAATCGTCTTGCTCTTCTGCTTCGCGACCGGATGATCGGCCGGCACATCATCGCGGAGAAATACGGTGCATCGCGCAAAAACGCGCTGAGCGCCGCTAAAAACCGCGATAATCCCAGGTTGAACAGTCGGCTCGCGCGAGCCGGGCGCGGTGTACGCATACCCGCTCGCCGCGCCGCGCCGCGCGATGCGCGACGGCCACCCAATTCCACCCGACGCCCCGATGCCCGAGGATTTCCACTTTCTGTTGCTGCCCGGCTTTTCCGCGCTCGGCTTCATGTCCGCGGTGGAGCCGTTGCGCGTCGCGAACCGGTTCCGCACCGAGCTGTACCGCTGGCACGTGATCAGCGCGGACGGCGCGCCCGTCGCCGCGAGCAACGGCATCCCGGTCGCCGCCGAAGCCGCCTGCGCGGACGTCGCGCAGGTCGAGACGGTGTTCGTCGTCGCGGGCTTCGATCCGCTCGTGTGCTACGACCGCGCGCTCGCCGACTGGCTGCGCCGCCAGAACCGACACGGTGCGACGCTCGGCGGCATCGACACCGGCAGCTTCGTGCTCGCGGAAGCCGGGCTGTTCGACGCCTCGCAAACGCTCACGCTGCACTGGGAAGCGCTCGCCGCGTTCCGCGAACGCTACCCTGGCCTGAACGCGACGCAGGAACTGTTCGAGATCGACGACCGGCGCATCACGTGTGCGGGCGGCACCGCGTCGATCGACATGATGCTCGACCTGATCGGCCGGCGGCACGGCGCCGATCTCGCGGCCGCGATCTCCGAGCAGTTCGTCGTCAGCCGCATCCGGCAGCGTTCGGACAGCCAGCGGCTCGAGATCGCCGCGCGCTATGGCGTGCACAACCGCAAGCTGATCCAGGTGATCGACACGATGCAGCGTCACATGGAGACTCCGCTCGGCTCCGATGTACTCGCGCAAGAGGTATCGATCACGCGCCGCCAGCTCGAACGGCTGTTCAGCGCGACGCTGAACGACACGCCGACGCGCTTCTACCTGAACCTGCGCCTCGATCGAGCGCGCGAGCTGCTGCAGCAGACCGACATGAGCATCACGTCGGTGTGCGTCGCATGCGGCTTCGAATCGCCGTCGCATTTCTCGCGCACGTACCGTGCGCGTTTCGGCGTGAGTCCGCGCAGCGACAGGCGCGCGACGCGCTGAGCGTTGCCGCTTTTGCGTACAGTCCGGCGCGCTATTGCGCTTCGGCACCGTTTCCTGCCGTTCGCTTCCTCGCCTCCTTTCCCGTCGTTCTTCCGGCCCGATTCGTTTCGACCTGACATTTAGTCATCCTCAGTCATGTACCCATCGATGCCAACGCAACCGCACAGTACGGCACGACGACCGACACCGCACGCGCGGCTCATGCGCGCCCGTTCAAGCGCCGTTCCCGCTCCGGATAGAATCGTCGTTCGATCACTCCCGCACCACGGTGCACTGCCATGACCGACTTCTCCCGCTCCGCCGACGACCTCTCGCCCGAGCGCGTCACCACCGCGTTCGATCTTCCGGGCCACACGACCGTCCGTTCGCTCGGCGTCGCACAAGGCATCATCGTGCGTTCGCGCTCGATCGTCGGCTCGTTCGGCGCGGCGCTGCAAACGATCTTCGGCGGCAACATCACGCTCTATACGTCGCTGTGCGAGAAGGCGCGCCAGCAGGCGTTCGACAAGATGCTCGTCGACGCGCGCAAGCTCGGCGCGAATGCGATCGTCGCGATGCGCTACGACTCGACCGAAATCGGATCGGGCATCACGGAAGTGATCTGCTACGGCACGGCCGTGCGCGTGACGCCGGACGCCGGACGCCTGACGCCTGACGCCTGACGCGCATCACGCGTCACGCTCGAGCAACGTCATGCCGGTTAACTAAGGAAACAGCTTCATCCCCATCGGAGAGACGTCATCGGACGGAGGCTGGCGATCGGCGATACGCGCGATAGCTTCAACCGCCGAAGCCCTGCCGAAGCACGCCCGACGCACGCGAAGCCGGCGCGCGCGGCGCCGCCTCGCAAAAAAAAAAGCGCGAACCTCGGTTCGCGCCAAAGAGAGACCTCGCTGAAAACGTTGAAAAACCACCCCACCCCGCTCAGAACGAATGCCGCATCCCGATCCGCACGTCGGCCTGCGTCTGCGTCGTCGACGGCGTGAAGCTGTAGCCGATCACCGCATCGACACCCTGCGACGCGCGCAGGTAATCGCCGGAGATGTACACGTCGGTGCGCTTCGACAGCAGGTAGTGCAGGCCGGCCGTGCCCTGGTTCCAGTGATGGCCTTCGAAGCGCGTGTGCTGGTAGCCCGCGATCAGGCTCAGCGCCGGCGTGAACTGGTACATGCCGCCGCCTTCATACACCTGCATGTGCGACGACTGGCCGAAACCCTTGATCGTCGTGTACGAGAAGTTCGCGTCGAGCGACAGCTTGCCGATCGTGTAGCTCGTGCCGATGCCGAACGTGCCCTGGCTGTCGACGTCCATCGCGGTGTTCGCGAACAGGTCGGTGCGCGCGCCGGTCGCCGGATCGACGGTCACGGTCTGCTGGCCCAGGAACGTATGCGTACCGATCATCGCGTACGGATCGAACCCGTAGATGCCGTTCGGGTTGTTCAGGCGCGTGTACGCGGCGCCGATCGCGAAGTCGCCCTTCGTGAAGCTCGCGCCCGCGCTCCATGCGCTGTTGCGATGGAAGTTGCCGGCGACGTTGCCGAACGAGTACATCGCACCGAACTTGAAGCCGTTCAGGTCGTTCGACAGGAATTTGACCGAGTTCGGCAGGCGGTCGCCGTTGAAGCGGTCGAAGTCGCCCTGGTGGATCGCATAGCCGCTGCCCCATGCGGAGATGTTGTAGATCGACACGAGCTCGTTGGTGATGTCGAGCTGGTTGCCGAACGACAACGTGCCCCAGTCATTCTGAAGACCGACATAAGCCTGCCGCCCGAACTCCGATCCGCCGAAACCGAGTTGCCCGTTGCCGAGGTGGAAACCGCTCTCGAGCGTGAACACGGCCTTCAGGCCGCCGCCGAGATCTTCCGTGCCCTTCAGGCCGAAACGGTTCCCGTAAGCGATGCCGTCATCGAACTTGACCACGTGCGAACCGCCCGTGTTGTTCACGTACGTGATGCCCGCGTCGAGAATCCCGTACAGCGTCACGCTGCTCTGTGCATGCCCGATGGCGGGAATACAGGCCGCGCATGCAAGCGCGGCAGCTACGGCAACTTTCTTTTGCTTCATTGTCGACCACCCCTTGAACCGTTCGATGGAAAGAATCGTCACCTGCGCGCGCCGCAATACGCCGGCTGATTCGAATTCGGTACGTCCGCTGGCTCCGGCATTTCGTTTTCCGCAATAACGCAGCCATTGGCGAAAAATACAAACCCATATTTCGGGTCACCCGTCTGAAGGCGACACCAAATGGTCTCGATGCGACTGCTCGGGAAAACACGGAGACGGGCGGCCGGGTAAAAACCGGCCGCCCGGAGGCCGGTCAGCGGCCGTCGAGCGCCGCGCGCACGGCCGGCAGGGCCGGCGTGCCGGACGCGGTGGTCACGCCGTCCAGCCAGCCCTCGACCAGCGCCGGGTCGGCCTTCAGCACGTGCTGCGCGGCGAGCGCGGGCGAGGTCTTGTTGTCGAGCATGTCGGCGATCATCCGGTTCTCGACGTCGACGGAGAACGTCATCTGCTTGAACAGCCGCGCGAGATTCGCGCACTGGCCGGCAAAGCCCGTGCGCGTGACCGTGTTGACCGTCGCACCGCCGTAGTTCGGCCCGAAATACGCGTCGCCGCCCGACAGGTAGGTCAGGTGGAACTTGGTGTTCATCAGATGCGGCTCCCACGCGAGAAACACGATCCAGCGCTTGTCGCGCACCGCGCGCTCGACCTGCGTGAGCATCCCCGTCTCGCTCGATTCGACGAGCGACCAGTTCGCCTGGCCCAGCGCATGGTCGGACAGCATCCGCTTGATGTTCTGGTTCGCGGGCGCGCCGGGCTCGATCCCGTAGATCTTGTCGCCGAAGCGGTCCGCGTAGCGTGCGAGATCCGCGAACGTGTGCACGCCGGCCGCCGCGACGTAGTCGGGCACGGCGAGCGTGAACTTCGCGCCGCTCAGGTTCGCGTGCAGCACGTCGATCGATTTCTCGTCGACGAACGGCTTCACGAGCGGCGCCTGCGCGGGCATCCAGTTGCCGAGGAACACGTCGACCTGCCCTTTCTTCAAGCCCTGGTACGTGATCGGCACCGACAGGTTCGCCACGTCCTGCCGATAGCCGAGCGCCTTGAGCACCACACCCGCCATCGCGTTCGTCGCGTCGATGTCGGTCCAGCCGGGCGCCGCCATCTTCACGTCGCGACACGTCTGCGGATCGGCGGCGTGCGCGGGCGGCTGCGCCGCCAACACGCACGCGACTGCCGCGAGCACCGTGCCGAGTGTCTTGATTGCTGTCCTTGATTGCCGTTTCATGATCGCTTCCTCCGTCGTTCGTCAATGTCCGCGATGCGGATCGTTCAGCGCCCGACGCGCGGAAAGCGCGCCATCGCTTCGAGCGTGTCGAGTTCGATGTGATTGCGCATGTAGCGCTGGCTCGCATCGGTGAACGGCTGCCAGTCCCACGCCTGGATGCGGCCCTGCGTCGTCGCCGCGTAGTGGAAACGGCGCCGCCGCTGGCTTGCGCGCACCTGCGCGTCGAGTTCCGGCAGGTTCCACCGCTGCGCGGCCTCCGCGCGGAACGCGGCGAGCACGTCGGCGGCCTCAGGCAGGCCGGCCAGGTTGGTGCGCTCGCGCGGATCGTCGGCAAGGTTGTAGAGCTGGTCCGGATCGGCCGGGCAATGCACGTACTTCCAGTCGCCGCGGCGGATCATCACGACCGGCGCAACCGCGCCTTCCGCGAGATATTCGCCGAGCGCGACGTCGTGCGCGGGCGCGCCTTGCAGATGCGGCACGAGGCTCGCGCCATCGACCGCGTCGGGCCAGCCACCGGCCGGCGCCGCGCCGGCGAGATCGACGAGCGTCGGCAGCAGGTCGACGTGCGATACGGGTCCGCGCACGCGCGCGGCGCCGAAGCGGCCCGGCGCGTGGACGATCAGCGGCACGCGGCAGCCGCCTTCGAAGAACGTCATCTTGTACCAGAGCCCGCGCTCGCCGAGCATGTCGCCGTGGTCCGACGTGACGATCACGATCGTATCGTCGGCGAATCCGCACTGCTCGAGCGCGGCCAGCACGCTGCCGAACTGGGTGTCGACGTAGGACGTCGCGCCGTAGTACGCGCGGCGGGCGGCGCGGATCTGCGCGTCGGTCGGCGGCGTGCGGTCGTTTTCGCAAACGAAGCGCAACCGCTGCGAATGCGGATCGCTGTTGGCCGCGTCGAGCCGCACGGCCGGCATGTCGATCTCGTCGTCGCGGTACAGATCCCAGTATTCGCGCGTGATCGCGTACGGATCGTGCGGATGCGTGAGCGACACGACCATGCAGAACGGCCGCTCGTCGTGCCCGGCCGCCCGCTCGCGCGCGACGTCGTACAGCTTCTGCTTCGCCGCGAACGTGACCTCGTCGTCGAAGTCGAGCTGGTTCGTGCGCACGCACGGGCCGGCCTCGAGCACCGAGCTCATGTTGTGATACCAGCTCGGCCGCTCGGCCGGACGATCCCAGTCGGGCACCCAGCCGAAGTCGGCCGGATAGATGTCGGTCGTGAGCCGCTCCTCGAAACCGTGCAACTGGTCGGGACCGCAGAAGTGCATCTTGCCGGACAGCATCGTCCGGTAACCGCCCGCGCGCAGGTAATGCGCGAAAGTCAGCGTTTGCGCCGGCAATTCGGCCGCGTTATCGTAGGCACCGATACCCGACGGCAGCTTGCCGGTCAGCAGCGAGAAGCGCGACGGCGCACACAGCGGGCTCGCGCAATACGCGGCGTCGAACACCACGCCTTGTGCGGCGAGACGGTCGAGCGTCGGCGTGCGGGCGACACGGTTGCCGTACGCCGGCAACGCGAACGGCGTCAGCTGGTCGGCCATCAGGATCAGGATGTTGGGAGTCGGGTTCGTCATCGCGGTCGTGGGGAAATCGGTGTTCGAACGGAACGGCGCGCAGCTTGAGCAGCGACGCGGCCGGCATGACGGACGCAGCCTGAAGAAACTGCCGCGCACACCTTCCGCGACTGGCAGAATCGCGGAAGGCCTGGCGCGGCGCGGGCGCGCCGTCCGAAGCACTATCCCCCGCCCGAATTCGCGCGGGAAGGCGTCCGGCCCTTATGGGGCCATTAGAGAGACTTATGTCGAAATCCGAAGCGTTACCGTCGATGCAGGCGCTGCGCGCGTTCGAATCGGCCGCCCGTCTCCAGAGCTTCACGGCCGCCGCGCGCGAGCTCGGCTCGACGCAGCCGGCCGTGAGCCAGCAGGTGTTCCAGCTCGAGGCGGAACTCGGCGTGCCGCTGTTCGAGCGCAGCCCGCGCGGCGTCACGCTGACGAGCGACGGCCAGTGCCTGTACGAAGCCGTGCGGGTGAGCCTCGACACGCTGCGCGGCGCCACCGCGACGCTGCGCGCGCGCCGCGAGCACGGTGCGCTCACGATCGTCACGGATTTCGGCTTCGCGACCTACTGGCTGATGCCGCGCCTCGCGGGCCTGAAGCGCGTGATGCCGGACGTCGACGTGCGGGTCGTCACGTCGCAGGATTACGACGCGCAGCGCGACCATGCCGACATCGCGATCCTGTTCGGCGACGGCCACTGGCCGTCATGCACGGCGGCACGGCTCTTTCCCGAATCGGTCACGCCCGTCTGCTCGCCCGCGTTCCGCGCGCTGCATCCGCACGTCGCGCGGCCCGACCACCTGCATGCGCTGCCGCTGCTGCACGTGCAGCCGACGCGCCCCGAGCGCTGGCTGTCGTGGGCCGGGTGGTTCGACGCGCACGGCCTCGACGCGCCGGCCGCCGCGCGCGGCGTGACCTTCAACAGCTACGCGCTGGTGATCCATGCGGCGCTGCTCGGCGAGGGCGTCGCGCTCGGCTGGTCGCCGCTCGTCGACGAACTCGTCGCGTCGGGGCAGCTCGTGAAGCTCGTCGATGCGCCCGTCGTCACGTCGCGCGGCTACTTCCTGGTCCGGCCGCCGCAGCGGCCCGAGCCGGACGCGACCCACGTGTTCCGGCGCTGGCTGCTCGACGCGTGCGCATCGGCGTGAGCGGCGGGCTGGCCGGCCACCGGAGTCCCGCGTGATGTCCGCCGGATCGGCCGCATGACACCCACACGGCATCCGCCCGACATCCGTCGGACCGCCCACTGATCGCCCTCCCGATACCCGCAGGGTAGCCGCCAGACCAGCCGTCCGGCCTCCCCCCGCCCACCCCGGCGGCGCTGGCGCGCCGATACCAGCCACACGGCGGGTTGGTTCTATCCGCGTCCAAATCGTCCTGATTTACTTGAGTCTCCCGCTACCCGCGTAGCCTGGCGCCCCGGTGCGCCGCCGCGCGGGTTCGCGCCCCATGACATCCGAGGAATTTCATGACCGCCGACTCACGCCCCGATCAATTCGTCCTGACGCTGTCGTGCCCAAGCGCGGCCGGCCAGGTCGCCGCCGTCGTCGGCTTTCTCGAGCGCCATCGCTGCTATGTCGATGCGCTGAACGTGTTCGACGACGATCTCAGCAACCACTTCTTCGTGCGCTGCGTGTTTCATCCGACGGATGAGACGCTGCAGATCGACGCGCTGCGCCAGGAATTCGCGCCGATCGCGGCCGAGCTCGGCGGCAGCGGCGCGGGCGACACGCAATGGGCGATCCACGACGTGAGCGCGCGCCCGAAGGTGCTGATCATGGTGTCGAAGCTCGAGCACTGCCTCGCGGACTTGCTGTTCCGCTGGCGGATGGGCGAGCTGAAGATGGACATCGTCGGCATCGTGTCGAACCATCCGGACTTCGAACCACTCGCCGCGCAGCACGGGCTGCCGTTCCGCCATTTCCCGATCACGGCCGACACCAAGGCGCAGCAGGAAGCGCAGTGGCTCGACTTCTTCGAGTCGAGCGGCGCCGAACTCGTGATCCTCGCGCGCTACATGCAGGTGCTGTCGCAGGAAACCAGCGCGAAGCTCGCGCACCGCGCGATCAACATCCATCACTCGTTCCTGCCCGGCTTCAAGGGCGCGAAGCCGTATCACCAGGCACATGCGCGCGGCGTGAAGCTGATCGGCGCGACCGCGCACTTCGTGACCGACGATCTCGACGAAGGTCCGATCATCGAGCAGGTGGTCGAACGCGTCGATCATGCGCTGCGTCCCGAGCAACTGCTCGCGGTCGGCCGCGACGTCGAAAGTCTCACGCTGGCGCGTGCGGTGAAGGCGTTCATCGAGCGGCGTGTGTTCTTGAATGGGGATCGGACGGTGGTGTTTCCGTAAGCGCGTTCTCGGCGTTCTCGGCGTTCGCCGCGTACGTTCGGCGAGCGGCCAACAAAAAACCGACCGGCATCAGCCGGTCGGTTTTTTTTGGAGCATCGCCTGCGACGCTTCGCGCGACGGCCCCGGGTGCGGTGCCGGGTTCGCCGCGCGCGGCGTCAGCGGCTTATTTAACCCACGCGAAGTAGTACGACAGCCAGATCGTCAGCCCCGCCCCGATCAACGCCGCATACGGCATCAGGTTCAGCCACGTCGCGCGCTTCGGCACTTCGAGCTCCATGTCGCGCTGCATCTGTTCGGGGAAACGGCCGCGATCCTGCCAGTAGTGGCGGAACACGAACACCGGCACGATCAGCAGCATCGCGATCAGCCCGTTGCGCAGCGTGCCTTCGCCTTGCAGGTTCGCGCCCGCGCCGACATAGACGAGGTTCGCATAGCCGCAGATCGAGCCACCGACGAGCAGCCAGGTCGGGCAGCGGAACGGCCGATCCCAGTTGCCGCGATCCATCCGGTGGATCCAGCCCGACTGAAGGTTCAGGAATACGAACAGCATGTAGCAGACGTTCGAGATCGACAGCACCGTCATGTAGTCCGACATCATCAGCAACACGAGGTTGAAGCCGAGATCGGTCCACATCGCGCGCGTGGGCGAGCCGTGCTCGTTCACGTGCGACAGGTACTTCGGCAGCCAGCCGTCGACCGATGCCTGGTACAGCGTGCGTGACGAGCCCATCATCGACGTCATCACGATCAGCAGGATCGACAGCATCAGCATCACGACGACCGCATTCGCGACCCACGCGCCGCCGCCGACGATCTTCGCCATCGCGGCCGCGACGCCGGTGCCGTCGCCGATCGACGGATCGAGCATCGCCTGCGTGCCGAGCGCGCCCTGGAACGCCATCGGCACGAGCGTCATCACGACGAGACACAGCGCGCCCGACCAGAAGATCGCCTTCGCGGTGTCGCGCCGCGGATCGCGGAATTCACGCGTGTAGCAGACGGCCGTTTCGAAGCCGTACGACGCCCAGCCGGCCATGAACATCGCCCCGAGCGCCATCGTCACGCCCTGCCCGTTCCACGAGCCGAACGTCGCGGCCGTGAGATTGCCGTGCGCGTCGTGACCGAGCGGCAGCAGCGGGAGCAGGTTCGACATCGGCACGTCGCCGGTGACGAACGGCACGATGCCGACGATCAGGAGCGGCGTCAGCGATGCGATGCCGAGAATGCGCTGGGTACGCGCCGCCTTCGATGCGCCGCTATGCTGAAGCTTGAACGTGATGAGAAGCAGAATCGTCGCGATGATGAACGTCGCGTTGATTCGCAGAGACAGACCCGGCTTGATGAAACCGAGATCCGCAATCCTGAGCTGCCATTGCAGCACCGCCGCATTGGCGGGAAAGAGACTCGTGAGCGCATAGCTTGCCGCAAGGCCGCAGCCGAGCGCGAGCATCGGCGACCACGCGAGCCAGTTGCACCACACGGAAACCGGGGCAATCAGCTTGCTGTAACGAACCCAGCCGATCGCGCCATACACCGACGCGCCGCCCGATTTATGGGGAAATAGCCCGGATATTTCCGCATAAGTCGCGCTTTGAACCAGCCCCATCGTGATCGCGGCGATCCAGATCGCCCACGCGGGCTGGCCGATCGTCGCGCATACGCCGCCGATCGTGAACAGCACGCCAGCCGGCACGCCGCTCGTTACCCAAAATGCATCCTTCCAGGTCAGGCCACGATGCAGCGTGTGGCCCGTCGAATCATGTGAGATGGTTGTTCCAACATCACTGGTGCGATTCGCACGCAGTCCTGCCTGACTCATCCAATTCCTCCTCTCGTTCAGAGTTGGCGCTTCAGCGCTTACCTTACTCTGGTCCGATGCAAAGCAGATGACTCCGCACAAGGGCCGTAGTGTAACAAGTTACGGGCTTTTTTGCAGAATCAGTAAAAGAAAACCGGGATATGGCTGCATGAATTCGCGATTATTTCGGATTCCTGCATGCCATTCCCGGCGTATTTTTATGCTGATCCGCGCGACGAATCGCCGCGGACTTACTGCGCGCCTTCAGTCCACGAATTCACGCGGTCCGCATGTGCGGCAATCCATGCATCGGCGGCCGCTTCCGGCTTCGCGCCGTTCTGGATCGCGAGCATCACGCTGTCGATCTCGCCCGGCTTCCACTGGAATTTCTTCAGGAACGCGACGACCGGCTTGGCCTTCGTTTCGAGCTGCGGGTTCACGACGTTGTCGACGTGCTCCGCGCCGCCGAACACCTTCTTCGGATCCTCGAGGAAGCGCAGCTTCCACTTCGCGAACATCCAGTGCGGCGCCCAGCCGGTTACGATCACCGGCTTGTTCGAACCGACGGAGCGCGACAGCTCGGCCGTCATCGCACCGCCCGAACTCGGCATGAGGGTGTAGTTCAGGCCGTAGCTCTTGATCGCTTCGTCGGTCTTGCGCATCACGCCCGCGCCCGCATCGATGCCGACGATGCGGCCACCGAAGTCACTCTTCTCCGCGTTCAGATCGTCAATGCTCTTCGCCTTCACGTAATCGGGAACGATCAGGCCGATCTTCGCATCGGGGAAGTTCGCGCCAAGATCGACAACCTTGGTCTTGTATTCGCCCCAGTACGAACCGTGCGTGACGGGCAGCCAGGCCGACAGCGTCGCGTCGAGATCGCCGCGCGCCACGCCCTGCCACATGATCCCGGCCGCGACCGGCACGAGCTGGACCTGATAGCCGAGCTTCTTCTCGATGACGCGGGCCGCGACGTTCGACGTCGCGACGCTGTCGTCCCAGCCTTCGACGTAACCGATCTTCAGCGTCGGCTTCGTATCGGCGAGCGCCGACGCGCTCAGTGCCACCATCGCCGACAGTGCGCCGGTCCACAACAGTTTTCCCAACAGCTTCATGGTCGATCTCCTTGATATGCGCACACCGCGCGTTGCCTCTCCAGGTTCCTCAACCACAAATCCGCGGTATCGTTTTTTTCCGACGGATGCTTGTCCGGACGCGACGCGCCCGGACCGCCAATGGCTGGTTCCGTGTTACTTGTCGATCACGAGATCCGACAGCGGCTTGCTGCAGCACAGCAGCACCATCCCCTGATCGATCTCGCGCTGGCGGATGCCGCCGTTGTGCTTCATCTCGACCTGCCCCGACACGAGCTTCACCTTGCAGGTGCCGCACATGCCCTGCGTGCACGACGCCGGCAGCCGCACGCCGGACTGGCGCGCCGCGTCCAGCACATGCTGCCCGGAGCCGCACGCAATCTCGCGGTTGCTCTTCGCGAAGCTGACCGTGTACTGCTTCGTCGCGACGTCGCCGTCGTTGGCCGCCGGCACGCGCTCGTCGAGCACGTCGTCGCTCGCGGTCTGCGCGAGCGTTTCGAACGAGAAGCTTTCCTCGTGATACTGCTTGCGGTCGAAACCGGCTTCGTCGAGCAGGTCGCGCACGGCCTTCATGTACGGCGCGGGGCCGCACGTGAAGATCTCGCGCTCCATGAAGTCCGGCGCGATCAGCTTCAGCAGCGGCAGCGTCAGGAAGCCCGTGACGCCCGGCCAGTTGGTGCGGGCGCCGACGCGCTCGACGACGAACGACGTGCGGAAGTTGGTATGGTTCGACGCGATCAGGTCGAGCTCGCGCGCGAAGATGATGTCGTCCGGCGTGCGCGCGCTGTGCACGAACAGGATGTCGCGATCCTCGGCGAGATCATGGTGCGCGCGGCTCATCGACATCAGCGGCGTGACGCCGGAGCCGGCCGACAGGAACAGGTACTTGCGCGCCGGATGCCGCGCGCACGTGAATTCGCCGGCCGGGCCGAGCACGCGCACCGACGCGCCCGGCTGCAGGTTGTCGTGCAGCCAGTTCGACACCTTGCCGCCCGGCACGCGCTTGACCGTGATCGAGATCGTGTGCGGCCGCGCCGGCGACGACGAGATCGTGTAGCACCGGTTGATCGTCTCGCCTTCGATGTCGAGCTCGAGCGTGATGAACTGCCCGGGTTCGAACGAGAACGCACGGCCTTGCGGCGAACGGAAGAAGAAGCTCTTCACGTCGTGGGTTTCCTGCCGAACGTGGCAGCACACCAGCGTTTCCTCGACGTCGCTCGTCCAGCGCTCGGGCAGCGCGTTCCAGAACGACGGGTGCGTTACCCGGCTGTCCGCCGGCTCGAAATTGGCCGCATCTCGCATCATGTCTTGCTCCGCTTTTCTGCTGCTAAGTACTACGCGCCGGTTTTTTCGGCGAGCCGGCCGATGTACCAGGCCGAGAATTTTTCAACGAGGCCTTCCGTGAACGGCGAATACGGACCCGGCTCATACGCGCTGCTGGTCGCGCCGCGCTGCGAGAATTCGACGAGCGCGCGATCCTGGTCGTTGGTCGCGTTCCACACGGCCGTCAGGTTCTTCACGTCGTAGTCGATGCCTTCCTTCGCGTCCTTGTGCACGAGCCACTTGGTGCGCACGAGCGTCTTGCCGGCCGACAGCGGAATCACCGAGAACGTCACGATGTGATCGCTCATGAAGTGGTGCCACGAGTTCGGCTGCGTCCAGAACGACAGGCCGCCGAGGTCGGCCTGGTCGAACTTGCCGAGCAGCTTCTTCGACGCGACCTTCGCGTCGAGCGTCTGCGATTCGCCGTGGCGATCGAGCGGCAGGCGCTGCGTGCGAAAACCCGTCACGTCGTCCAGCTTTTCGATTTCGGCGGACGGCAGGCCCATCTCGGCCCACTCCTTGCCGCGGCGCACGCAGGTTTCCGCGAACGCGTCCATGCCTTCGGCATTCGCGTCGGAACGCTGGTAGCCGAAGCCGTATTCGTACAGCGAGATCGTCAGCTCCGGATGGTTCGCGACGCAGTGATAGCACTCGCGGTTGTTCTCCATCGTGAGCTTCCAGTTGCCTTCCTCGATGATGTCGATCTGCGCGGCGATCTTCGTGTTCGGCAGATCGTGCGGCAGCAGGTACGGCTCCATCTCGGCGCGCAGCTGCGCGAAGTCGGCGGGCGGCTCCTCGGCGAGGCAGACGAAGATCAGGCCCGCGAGGTTCTGCACGTGCACCGACTTCAGGCTGTGCTTGCAACGGTCGAACTTCTCGCCCATGTGCTCGGCGAACATCAGCTGGCCCGTCAGGTTGTAGGTCCAGCTGTGGTACGGGCACACGATGTTGCCGACCGAGCCTTTGTCCTCGTTGCACAGGCGCGCGCCGCGGTGGCGACACACGTTGTGGAACGCGCGAATTTCCATGTCGTCGTCACGCACGATCAGGATCGAGTCGCTGCCCAGTTCCACCGTCACGTAGTCGCCCGGCTCGGGAATGTCCGGTTCGACCGCGACCTGGATCCAGTGCTGGCGGAAAATCGCCTCCATGTCGAGGCCGAAAATTTCCTCGCTCGTGTAGAACGGTGCCTCGAGGCTGTAGCCTTCCTTGCGTCGCTCGATCAGTGCGCGAATGTCTGCCGATACGTTCATGTTTTCTCCGGATTCCTTGCGGTTGCCGACAGGCATCAAAATCAGTAGTCGATGAGCTGATGCTCGCGCAAATACGCGAGGATCACTTGTGCTTTTTCGACTGAACTCCCTTCATTTACGACGTTGCCGCCGCGGCTTTCGGTCGTCGTCGCGGACAGCATCCGGGCGTGCCCGGAGCGCTTCTCGGCGGCGACCAGCTTTACGGGTTTACGCTCGATCGGACCGACCTTCCACGCGAGCGCGTCGGCATCCGCGCCGGTCGCCGTGAGCGCCGGACGGATCGCGCCGGCCCGCAGCCGCGCATACGCGTAAAGCGGCGTCACATTCGCGAGCGGATGGACCGCGACGACGGCCGGCAGCGCCGCGTCGACACGCCGCCGCAGCCCTTTCGGCAAGAATTGCCGCACCGCCGCACGGCCGCCGTCGACCGTCACGTCGACGGCCGAGCCGACGAGCGGATAGCCGAGCGTCGCGGCGACGCGATACGGCAGCATGCCGGTGTCGTATGCGCCCTCGGCGCGGGTGCCGGTCAGCACGAGGTCGTAGCCTTCGACCCGCGCGGCGAGCGCATGCACGGCATCGTCGCCGTCGCGGCAGGCCAGCACCTCGACCTGCCGTGCGCCGAGCGCGAGGTATTCGGCAAGCGCTTCATTCGCGGGATCGCCTGCATGGATCACGTCGAGCTGCGCGCGATGCTTCTCCGCGAGCTGGCGGCCGGTTTCGAGCGCGGCCGCGTCGTTGCGGCTGTAGCGCGCGGTGCCGCTGACCGGGTGCCGGCCGACGGACACGAGCACCGCGATGCGTTGCAACTGGCGGGGGGCGTTCATGCTGCGACTCCTTCCGATTCACGGGCGCCGACCGCGGCCGGCGATTGTCCGCGCGCGGCACGCGCGGCCTGCACCTGTTCGATCAGCGCGGCGATCGTCGCCTGCGCATCGCCCACCACGGTCAGGTTCGCGCGCTTCGCGATCGGCGCGCTGCCGTCGAGGTTCACCGCAATCACGTGGCGGCAGTCCTTGATCCCCTGCAGGTGCTGCACCGCGCCCGAGATGCCGAACGCGATGTACACGCTGGCCTCGACCGTCTTGCCGGTCGCGCCCACCTGCTTGTCGCGCGTGAAGTGGCCGTTGTCGACCGCGACACGGCTCGCGCCGATCGCCGCGCCGAATGTGCCGGCGAGCCGCTCGAACGCGCCGATGTCGGACACGCCGTTGCCGGCCGACACGATGAAGTCGGCTTCCTCCAGCGCGACCTGCGCGGCGTCGATTTCCTCGAGGCCGAGATCGCGGTACGGCTGCGCCGCACCGGCAGCGGGGAGGATGAAGTCGGCGGCCAGACGCTCGCCCGCGCCGACGAACGGCAGTTTCGCTTCGACCGCGTTCTGCGCGAGCAGGATCACGTCGGGTAGTCCACGCGTCGCGAACGCACGGCCGGCCTGCGCATACGCGCCCACGTGCTTCGCGTCGATCTCGACCACGTGGGTCGCGACGCTCGCGCCGGCGGCTGCCGCGTAACGCCGGCCGAGATCGCCGTCGCCGGTCGCGTTGTCGGGCACGAACACGTGCTTCGGCGCGAGCGCCGCCGCGCAGGCCTGCATTGCCTGCAATTCGCTTTCAGGCGCGAACGCGCGACGGTCGAAGCCGGCCAGCTCGATCAGCTTGTCGACGCCGAGTTCCGCGGCGTCATCCTTCAGTTCGCCGAACACCAGCAGCGCGACTTCCGTCTGCGCGTCGGCGAGCACCGCGGCGGCGGCGATCGCCTGCCGCGCATGGTCGTCGAGCGCGCCGCGCTCGGTGTGCGCCACCACCAGCATCACGTGCTTCGGGTCCTGCACCGCACGGCGCGGCTTCGCGGCCGCGGCGCCATGACCGTGCGCGGACCACTGCGCGGCGCTCGCGTCGGCGCTGCCTTCCTCGCCGAGCGTGATGCGCTTCAGGCCCGCGGCCGTGATGATGAACGGCCGGCGCGGATCGATTCGTTTGATCGGGTTCATCGATTCACTCCAGCGAAGCGGCAACGAGTTCGGCCACGTCGAGCACGTCGGGGCGCGGGCCCACGACGCCTTCGAGCATCGCCGTGCAGTTCGGGCATCCGACCGCGACCACGTCGGCACCGATCGCGCGCGCGTCGGCGATGCGGATGTCGGGGATCCGCTGCTTGCCCGGGATATCGGTCAGCGGCGCACCGCCGCCACCGCCGCAGCAGCGGCCACGCATGCCGTTGCGCTCCATCTCGACGACCTGGATGCCGATCGTCTTCAGCAGCTTGCGCGGCGATTCCGTCTCGCCGTTGTAGCGGCCGAGGTAGCACGGGTCGTGATACGTGGTGCGCTTCTCGCGCAGCGACTCGACGGCCTTCGGCGCGATCTTGCCGCTGTCGGCCAGCTCCGCGAGGTAGGTCGTGTGATGCTTGACCGTCACGCGCAGCCCGAGCGCGCGGTATTCGTTGCGCAGGCTGTGCATCACGTGCGGGTCGGCCGTCACGATCTGCTTGTACGACAGCGAGCCGAGCGTGCCGATCAGGCGCTTCGCCATCTGCTGGAACGTCGCTTCGTCGCCGAGGCGGCGTGCGACGTCGCCCGTGTCGGTCTCGTTCCCGCCGAGCACCGCGTAGTCGACGCCGGCCTTGTTCAGCACCTTGACGAACGCGCGCAGCGTGCGCTGGTAGCGCATGTCGAACGCGCCTTCCCCCGCGACGATCAGCACGTCGACCGGCTTGCCCGGCTGCGCGACGGGCGCGCTCAGGTCGACCGACCAGTCGTAGCGCGCGGCCGTGTCATAGCCGCCCATCGTGCCGGTCTCGCGCAGGTTCGCGAGCACTTCCTGGCCCTTGCCCGGCACCGTGCCATGCACCAGCGTGCGGTTGCGGCGCATGTCGACGATCGCGTCGACGTGCTCGATCAGCATCGGACACTCCTGCACGCAAGCGCGACAGGTCGTGCACGACCACAGGGTCTGTTCCTCGATCAGGCCGGACACGATCGGGCCGTTCGGCTCGCCGCGATGCTGGCCGACCGCGAGGCCCGGCGTCGGGCTGCCGGCGTACGCGGCATCGGTGCCGCCCGCCATCCCGACGACGAGATCCTGGATCAGTTTCTTCGGGTTCAGCGGCTGGCCCGACGCGAACGCGGGGCACGCGGCTTCGCACTTGCCGCACTGCACGCATGCGTCGAAGCTGAGCAGCTGGTTCCAGCGGAATTCGACCGGCTTCGCAACGCCGTACTCCTCGTGCGCGATGTCCGGCAGCTTCAGCGCGGTCGGCGGCGTGGCCGTGCCGTTACCCGTGAACGAGTCGCGGGTCGCCGCGAAGCGCTCCTGGCGCGGATGGAACGCGAGGTGCAGCAGGCCGGCGATCGCATGCTTCATCGGGCCGCCCTTCGCGGCGCCGACGGTCATCGTGAACGCGCCGGCGCCGATCAGCAGCGCGCAGAGCACCGCGAACGCCCCCGACATCGCGCCGGCCGGCACGACCATGAACAGCACGAGGCCGAGCGCGAACGAGCCGAGCAGCCAGGGCAGCGCATTCCACGGGCCGCGCGACAGGCGGGCCGGCACGTCCTTGGCCGCGCGGCGGCGCCAGACGAACACCACGCCGACGAGCATCGCGAGCGCGGCGAGGAAAATCAGCTTGTCGAGCCACGGCGAGTAGATCGCGAGGCCGTAGTTGACGAACACCAGCGCGAGCGCGGCGATCGCGCCGCCGGCGGTCGCGACGTGGGTCTTCGCGATGTACGGATCGCGGGCCACCACATGGTGCAGGTCGACGAAGTAGCGCTTCGGAATCGCGAACAGGTTCGCGACGCCGAACGAGCCGGGCGCCGTCGCGCGCCCCAGACGCCAGTATGACGAGCGCTTCGCGACCGCGAACGCGAGCCCCGCCACCGACAGCCACAGCAGTGCGGTAATCAGGAAAGCCGGATTCATGTTCAGAAATCCTTGACGAGACGCAGCGAGTCGTAGATCGCACCGTGGACGTTGTGCATCGAGATGCAGTCGCCGACACGGAACAGCAGGAAGCGGCCGTTGCCCAGTTCTTCCGACAGGCACGGTTGCGGCTCGGCCGCGAACAGCGTGTGCGGATCGATCTGGCCGCGGTTCACCGACTCCGGCTTGAGCTTCCAGTACAGCGCGTCGTTCGGCGACGAGCCGTTCTCGATCACCACCTGGTCGACCGCGCGCTCTTCCAGTTCTTCCGTGTATTCGTTGCGCAGCACGGCGATGATCTTGCCGTCTTCCTCGTACACGCGATCGAGCATCGTGTTCGGCGTCGGGATCACGCCGAGCGCATACAGGCGGCGATAGAAGATCGGGAACGTCGTGCCGCCGCAATCGTCGGCGACCTTCACGTCGGGCGTCACCACCTCGACCTTCGAGCCGCGACTCGCCATGAAGTCGGCCACGCCGGCACCCGCATGCGTGCTCACGCCGTCGAACAGCAGCACGTTCTGCTTCGGCTCGACCTTGCCGGTCAGGATGTCCCACGCGCTGACGGCGAGGCCTTCGGCCACGCCCCACGCCGGCACCTGCCACGTGAAGCTCGACCCGCCGGTGGCGAGCACGACGATGTCCGGCTTCTCGGCCATGATCATCTTCTCGTCGGCGGCGACGCCCAGGCGGCGATCGACGCCCAGGCGCTTCGTTTCCATGTCGAACCAGCGGATGATCCCCGACATCTGTTCGCGTTGCGGCGCCTTCGCGGCGATCATCACCTGGCCGCCAACTTCAGCGTTCTTCTCGAACAGCACGACGTCGTGGCCGCGCAGCTTCGCGACGCGCGCGGCCTCGAGCCCCGCGGGGCCCGCGCCGACCACCACGACCTTGCGCTTCGGGCCGCGCGACTTCTCGATGATGTGCGGCATCGTCGCTTCGCGCGACGTCGCGGCGTTCTGGATGCACAGCACATCGAGGCCGTTGTACTGGCGGTCGATGCAGTAGTTCGCGCCGACGCATTGCTTGATTTCGTCCTCGCGGCCGTCGCGGATCTTGATCACCATGTGCGGATCGGCGATCTGCGCGCGCGTCATGCCGACCAGGTCGATCATGCCGTTCGCGAGCAGGCGCTCGGCCTGGCCGGCGTCGCGAATGCTCTGCGCGTGCATCACGGGGATCTTCACCACCGACTTGATGCCGGCCGCGAGGTGCACGAACGGCTCCGGCGGCAGCGCCATCGGCGGCATGCAGTTGGCGATCGTGTTGTGCGTGTCGCCGCCCGAGCCGACCACGCTCAGGTAGTCGATCAGGCCCGTCTCCGACATCGCCTGCGCGATTTCCTTCAGCGCTTCGTGATCGAGGCCGTCCTCGTGGAATTCGTCGCCGCACATCCGCAGGCCGACGCAGAAGTCCTTGCCGACCGCTTCGCGCACGGCCGTCAGCACTTCGATGCCGAAGCGCAGACGGTTCTCGAGGCTGCCGCCCCATTCGTCGGTGCGATGGTTCGAACGCTTGCTCCAGAACTGGTCGATCAGGTGCTGGTGCGCGGCGGAGATTTCGATGCCGTCCATGCCGGCCGCCTTCACGCGCTTCGCGGCGGCCGCGAAGTCGCCGATGATGCGGCGGATTTCCTCGATCTCGATGATCTTCGCGTTGCCGCGGTGCACCGGTTCGCGCACGCCCGACGGCGACATCAGGTGCGGCCAGTGCTCGCCGTGGAACGACGAGCGGCGGCCCATGTGCGTCGCCTGGATCATGATCTTCGCGCCGTGCTTGTGCATCGTGTCGGCGAGGCGCGTGAGCGGGTCGATGATCTTGTCGTTCGACAGGTTCACCGACTTCCACCAGCCCTGCGGACTGTCGATCGACACGGGGCTCGAGCCGCCGCAGATCGCGAGGCCGACGCCACCCTTCGCCTTCTCTTCGTAATAGCGGATGTAGCGGTCGCCCGGCAGGCCGCCCGGCTCGGCATACACCTCCGCATGCGCGGTGCTGACGATCCGGTTGCGCAGCGTCAGCTGGTTCAGCTGCATGGGTTTGAACAGGTGGGGATAACGCATCGCAGGCGACCTCTGGCGTTCGAATGTCTCGTGTTGCGGGTGTTGTTGTGTGGCTGTGTCGTTACATCAACGCGTCAGTGCGCGATCGGCGACACTTCGAAGACGCAGTGGTCGTGGTGCTCGGCCGCACACTGCACTTCCTTCGATTGCGCGCGCGGCGCGCCCTTGCCTTCCGGCGTCGTGTCGTTGACCCAGTCCATCGCGCCGGCGAACCAGCCCGCGAACATGTAGCAGAGCTTGCCTTCCTTGCCCGGCTGCTGGAGCACGAACGACGAGTGGCGCAGCTCGATCTTCGCGCGGGCGCTGGCCGGATCGGCCTCGATGATCGAGAACAGGCCCCAGCCGCGTTGCGACAGGCGCTTCAGGTAGTGCTCGAACACGGCCATGCCGGTGAGCCCGTGCAGCTTCGCTTCCTTGTCGCACCAGTGGTAGGCGGACTTGTAGCCGGCCTTGTAGAGGATCTCGGCATACGCTTCGACGCCGAGCGCTTCCTCGACGGCGACGTGGTTGTTCGTGAAGAAGTGGCGCGGCACGTACAGCATCGGCAGCGCGTCGGTGGTCCAGACGCCGGTATCGGGATCGACGTTGATCGGCAGTTGCGGTTGCATCGTGGTGACTCCGTGAGGAAATTGGCCGCGCGACTCGGGCGCAGGCGCGACATCGTCCGCGTGCCCGCGCGGCAAGCGCTGGCACGTCCCGATTGTTCTCGTGTTGAATCGCGGGTGGCGGTTCGGTTCGGCGGGCGCTTATGCGCCCCACACGTCCTTGAACACGCGCACCCAGTTATCGCCCATGATCTTGCGGATACGCGACTCTTTCCAGCCGTGGCGTTCCATCGCCGCGGTCAGGTTCGGGAAATCGCCGATCGTGCGGATGCCTTCCGGGTTGATCACCTTGCCGAAGTTCGTCAGCTGGCGATAGCGGCCCTTGTCATGCGTGAGCATGTCGAAGAATTCCTTCGCGAAATCCTGCGTGAAGTCCGTGCCGATGCCGACTGCGTCTTCGCCGATCAGGTTCACGACGTAGTCGATCGCCTCGATGTAGTCGTCGATGTTCGCTTCGATCCCGCGCTTCAGGAACGGCGCGAACATCGTCACGCCGACGAAGCCGCCGGCGTCGGCGATTTCCTTCAGCTGCGCGTCGCTCTTGTTGCGCGGATGTTCCTTCAGGCCCGACGGCAGGCAGTGCGAGTAGCACACCGGTTTCTTCGAGAACGCGATCGCTTCCGACGACGTGTTGCCGCCCACATGCGACAGGTCGACCATGATGCCGACGCGGTTCATCTCGGTGATCACTTCGCGGCCGAAGTCCGACAGGCCGCCGTCGCGCTCGTAGCAGCCGGTGCCGACCAGGTTCTGCGTGTTGTAGCAAAGCTGCACGACGCGCACGCCCATGTCGGCGAACGCCTCGATGTAGCCGAGGTTGTCCTCGAACGCGTGCGCGTTCTGGAATCCGAGGATGATCCCCGTCTTGCCTTCCTTCTTCGCGCGGAAGATGTCGTCGGTCGTGCGCACCAGCGTCAGCAGCTCGCCGTTGTCGCGGATCTTCTTCTTCATCACGCCGATGTTGTCGACGGTCTTGGTGAAGTTCTCCCACACCGATACCGTGCAGTTCGCGGCGGTGATGCCGCCACGGCGCATGTCTTCGAACACCGGTTTCTCGAACTTCGAGATGTTCAGTCCGTCGATGATGATGCTGTCCTGATGCAACGTGCTCATATCTGCCTCTCGCTCCAGTCTCTGCTTTTTGTGGGGTCGTCGATCAGTAAATCGGGAAGCGCTCGCAAAGCGCGAAAATCTCGCGGCGCACGCGCTGTTCGGTCGCGTGGTCGCCTTCCGGGTTCGCGCGCAGCGCGTCGAACACGTCGAGAATCAGGCGGCCGATCTCGCGGAACTCCGCGACGCCGAAGCCGCGCGTCGTACCGGCCGGCGTGCCGAGGCGGATGCCCGACGTGACGGTCGGCTTCTCGGTGTCGAACGGAATGCCGTTCTTGTTGCAGGTGATGCCCGCGCGTTCCAGCGCCTGCTCGACCGGCGCGCCCTTCAGGCCCTTCGGGCGCAGGTCGACCAGCAGCAGGTGGTTGTCGGTGCCGCCGGTGACGAGGTCCACGCCGCCCGCCTTCAGCACCTCGCCGAGCGCCTGCGCGTTCGCGAGCACGTTGTCGATGTAGGTCTTGAAGTCCGCGTGCAGCACTTCGCCGAACGCGACGGCCTTGCCGGCGATCACGTGCATCAGCGGGCCGCCTTGCAGGCCGGGGAACACGGCCGAGTTGATCTTCTTCGCGATCTCTTCGTCGTTGGTCAGCACGAAGCCGCCGCGCGGGCCGCGCAGCGTCTTGTGGGTGGTCGACGTGACGACGTGCGCATGCTCGACCGGGTTCGCATGGCGGCCCGCGGCGATCACGCCCGCGATGTGCGCCATGTCGACCATCAGCTTCGCGCCGACGCTGTCGGCGATCGCGCGAAAGCGTGCGAAGTCCAGCGCGCGCGGGTAAGCCGAGAAGCCGGCGATGATCAGGTTCGGCTTGTGCTGGTTGGCGAGTTCTTCAACCTGGTCGTAGTCGATCCGCATCGTGTCGCGGTTCACGCCGTACTGCACCGCGTTGAACCACTTGCCCGACAGCGCCGGCTTTGCGCCGTGCGTCAGGTGGCCGCCGGCGTCCAGCGACATGCCGAGCACCGTGTCGCCCGGCTTGGCCAGCGCGAGCATCACCGAGCCGTTCGCCTGCGCGCCCGAGTGCGGCTGCACGTTCGCGTAGCCGGCGTTGAAGATCCGCTTCACGCGCTCGATCGCCAGCGCCTCGACCTCGTCCGCGAATTCGCAGCCGCCGTAATAGCGCTTGCCCGGATAACCTTCCGCATACTTGTTGGTCAGCACCGAGCCTTGTGCCTCGAGCACCGCGCGCGACACGATGTTTTCCGACGCGATCAGCTCGACCTGCGACTGCTGGCGCTCGAGCTCCTTCAGGATGGCGCTGCGCACGGGCGCGTCGCGCTCGGCGAGGGGCTGCGAGAAGAAAGGCTGGGTGTTCGACATAGTGCGTCCGTGACGAAGAATAAAGGGCTGATACCGAAGCTCGAGGCCCGCCGTACCTGGGTTTCCAGCGCATCCAGTGCAAGGCTGCCGACGGCTCTATTCTTGTCGTTCGGATTTTCGGCGGATTGATGAATTTAGACGCGTTCTTTGCCTTTTCCGCCATGCGCGTCCGTTTTGTACAAGTGACCGGTCGTGCTTTTTCGGATGACCAAGCAAACCGGCGTTCGCGGTTCACCTATGGACAGGCACTTCGCCGGTGCCTGGGCTGCGTGTCGCGGGTGCAGCACGGCCCGCTTACGGTGCAGTGCAGCATCGGCCTTACGCCCATACGACGCATGGAGCTAGGGTTTAGCCGTATGGCACGCTTGTTGCGCTCGCTCACACAATACGGCAGCCCGACCGTGCCTCCGGGCGAAAAGCTATTAGAGATTCAAGGAACGCTCCCCATGTCGCCCGACCGCACAGCGTCGCTGTCCCACTTCGCGTTCATGCCTTTGCCGAACTTCACGATGATCGCGTTCACCAATGCGATCGAAGTGCTTCGGATGGCGAACTACCTGAGCGGACAGCCGCTCTACCGCTGGTCGGTGATCAGCCCGGACGGCGGCCCGGTCACGGCGAGCAACGGACTCACGGTCGACACGGGCCCGGCCGAATGCGTCGGGCAGCCGGATATCGTGTTCGTGTGCGGCGGCGTCGAGGTACAGCGCGCGACCACGCCGGCCCATCTGTCGACGCTGCGCCGCTTCGCGCGCATGGGGCTCCCGCTCGGCAGCCTGTGCACGGGCACCTATGCACTCGCGAAATCGGGGCTGCTCGCGGGCTACGCGTGCGCGATCCACTGGGAGAACATGTCGGCGCTGAAGGAAGAGTTTCCGGACACGCGCTTCCTGAAGGAACTGTTCGTGGTCGATCGCGACCGCATCACCTGCACGGGCGGCGTCGCGCCGCTCGACATGATGCTGAACCTGATCGCCGCGCGCGTGGGCACCGCGCGCGTCACGCAGATCGCCGAGCAGTTCATCGTCGAACACGTGCGCGACACGAGCGCGCAACAACGGATGCCGCTCGTCGCGCGTCTTGGCTCGGCGAACAAGTCGCTGTTCGAAGTGATCTCGCTGATGGAGAACAACATCGAGGAGCCGCTGTCGCGCGAAGAGCTCGCGCGGCTGGCGAACATGTCGCAGCGCCAGTTGCAGCGGCTGTTCCGCGAGCATCTCGGGATGACGCCCACACACTATTACCTGACGCTGCGGCTGCGCCGCGCGCGCGAACTGCTGCTGCAGACCGACATGTCGATCATGCACATCACGATGGCGTGCGGGTTCCAGTCGGCGTGCCACTTCAGCAAGAGCTATCGCGATGCGTTCGGCGTGGCGCCGACGCGTGAACGTCGCAAGCAGGTCGCCCCGCTCGCGCCGGGTGCCACCGGCGCCGGGCCGGCGTTTCCGGCGCATTTGATTCATGCGTGAAGCGGTAAAAAAAGCGGCCTTCAAGGCCGCTTTTCACTTGCGCTTACGATCCCCACACCTGCATTTCGTCGAGCGAGTATCCCCACGGCGTCGCGCGCTTCGTGCCGAGCATGCGCACGTAGCGACCCTGGGCGTTCAGGTTCGGCAGCGTGACGTGACCGTACGACACGCCGTTGTTCGTCGAATACACGGTGGTCCAGTTCGCGTTGTCGCTCGACGTCTGGATCTGGTAGACGAGCGCACCCGCGTCCCAGTAGAGATCGACGCTGCTGATCTTCTTCACCGCACCGAGATCGACGGAGATCCATTCCGTACCGACGCCCGCGCCTTCGGGCGAATCCCAGCGCGTGCTCGTCGTGTTGCCGTCGAATGCCTTGTCCGCCGTGAGCGTCGCGTTGTAGCTTGCCGATGCGCTGGCCGGACGCCCTTGCGACAGCAGCGTCGGCTGCGCAACCGCCGGGCCGCCGTAGTAGCTCGAGCCGAGCTTCGCCTTGGTCGCATCCGCGTTCACGCCGAACTGCGACAGGCTCCAGCGCTGGCCGGTCGTCACGTCACCCACGTAGAGCTGGTAGCCGCCCGCCGTCGTCGACGAGAAGAACACGTAGTTCGTGCCGCTCACCGGTGCCGGGTCCGAGTTGTTGCTCACGCAGTCGTTGATCGGCAGCGCGTTCGGCGTCGATGCCGGATCCGCGGTCTTCGCATAGATCTGGTCGGCACCGCCCGTGTCCTTCCAGCGCGCGTAGAACACCATGCCGTCGCCGCGCACGATCGGATAGTAGGTCTGCAACCCGGCCGGATGATCGAACGTGGCGGTCACGCCGGTCGCGATCGTGCGCTTCATCAGCCCCATGTTCGCGCCGGTGCCCGTCGCGTAATACACGGCGCTCGCGTCCGGCGCGAGGAACGGCATCGAGTATTCGGCACCGGCCGGTGCGTTGGTCAGGCTCACCACCGACGTGAACACCGGGCCTGCGCTCGTGTACGACAACGTGCCCTGCTTCACGTCGCCGTTCTGCTTGAACACGAGCGTCTTGCCGTCGGCGCTGAACTTCGGATCCTCGTTGCGCGTCGCGCCGGTGCTGTTCGTCAGGTTGACGGGCGGCGTGCCGGCGCCGAGCTGCAGCATGAACACGTTCCATGCGCCGTTGCTGATACCCATGAACGCGAGCCACTTGCCGTCGGGGCTGAACACGCCGTTCATCGGATCGGTGATGCCCCAGGTGCTCTTGCTCAATTGCGTGAGCGTGCGGGCGGAAAAGTCGTACAGGAACAGCTGGCTCGTGCCGTCGCCGTACTTGACGTAGCTGTGATAGACGAGCTTGCCGGTCAGTGCGGCGGGAAACGACGCATTGGACTGAGTCGGGGGATTGCTGACGCAGGCCGCTTCGGCGGCGCCGCTGAACAGGTTGAGGGCGAGGCCGGCCACGAGGCCCAAGGCGAGGAACTTCGATTTCACGCGGGTTGCTTCCGGGTAAGGTGAGGATGCTCGAGGGCGCCGTGGACAAGGTCCCGCACACGATGCACGGGAGTCACGGATCCGGTTTCGGACAGCGTGAACGCCGTATCGATCAGGCATCGGGAACAAGGCTTGCGAAGAATGCCGGTTCACATGTCTGAAGAAAAGGATCAGAGCGAGCGGAAAATTTGCGGATCAGGAAAGTGCGGATCGGCAATTTGGGGGGCGGGATTGAACGCGGCGGAGGCCGTGCTACTCTTTTTTTCAGCGACGGCCTCGGTCGGCCGGAGGGCAGGCATGAAGCGATACGCGGTGCTCGCACAAACGATTGCCGATGCGATCCGGCGTGGCGACCTCGGCGCCGGTGCGCGCATCCCGACGGTGCGCGCGGCATGCAACGCCTACCGTGTAAGTCCTTCCACCGTGTTTCGCGCGTACTACACGCTCGAAAGCGAGGGCCTGATCACCGCGCGCGCCCGTTCCGGGTATTTCGTTTCGAATCATCAGGACAAGCGCCCACGCGCCGCCCCGGATGTGCCGCGCCAGCCGGACGCACCGCAGACCGGCGACGATGACGCGCTGTTCCGGTTACTCGATTCGCTCAAGCGCGACGACATCGTGCCGCTTGGCTCCGCGTTTGCCAGCTATTCGCTGTTTCCGATGAGCAGCCTGTGGCGGTACGCGGCGGCGGCGGCCCGCAACATGGACCACGCGAAACTGCTGGGTGGATTGCCGCCCGGCCACGAAGCGCTGCGCCGCCAGATTGCGCTGCGCTACCTGAACGCGGGCGCGTCGCTGCCGATGGACGAGATCGTCATCACGACGGGCGCGGCCGAAGCACTGACGCTGTGCCTGCAGGCGCTCACGCGCCCGGGCGACATCATCGCGATCGAACGCCCGGCCTACCACGCGGTGTTGCAGTCCGTGCAGCGGCTGCATCTGCAGACCGTCGAAATTCCGGTCGATCCGCGCACCGGCCTCGATCTCGATGCGCTCGCCGACGCGCTCGGCACCCACCCGGTGCGTGCGTGCTGGTTCATGACCTCGTTCCACAACCCGACCGGCGCGACGCTGCCCGACGACCGTAAGCGCGCGCTGATCGAGCTGCTCGCGTCGCACCAGGTACCGCTGATCGAGGACGACGTATTCGGCGAACTGCATTTCGGTCCGACGCCGACGCGCCCCGCGAAGCTGTACGACGACAGCGGGCTCGTCCTGCATTGCGGTTCGTTCTCGAAGTGCCTCGCACCCGGTTTCCGGATCGGCTGGGTGGCGGCCGGCCGCTATGTGAAGCAGATCAGGGCGGTGAAGAACGCGAGCGCGCCGGCCGCCGACGTGCCCGCGCAGCTCGCCGTATCGAGCTTCCTGCGCAACGGCGCATACGACCGCTTCCTGCGCCGGCTCCGGCGCAACCTGGCCGCGCACCAGGCACAGATGCTGGCGGCCGTGCGCGCGTACTTCCCGCCCGACACGCAGGTGTACGCGCCGCGCGGCGGGTATTTCCTGTGGATCGAATTGCCGCCGCACGTGGATGCGATGCAGTTGTTCGGCGACGCGATGGAGAACGGCGTGAGCCTCGCGCCCGGACCGATCTTTTCCGTGACGGGCGACTTTCGCCGTTATGTCCGGCTGAACTATGGCCGGCCGTGGACCCCTGCCGTCGAGGACGCGATGCAGACCATCGGGATGCTCGTGGGACGGCAACGACAGACGAGGTAGCAACGACCATGCAAGTCCTGCCCAACCGGAAAGTCCGCGCGCGCGACACGCTACGCGGCGCACTGAACCTGCGTGTCGCGCCGCACGATGCCGTTAGCCACCGCTGCCGGCAATGCGGCTTCATGGCGTTCCGCTCCCGCGAGCAGTGCCCCGTCTGCGGGCTCGGGAACTGGCCGTTCGCGCCGCTGGCCGACAGAAGCCACGATGCGCAACCCGCGACTGCCACGCCTGCCGCGCCTGCCGCGCATGCCGCGCAGCCCGTGCCGACGTGGTCGTCGCGGGTCGCGGCCGCGGTGCGCGGCGCCGCACTGCGGCGGCCGCGCGCATCGAGCGCGCCGCTGCTGAGCATCCTGACCCTCGTGCTGATGGTCGGCGGTTACGTCACGTTCGACCGGATGTGCCGGTCCGATCCCGTCTGTCGCGGACCCGGCGCGCCGAACGCGGCAACGATCGACGCCGACGCGCACGCCACCGACGCGCCGACGTTGCCGATCATGCCCGCGCCTGTCCATGCGTTTCATCCGGACGACGGCGCCCGGGTAGCCACCGACGACACGGCGCTCGCGGCCACGGCCACGCCCTCGCGCGATGCCGATACGAGCCGGCGTGCAACCGCACACGTCACCGGACGCGCGACGACGACGCTGGCACGGCACGCGCCGCCGGTTCGCGGGCCGAACAGCGCGCGCGGCGGCATTCGCGTCGCCGACTGGAAAGGCGGCGTCCCGGCCCGACGCGCGCATCCGGTGCGCCGCGTGAGCGTACACCTGCGTCACGGGCGCCGGGCCGTGGCGACCGAGGCCGACATGGCAATGCTCTACCGCGGGCATTGAACCCGCGGCGCGACGATTGGATTCTCTGAATCAGCCCTCATAAAGGGGCGCCGGCGGCGCACCGCCCAAGCAAAAACGGGCGGTACCGTCTCCGGTACCGCCCGCTTCCTGGCCGTCGTGCGTGCGTCAGGCTGCCAGCAAACCGTGCGGATCGATCACGAATTTGCGCGGCGCGCCGCCGTCGAACTTCTTGTAGCCTTCCGGCGCCTGGTCGAGCGAGATCACTTCGACGTTGACGATCTTCGCGATCGGCAGACGGTCGAACAGGATTGCCTGCATCAGGTTGCGGTTGTACTTCAGCACCGGCGTCTGGCCCGTGAAGAACGAATGCGACTTCGCCCAGCCGAGGCCGAAGCGGATGCTCAGGCTGCCGTGCTGCGCGGCCTTGTCCTTCGCGCCCGGATCGTCCGTCACGTACAGGCCCGGGATGCCGATCGCGCCGGCCGGACGCGTGATTTCCATCAGCGAGTTCAGCACCGTCGCGGGCGCTTCCTCGGAATGGCCCGACGAACCGTGGCCGTGCGCCTCGAAGCCGACGCAGTCGACCGCGCAGTCGATCTCCGGCACGCCGAGGATCTGTTCGATCTGCTCGCCGAGCGACGCGTCCTTCGACAGGTCGACCGTCTCGAAGCCCATTGCGCGCGCGTGTGCGAGACGTTCGGCGTTCATGTCGCCGACGATCGTCACCGCCGCGCCGAGCAGGCGCGCCGATGCGGCCGCCGCCATCCCGACCGGGCCCGCGCCCGCGATATAGACCGTCGAGCCCGGCTTCACGCCCGCGCTCACCGCGCCGTGATAACCGGTCGGCAGAATGTCGGACAGGCAGGTCAGGTCGCGAATCTTCGCCATCGCCTGGTCGCGGTCCGGGAATTTCAGCAGGTTGAAGTCGGCGTACGGCACGAGCACGTACTCGGCCTGGCCGCCGATCCAGCCGCCCATGTCGACGTAACCGTAGGCGCCGCCGGCACGCGACGGGTTCACGTTCAGGCACACGCCCGTATGCGTGTCCTTGCACATCGCGCAGCGGCCGCACGCGACGTTGAACGGCACCGACACGAGATCGCCGAGCTTCAGCGTCTCGACGTCGCGGCCCACTTCGACCACTTCGCCCGTGATCTCGTGACCGAGCACGAGACCGACCGGCGCGGTCGTGCGGCCGCGCACCATGTGCTGGTCGGAACCGCAGATGTTCGTGCTGACCACTTTCAGGATTACGCCGTGGCCGATCGCGCGGCCGGTCGGATCGACCATCTTCGGATAATCGATCTTCTGGACTTCGACCTGGCCCGGCCCAAGATAGACGACACCTCGATTGCTGCTCATCGTATTGTCTCCATGTCTCGTTGGATGGCGCCGCTGCGCGCCGGCGGATGCGGCGCGCACACGGCGTGCTGTTCGAGAGTAGTCCCGGAGGCAGGGGCGCCGATGTCTCAAACGCGACATGCGTTTGATCGGTGCCGACATCGATGGCGGAAACGCGAAAATCGGGGCGGGGAAGCGGCGGGAAGCTGATGGGCGGCAACGCGCGGCGCGCGGCCGCGGGGTCCGGCCCAGCGATGCGAGCGGCCGGACCGCTGGGCGGGTACGCCGGCCCGTTGCGCCGGCACGTCGCACCGGTCGGGCGCGTACTACCGGCCCTGATTCTCGCGGATGATCGCGGCAACGGCCGCTTGCGCGTCGCTCGCGACGCCATCGTGCATGCGCGTGCTGACGGCCGGCGTCGGCGGCTCGCTATCGAGTGCATGGCCGTCGCGGTTGCGCGTGTCGACCGTCGCGCGCATCGACAACCCGACGCGCAGCGGATGCGCGGCCAGGTCGCGGGGCTCGATCGCGATCACCACCGGCACGCGCTGCACGACCTTGATCCAGTTGCCGGCCGCGTTCTGCGACGGCAGCATCGAGAACGCGCTGCCGGTGCCGGCGGAGAAGCCCTGCACGCGACCGCGATAGACGACGCGCGACCCGTACAGGTCCGACACCACGTCGACCGGCTGGCCGACACGCATGTGGCGAATCTGCCCTTCCTTGAAATTCGCTTCGATCCACAGCCGGTTCAGCTGCACGATCGACATCAGCGGCACGCCGGGTCCGACCTGCTGGCCCACCTGCACCGAACGCTGGCCGATCGTGCCGTCGACCGGCGCGACGATCGTCGTGCGCTTCAGGTTCCGGTACGCGAGCTTGAACTGCGCGGCCGCCTGCACGACGGCCGGACTCTCGTCGACCGGCAGCTTGCTGCCGAGCGCGCGGGCGGCTTCGAGCTGCGCCTGCGCGGCTGCGAGATTCGCCTGCGCGCCGGCGAGCGCCGCGCGGGCACGCGCCAGCTCCTCCGGCGCGACGATCTCGACCGACGCACCCGAGCGCGCGGCGAGCGCGCGCTGCGCGAGCGACAAGTCGGCCTGGCGCGCGTTCACGGCTGCCACGTACATCGCGTTCGAGATCTTCGCGTTCGCGACCTGCCGCACCGCCTGCACGAGCTGCGCCTTCGCCTGCGCGAATGCGACCGACGCTTCGGTATCGTCGAGCCGCACGAGCGTCTGCCCGGCGCGCACGGCCTGCGTATCGGCGACCAGCACATCGGTCACGGCGCCGGGAATCTGCGCGGCGACCTGCACGATGCTGCCCGCGACATACGCGTCGTCGGTGTCCTCGTAGTAGCGGTCGCGCAACAGCCAGAACGCGATCCAGACGAGCGCGGCCAGCAGCACGGCCGCGCAGAACAGCGTGAAGCGCTTGCGGCGCGTCGCGCGGCGCGCGTCGAGTGCCGGGTCGCTCAGGGCGGCCGGCTGCGCCGCGGTATGAAGGTTGTCGTGGTGCATCAGTCGCTTTGCGTAACGATCAGGCGGTCATGCTGGAACAGGGGGATTGCGGGCGAGCGCGTGTCATCGGCGACGACGGGGCTCGCGCTGCGCGAGCCGGTGCCGGTGCTTGCGCTTGCAGCCACGGCTAGCGCACCACGGGGCATCACGACCGCGCCCGGCGGACCGATTCGCGCGGCACGCGGCGCGGCGCCATCACCCGACGATGCCGCGCGACGCGCCTCCGTGCCGGCATTCGTCGCGTTGCGGGCAACAGCGCTCGCCGATGCGCCGCGCGTCGTTCGTGTGCCTGCCGCAGCGCGTGCGGCAGGCGCCGACGCCGAAGCGGAGGCCATCGTTGCGTTCGCATCGAATCCGCCGCCAAGCGCACCGACCAGCGCGACGCGCAACGTCCGCTGCCGGCCGAGCAACCCGATCAGTTGCGTGCGTTCGTCGATCAGCGTGAGATCGGCGACATCGACGTCCTTCTGCATCAGCACGCCACGCCGATGACGGTCGGCCGCGATCTGCACGATCTTCTGCGCGGCCGTAACGGCGTCCTGATGCTGCACGACGAGCGTCTGCGCGGTCTGCAGCGACGTGACGATCCGCGCGACCTGCCCGAGCGCGTCGTCGACGGTCTTGTTGTACAGCCCGATCGCGACGTCGGCCTGCGCGACGTCCGTGCCGAGCTTCGCCTTCAGCCGGCCGCGATCGAAAATCGGCAGCGAGATCGCCGGGCCGATGGAGCCGGCCAGCGCGTCGCGCGAGAACAGCGACGCGGGCGTCAGCGCGAACACGCCGCCGAGCGCGACGAGGTTCACGTCCGGATAGAACTGCGCGCGCGTCGAATCGGCATTCGCGAACGCGGCTTCGACGCGCAATCGCGCGGCCACGATGTCGGGCCGGCGGCCGAGCAAGTCGGCAGGCAAGCGCGCGGGCAACGCGCCACCGGGGAACGGCCCGACACGCGGCCGCTGCAACGCGAGACCACGCTCGGGCCCGCGGCCGGACAGCACGCCGAGCTGCAATTGCGCGAGCTTGATCTGCTCGTCGTTCAGCGCGATCTGTTCGAGCAGCCGGCTGCGCTTGATCGACGCGTCGCTCGCGTCGTACGCATTGTCGAGACCGCGCGCGGTGCGCTCGCGCAGCACGGCCGTCACGCGCTGGCTGATCTTCAGCTTCTGCTGCAGCAGGTCGCGCGCCGCGTACGCCTGATCGAGCTGGCAATACACGGTGACGATCGCGACCGCGAGCGTGAGCCGCACCTGCTCGGCCTCGACGCCCGCCGCGTCGCGCAGCGACATCAGGCCCCTCGTCGCCGCGCGGTTCCTGCCCCACAGATCGAGCTGGTAGTTCAGCCCGACGAACACCGATGACGGCGACACGACGGGATCGCCGAAGATTTCCACCGGCACGCGATAGCCGCCGGCCGTCACGTCCGCGATGTCGCCCGGCTTCGGCATCCGCGCGCGGCTGACCGTCGCGCCGGCCGTGCCCGTCAATCCCGTCAGCGAATCGAATTGTTGAAGCTGCGACTGCGCGATCCGCAGCCGCGCCTGCGCGACCTGCAGATCCGGATTGTTCCGCGCTGCCTCCGCGACCAGTGCGTCGAGTTGCGGATCCTGCAGTTGCCTGACCCAGTCGGGTGCGGGCCACGCGCCATCCGCGCCGGCGCCGGTGGTATGCGCCAGCGCGTCGCCGGCCGGCGTGCGCAGCGACAGCGATGGCAGGAACCCCGACGGCACGCAGCCGCCCAGCACCAGCAACGCGGCCGCCGCGACGATCGTCCAGCCCACGTGCCCGCGCCGCGCCGATTGCCCCGGTCGCGCCGCTTTCATGATGCGTTTCATCGGTGCCCTCCCCCCTGCCGGACGCGCTGCGCGCGTGCGGCCAGACGCGGCCGCGTGCGCTCGAGCGGACCGAGCCGGCCGAACAGGCCGTCCGCGATGCCGAACAGGATGCCGGCGAGCTTGTCGCGCTTGTCTCGCTCGACGAGCGCGATCTGCACGACCTGCCACACGGTCAACAGGTTCGGCACGATCGCCACCGGAAAGCGCAACCCGTACTGCATCCCGAGCTGCACCGCGTTGCGCGCGCTGTAGTAGCGCCGTTGCCACGCGTGATTCATCGACGTCATTTCGAAAGGTCCGAACGCGTGACGCTGTTTCGCACCGATCCGGTGCGGCAGCACCAGCGACGGCACGACGTAGAGCGGCACGTTGCGCGCGAGCGCGCGAAAGCTGTACTCGGTGTCGACGTGATCGATGAACAGCGTCTCGTCGAAGCGGCCGAGCACGTCGAACGCGGCGCGCGACACGACGCAGCCCGACGAGATCAGGAACGCGCAGCGCTGCGGCGGCGCGTCGGGCGCGACGCGCAGCCGGCGCAATGCGATCCCGTCGGTCGCGAGTTCGGGCAGGAAGCTTTGTGCGTTCTCGTCGAAGATGCGCGGGCCCGCGAGGAACGCACGCCCGGCGCGCCCCGCACACACGTCGCGCATCGTCGCGAAATAGCCGGCCGGCACCGACGAATCCTGGTCGAACAGCGCAACCGCATCGACGCCGTCGCGAAACAGCGCCGCGAGCCCCGCGTTGTATGCGCCCGCGATCCCGCCGCGATTGCCGTGGTGCAGCAGCGCGATGCCGTCGCGCGCGCACAGCTCGCGTGCGCGCGCATCGGGCTGCGGCGTGTTGTCGACGACGAGCAGCGCGTCGCACGCGTGCCGCCACGCGCCGAGCGCCGCGAGCTGCGCGTCGGTCGGGTGATACAGGATCACGAGTGCGCCGAGTGTCGTCATGCCGCTCTCCTCAGTGTCCGAACGAAGCCGCCGCGCCGCGCTTCGGCCGCGTCAGCCACATCATCGCGGCGAGCACGAGGCAGGTCATGCTCGCCATCCAGAACATGTCGCCCGTCGCCATCATGTACGCCTGCTGCATCACGACCTGGTGCAGCGTCGACAGCTCGCGCACGCCGTCCACGCCCATCGCGTTCAGCGTGTGCACGAAGCGCTGCGTGTTCGCCGACGCGTGCGTGACCGATTGCGACACGACGTCGTAGTGATAGGTCGCGCGGTTGTCCCACAGCGTCACGCTCATCGCGGTGCCGAATGCGGCGGACAGCGTGCGCAGGAAATTCGACAGGCTCGACGCGGCCGCGAGCCGGTCGTCCGGAATGCGCGACAGCGTCGCGGCCGTCAGCGGAATGAAGAAGCACGGCAGCCCGATCCCCTGGATCAGCCCGGGCGCGGCGATCTGCGCAAACGTCATCTTCAGCGTGAAATGCGCATCCCACGCGAGCACGGCCGCGAACACGAGAAAGCCGAACGTCGCGAGCACGCGCGCATCGAAGCGATGCGCATGCAGGCCGACGAGGATCGAGAACACGAGCGCGAGCACGCCGAGCGAGGCGGTCGCGAGCCCCGCATGGAATGCGTTGTAGCCCATCACCGCCTGCATCCACAGCGGAAACACGACCCCCACCACCGAGAAGCTCATCATCCCGAGCGAGATGATCAGCACGCAGAACGAGAACGTGCGGTCGCGAAACAGGCTCAGGTCGACCACCGGATGCGCTTCGCCCGCCTCCCAGATCAGCAGCGACACGATCGCGAGCCCCGCGACCACCGCGAGCGTGACGATCAGCGGCGAATCGAACCAGCCCTTGTCGTGACCGAGATCGAGCATCGCCTGCAGCGAGCCGACGCCGATCACGAGCAGCACGATGCCCGGCACGTCGATCGGGCCGGCCGCGCCGCGCTGCGCAACGGGGCGCAGCATCGCGGTGCACACCGCGAACGAGAACAGCCCGATCGGCAAATTGATCAGAAAGATCCACGGCCACGAGAAGCTGTCGACGATCCAGCCGCCGACCACCGGCCCGAAGATCGGCGCGAGCAGCACCGTCATCGCCCACAGCGCGAGCGCGACGGTGCGCTTGTCCGGCGGGAACGTGCGCAGCAGGATCGTCTGCGACAGCGGCACCATCGGCCCTGAGCACAGCCCCTGCAGCGCGCGGCACACCACCAGCACGTGCAGGTCGCGCGCGAGCCCGCACAGCAGCGACGTCAGCGTGAACAGCAGCACCGCGCCGACGAACAGCCGCAGCTCGCCGACGCGCCGTGCGAGCCAGCCGGTCAGCGGCACCGCGATCGCGGCCGCGACCGAATACGAGCTGATCACCCAGGTGCCCTGGCTGTTCGACACGCCGAGACTGCCGGAGATCGCCGGCACCGCCACGTTCGTCACGGTCGAGTCGAGCACTTCGATGAAGGTCGCGAGCGACAGCGCGAACGTCAGCAGCGCGAGCCGCGCGCCGCGCACCGGTGGCGCGGCGACCGGCGCGGGTTCGCCCGCATCAAACGCGGCGGGTGTGTCCTGAAGCGACGATGCCGTGCTCATGCGCCCGCCATCGCGGCGTCGGCCGGTGCGAGTGCGCGTCCGCGGTTCGGCATGAAGCGCTCGATGAAATCGGCGGCCGTCTCGCAACCGTCCGGCGCGGCGTCGATCAGCGCACGGGTGCGCGCCGCGCGCCTGGCGAATTCGGGCTCGCCGAGCACGCGCGCGAGCGCCGCACCGAGACGCGCGCCGTCGACCGGAGCGTCGACGCGCACGCCGGCGCCGCTCGTCGCGACACGCTGCGCATTGTCGAACTGGTCGTGCGCGAACGGCGTGACGACCTGCGGAATCCCGGCTTCGAACGCAAGCGCCGCGGTGCCGATCCCGCCGTGATGCACGAGCGCGCGGCAACGCGGCAGCAGCGTGCGCATCGGCACGAAACGGCGCACGAGCAGCCGGTCACCGTCAGGCGCCGCATCGTGCGGCGTCAGCAGGATCCCGCGCGCGCCGGTCGCGCGCAGCGTGTCCGCCACCGCGCGCGCATAGGCCGCGTGATCGACGCGAGTCGAACCGGCCGTGAACACGACCGGGGGCTCACCGGCCGCGAGAAACGCATCGAGTGCCACATCATCGTCGAGTGTCGCAATATCGTTGAACAACGGAAAACCGCTTTGCAGATGGTTCGACGGCCAGTCGCGCTGCGCCGGCGCGAACCAGTCCGGAAACAGGCACAACACGCCGTCGGTCGAATGCAGCCAGCGCCCAAGCACGCGCCGCACGGGCGCGAGCCCGAGTTCGCCGCGCACCGCGTTGAGCGCCGGCCCGCACACGCGGTCGAGCACCTGTCGCTCGATCAGCGTCATCAGCGCCGCCTTCACCGGCAGCGGCCAGCGCGCGGGAATCGTCAGGCGCGGATGCGTCGGCGGCATGTGCGCGGACAGCAGCGTCGACGGCGACACCTGCACCGACACGTACGGCGTGCCGTGCAGCTCCTGCATGAAGCGCGCGGAAACCGCCCACAGCGTGCCGACCAGCACCGTGTCGCGATCGGTCAGCGCGCGCAGCGCATCGTAATGCGGGCGCAGCACCGGCGCGATCACCTGCCACAGCGTGCGGAACGACGTGCGCGGATCCCACAGCGCCGGGTTCGCCATCGCGGCGTCGTACTCGGCCGCGGTGCCGACCGGCACGAACGCGAACCCGCAGCGGCGCGCGGCCGCCTCGAACGGCGGATGCGTGCAGAACACGACCTCGTGGCCACGCATCGCGAGCGCACGCGCGACGCCGAGCAGCGGATGCACGTCGCCCGCCGAGCCGATCGCGGTCACGATCACCTTCGCCATCGCGCGCCTCGCGGGAATCAGTAGAAGCCGGGGATCAGCGCCGCGACCTCGCGACGGTACTGCGTATACGCCGGCCCGAAATAGCCGGTGAGCCAGCTTTCCTCGACGCGCACCTTGTATGCGAGCGACGCGAACACGAGCGCGACGCCGAGCGCGCCGCGCCATTCGCCGCCGATCAGCGCGGCACCGGCCAGCGCGATCAGGCAGCCGGTGTAGATCGGGTGACGCACGACGCGATACGGGCCGGTGCGAACGAGTTCGTGGCCTTCCTTCAGCGTGACGGACACGCTCCAGTTCGTGCCGAGATGCAGCCGCGCCCACACCGAGAACAGCAGGCCCGCGACGAGCACCGCGAGGCCGGCTTGCGCCTGCAGGCCGAAGCGCTGCCCGTCGGGCACGAGCGCCTGCCACGACGGATCGGGCAGGATGATCAGCGCGCCGCCGACGATCAGCGGAATCGACTGCAGCGTGCGCGAGCGCGACGCCTCCTTGCGCACGGTCGTCTTCACGCCCTGCGACGTGGCAATCCAGTACGCGAGCCACGCGGCCCACGGAACGACGATCGCGATGGTCTGAACGATATTCACGGCTGGCCTGCCTCGTATGGATGAGAATTCGGTTGCGCGCGATGTGCCCGGTGCGCGACGTGCCGCGTCACGACGACATCGCCGGCATCGGCGCGGACACGCACGCATGCGCGGCGCCAAGCGCGATGCCAGCGGTAACGGGCGGCGCGTCGCAGAAGAAGTCGAGCAGCGCCGCTCGCGTGGTCTCGCGCTGCGCGCGGCCTTCGATGTCGAGGAAATGGCCGGCGTCGGGAATCGTCGCGAAGCGCGCGCGCGGCACGTGCGCGGCCAGTTGGCGAACATCGGCCGGCGTCGTGTATTCGTCGCGCTCGCCGTTCAGGAACAGCAGCTCGCAGCCGATGTTCGAGAATTCGCTCAGGTAGCGCTCCGGCTGCAGCGACAGGATCTGGTCGACGTGGAACGCGACCTGGTCCTGCTCGTCGCGCGGCAGGCGCGTCAGATAGCGGTAGTTGTACAGCTTCATGATGCGCGGCAGGTAGCGGCCGACCGTATCGTTCAGCAGCTGCGCGGCCTTCAGGTTCTCGCCGGCGGCGATGTGATCGCGGGCGCGCGTCACGTAGTCGACCATCGCGTCGTTCAGGAACGGCGAGAACGAGCAGATCGCCGCGCGCCGCACGCTCGGGCAGCCGCGCGCGAGCGCGAACAGCGACGCGACGCCGCCCCACGACACCGACACCAGGAACGCGGGCGCGAAGCGCTCGACCAGATGCTGGAGGATCGCGGCCTCGTCGTCCTTGGTCAGGATGGAGCAGCCCGGGTTGTACTGGCGCGACTGCCCCGCATACGGCAGGTCGAAGCAGATCGTGTTCAGCCGCTCGCCGAGATACTGGACGGTCTGCCCGAACGACGCGGTGGTCGCGAGCGCGCCGTTGACGAGCATCGCCGTGTCGAACGACGGATCGAACACGTTCCGTTCGACGTAGACCTTCAGACCATTCGGCAGCGGCACCATGTGTTTTTCGGTCGGCATCGTCGTTCTCCGGTGGATGCGGCGTCTCGGCGTCGCGGCATGCTGCAGGTGCGCAATGGCTGGCGCCGGCCCTGTCGCGATCGTTGGCCGCGCCCATTGCCGACGCACCGCGGCAAATACTCGCGGCGCCGATTCATTCCTTGTAGTGCGGCGCCATACTAATACGGTCGATATTACTTACTCAAGCCATTCCAACGTTCCCCTCTACTCCACCGGGAAATGCGCCCGATTCAAATTTTTTCATTCATTTTTATGGTAGGCGGAATCGCATGAAAGGCGATCGCAATCGTTTGCCAGGCCGCGACGAGACAGCGAAAGCCGATCAATTTTCCATTTAAATTCAATCTGTTAATCCGATTAAATCGCTTAATTTAAACAGTTTTCCGGAAATGACAGATGCCATCGCCGGGCATCCCGGTTTTCAGATTCCGGCGAATCTCACATAGCTCGACATTCTTTCTTCCTGTAATAAATCGAATCCGTAAACTGTCGCAACCGTTGAGTCATATCCGGGGAATTTGTTTTAAACAAACTTCAAATTATTTAACCTGCTTTCAATTTGTTTTTCCGCACCTGCACAACCGCGGCGCCACCCTTCGGGTTCGTCGCCTGACGATCTTCATATCGTCCGACCCCGATTTTTTGTTGATTGAACGATCAATAAAAAACCGCTAAGCTCTCGACTTCCAGGAACGGCCCGTCCGGGCGAAGGAGTCGCGATGCCGAAAGTCGGAATGCGGGAGATTCGTCGCGCACAGTTGATCGACGCGACGCTGCGCTCGATCGACGAGGCCGGCCTGCCCGGCACGACGCTCGCATCGGTCGCGCAGCGCGCGAACATCTCGACGGGCATCGTCAGCCACTACTTCGGCGACAAGGACGGCCTGCTCGAAGCCACGATGCGGCACGTGCTGCGCGATCTGTGGACGGCCACCACGCAACGCCGCGTCGCCGCACGCAAGGACCCGCGCTCGCGGCTGCGCGCGATCGTCGCCGCGAACTTCGACGACACGCAGGTCAGCGCGCCCGTGATGAAGACCTGGCTCGCGTTCTGGTCGCAGAGCATGCATGACGCGATGCTCAAGCGCCTGCAGCACGTCAACACGCGGCGCCTCCATTCGAACCTGTGTGCCGAATTCGCGAAGGCGCTGCCGCGCACGAAGGCACGCCAGGCCGCCAGCGGCCTCGCCGCGCTGATCGACGGCCTGTGGCTGCGCGGCGCGCTCGCCGGCGGCCCGATCGACACCCGGGCTGCATTGAAGCTCGCCCACGATTACATCGACCTGCTGCTCGCGTCCGAGTGACGCGTCACGCAGTCGCCAACCAGGAGATCCTCATGTCCGTATACGGTTTGCAGCGCCTCTACATCGGCGGCGGTTACGTCGACGCCACCAGCGGCAAGACTTTCGACACCTTCGATCCCGCCACCGGCGAACTGCTCGCGCAAGTCCAGCAGGCGAGCGCGGCCGACGTCGACCGCGCGGTCGCGTCGGCGCAGGAAGGCCAGCGCGAATGGGCGGCGATGACCGCGATGCAGCGCTCGCGCATCCTGCGCCGCGCGGTCGACCTGCTGCGCGAGCGCAACGACGAACTCGCGGCCATCGAAACGCGCGACACCGGCAAGCCGATCGGCGAGACGCTCGCGGTCGACATCGTCACCGGCGCGGACGTGATCGAGTACTACGCGGGCCTCGCGACCGCGATCGAAGGGCTGCAGGTGCCGCTGCGCGCCGAGTCGTTCGTCTATACGCGCCGCGAGCCGCTCGGCGTGTGCGCGGGCATCGGCGCGTGGAACTACCCGATCCAGATCGCGTGCTGGAAGACCGCGCCCGCGCTCGCGGCCGGCAACGCGATGGTGTTCAAGCCGAGCGAAGTCACGCCGCTCACCGCGCTGAAGCTCGCGGAAATCTATACGGAAGCCGGCGTGCCGGCCGGCGTGTTCAACGTCGTGCAGGGCGACGGCTCGGTCGGCGCGCTGCTCACCGGCCATCCGGACATCGCGAAGGTGTCGTTCACGGGCGGCGTCGAGACCGGCAAGAAGGTGATGTCGCTCGCCGGCGCATCGTCGCTGAAGGAAGTGACGATGGAACTCGGCGGCAAGTCGCCGCTGATCGTGTTCGACGATGCGGATCTCGACCGCGCGGCCGACATCGCGGTGACCGCCAACTTCTTCAGCTCGGGCCAGGTCTGCACGAACGGCACGCGCGTGTTCGTGCACCGCTCGGTCAAGGACGCGTTCACGCAGAAGGTGCTCGAACGCGTGAAGCGCATCCGCGTCGGCAAGCCGACCGATGCCGACACCAACTTCGGCCCGCTCGTGTCGGCCGCGCAGCTCGACAAGGTGCTCGGCTTCATCGAGAGCGGCAAGGCCGAAGGCGCGAAGCTGCTCGCGGGCGGCACGCGCCTGACGGAAGGCCATTTCGGCGCCGGCCAGTACGTCGCGCCGACCGTGTTCGGCGACTGCCGCGACGACATGAAGATCGTTCGCGAGGAGATTTTCGGGCCGGTGATGAGCATCCTCGAATTCGCATCGGAGGACGAAGTGATTGCCCGCGCTAACGACACGCACTACGGCCTTGCGGCCGGCGTCGTGACCGAGAACCTGTCGCGCGCGCACCGCACGATCCATCGCCTCGAAGCCGGCATCTGCTGGATCAACACGTGGGGCGAATCGCCGGCCGAGATGCCGGTTGGCGGATACAAGCAATCCGGTGTCGGACGCGAGAACGGCATCACGACGCTCGAACACTACACTCGGATCAAGTCGGTACAGGTCGAGCTCGGCCGCTACAACCCGGTGTTTTGAGAACGATAGGAGATACCCCGTCATGACGACACGCGAATACGACTACATCATCTGCGGCGCCGGTTCCGCGGGCAACGTGCTCGCGACGCGCCTGACGGAAGATCCGAATGTCACGGTGCTGCTGCTCGAAGCGGGCGGCCCCGACTACCGCTTCGACTTCCGTACGCAGATGCCGGCGGCGCTCGCCTATCCGCTGCAGGGCCGCCGCTACAACTGGGCCTACGAGACCGACCCCGAGCCGCACATGGACAACCGCCGGATGGAATGCGGCCGCGGCAAAGGGCTCGGCGGCTCGTCGCTGATCAACGGGATGTGCTATATCCGCGGCAACGCGCTCGACTACGACAACTGGTCGACGCATAAAGGGCTCGAGAACTGGACGTATCTCGACTGCCTGCCGTACTTCAAGAAGGCCGAGACGCGCGACGTCGGCCCGAACGACTACCACGGCGGCGACGGCCCCGTGTCGGTCACGACCAGCAAGCCGGGCGTGAACCCGTTGTTCGAGGCGATGGTCGATGCGGGCGTGCAGGCCGGCTATCCGCGCACCGACGACCTGAACGGCTATCAGCAGGAAGGCTTCGGCCCGATGGACCGCACCGTCACGCCGAAGGGCCGCCGCGCGAGCACCGCGCGCGGCTACCTCGACCAGGCGAAGGTGCGGTCGAACCTCGAGATCGTCACGCATGCGCTCGCCGATCGCATCCTGTTCGACGGCAAGCGCGCATCGGGCGTCACGTACCTGCGCGGCAGCGAGCGCGCGACCGCGCATGCGCGCCGCGAAGTGCTCGTGTGCAGCGGCGCGATCGCCTCGCCGCAACTGCTGCAGCGCTCGGGCGTCGGCCCCGGCGCGTGGTTGAAGGAGCTCGACATTCCCGTCGTGCTCGATCTGCCCGGCGTCGGCCAGAACCTGCAGGATCACCTGGAGATGTACATCCAGTACGAATGCAAGGAGCCTGTGTCGCTGTACCCCGCGCTCAAGTGGTGGAACCAGCCGAAGATCGGTCTCGAATGGATGCTGAACGGCACCGGCCTCGGCGCGAGCAACCACTTCGAGGCGGGCGGCTTCATCCGCACGCGCGACGACGATCCGTGGCCGAACATCCAGTATCACTTCCTGCCCGTTGCGATCAACTACAACGGCTCGAACGCGATCGAGATGCACGGCTTCCAGGCGCACGTCGGCTCGATGCGCTCGCCGAGCCGCGGCCGCGTGAAGCTGCGCTCGCGCGATCCGAACGACCATCCGAGCATCCTGTTCAACTACATGGCCGAAGCGCTCGACTGGCGCGAGTTCCGCGATGCGATCCGCGCGACGCGCGAGATCATGCGGCAGCCCGCGCTCGACCGCTATCGCGGTCGCGAGCTGAACCCGGGCGCCGACTGCAAGTCCGACAAGGAACTCGACGCGTTCGTGCGGGCCCGCGCGGAAACCGCGTTCCATCCGTCGTGCTCGTGCAAGATGGGTTACGACGACATGGCCGTGGTCGATGAAGAAGGCCGCGTGCACGGTCTGGACGGGCTGCGCGTGGTCGATGCGTCGATCATGCCGATCATCACGACCGGCAACCTGAACGCGCCGACGATCATGATCGCGGAGAAGATCGCCGACAAAATCCGTGGCCGCCAGCCGCTCGCGCGTGTCGATGTGCCTTACTTCGTCGCGAATGGGGCAATGGCACGCAATATCGCGAAGGCGGTGCGGCAGCCGGAGACGGTGTAACCGCACACGCGCCCTCCTCCGGGCACGGCAGCGACATGCACGGCTCGCGGCGTTTTCGCCGCGAGCCGTTTTTCATCGGAATTTGCTCCGAGAAGCCGTGCCCTTAATGGCGGCCCCGATCGGACGATACCCGCAAGTAAAGGGATGCAGCGTTCCAGACGTGCCGAACCGCGCGATCCTGGCGCGCGCACGGTGTTCGACAGTTTTTCAAACAGCCTTCGATTTCTTTGCCCAGACAAATACCTGGGCGCTAAACGCCCGTTTGAATAATGGCAGCCAACCCGCGCGAAGCCCGGCGGGCAAACCTTCGGCGGCCCGCATGCGTGCCGAGGCGCGGCCTTGCACGTCGATGATCGAGAGCGTGCCGTGGCTGCCGGGCAGCACAGTCGGCCGGCCGTCGGTCCCGCTGCCGCGCGCCAAGCGCGACCGCCCCCGCCCGGCAGAAAAATCCCCGCATTGTTCGCTCGTCTCAAATAGAGCATCGCTTTATTGAATAACGCGCGCGAATTCCACGCAAATCCGGCGCCGCCATCGCATGCCGTTTCCATCGAAATGCATTTCCATCTTGCGATTGCTAATATGGCGGCCTGCGATCCCGCACCACTACGCCGTTCGACATGACGCCCGTTCGCCATGCCGCACCCGGCACCGACCGCCTCCCGGCGGCGGGCGCCGGGCACGCGCGGCGCGCAGCGTCGGACCGACCGGCCATGCCATCCGTGAGCATGCAACCGATCCTTTCCGTCTCCGACCTCTCCAAGACTTACGCGTCCGGCTTCCAGGCACTGAAGCACGTGACCCTCGACATCCGCCCGGGCGAGATCTTCGCGCTGCTCGGGCCGAACGGCGCGGGCAAGACCACGCTGATCGGCTCGATCTGCGGCATCGTCACGCCGACCGACGGCCGCGTGACGGTCGGCGGCCACGACATCCGCGATCAATACCGCGCCGCCCGCGAAATGATCGGCCTCGTGCCGCAGGAACTGACGACCGACGCGTTCGAAACCGTCTGGGCGACGGTGTCGTTCAGCCGCGGCCTGTTCGGCAAGGCACCCGATCCCGCCTATATCGAGAAAACGTTGAAGGCGCTGTCGCTGTGGGACAAGCGCGACAACAAGCTGATGACGCTGTCGGGCGGCATGAAGCGCCGCGTGATGATCGCGAAGGCGCTGTCGCACGAGCCGCGCATCCTGTTCCTCGACGAGCCGACGGCCGGCGTCGACGTCGAGTTGCGCCGCGACATGTGGAAGCTGGTCGATTCGCTGCGCGAAAGCGGCGTGACGATCCTGCTGACCACGCACTACATCGAGGAAGCCGAGGAAATGGCCGACCGGATCGGCATCATCCTCGGCGGCGAGCTCGTGCTCGTCGAAGAGAAGCGCGAGCTGATGCGCAAGCTCGGCAAGAAGCAGCTGACCGTCCAGCTCGAGCATCCGCTCGCGGCCGTGCCGGCCGAACTCGCCGCGTTCGGGCTCGAACGCGCGGACGACGGCAGCGCACTCGTCTACACCTACGATTCGCAGCGCGACGACGCGAGCATCGCGAAGCTGATCAACGCGCTCGGCACGACCGGCATCGGTTTTCGCGACCTGCATACGACGCAGAGCTCGCTCGAGGATATTTTCGTCAGCCTGATCGACAACCGCCGCAACGGCACACAAGGGGCGTAACGCACATGGCGAACTGGAATTTCCACGGCATCCGCGCGATCTACCGTGCCGAAATGGCCCGCACGCGCCGCACGCTGATGCAGAGCATCATCGCGCCGGTGATCTCGACGTCGCTGTATTTCGTCGTGTTCGGCTCGGCGATCGGCTCGCGCATCAGCGACGTGAACGGAATCGGCTACGGGTCGTTCATCGTGCCGGGCCTCGTGATGCTGTCGCTGCTGTCGCAAAGCATCTCGAACGCGTCGTTCGGCATCTATTTCCCGCGCTTCACGGGCACGATCTACGAGATCTTGTCCGCGCCGGTGTCGTACTGGGAGATCGTGATCGCGTATGTGGGCGCGGCCGCGTCGAAGTCGCTGCTGCTCGGCTTGATCATCCTCGCCACCGCCGGCCTGTTCGTGCCGCTGCACATCCTGCATCCGTTCTGGATGGTGCTGTTCCTCGTGCTGACGTCGATCACCTTCAGCCTGTTCGGCTTCGTGATCGGCATCTGGGCCGACAGCTTCGAGAAACTGCAGCTCGTGCCGCTGCTGATCATCACGCCGCTCACGTTCCTCGGCGGCAGCTTCTATTCGGTCGACATGCTGCCGCCCGCGTGGCGCATCGTCACGCTGTTCAACCCGATCGTCTACCTGATCAGCGGCTTCCGCTGGTCGTTCTACGGGTTGGCCGACGTGCATGTGTGGATCAGCCTCGCGGCGACCATGCTGTTCCTCGCGCTCCTGCTCGCGATCGTCGCGTGGATGTTCCGCACCGGCTACAAGCTGAAAAACTGACGCGGCGCGCACCGCGCGCGGCGAGACCACTGGATTGCCCCGGTTCGCGGATCCGGGGCAGCGCTGCTAGACTGGACCGGAAGATCGACTGCCGCCGCCTGTCGCACCGCAACCCGCGGCGCGCGGGCGACGCGGCGCCCGCCCCATTCCCTGCGCGAGGATCCCCGATGAGCGCCTCCCGAATCGATGCCATCCGCGACGGCCTGTTTCGCGCCACGTCCTACGTCGACACGCTGAACCTGTGTTTCAGCCAGTTCTTCGTCCGATCGCCGCACGGCGACGTGCTGTGCGTCGAAACGGGTACGCGTTCCAATTTCACGCAACTGAGCGCGGCGCTCGACACCGTCGGCATCGCACCGTCGATGGTCAGCAACGTGATCGTTCCGCACTTCGAAGCCGACGAAATGGGCGCGCTGCCCGACTTCCTCGCGGCCAATTCCGCGCTCGTCGCGTACGGACATCCGATGTGTACGTGGGGGCTCGCCGACGTGTTCGGCGTGCGCGCGATTCCGCTGAAGGACGGCGAGCCGGTGACGTTGTCAGGCATCGACGTCGTGCCGGTCTTCACGAAACACGTACATCAATGGGACGCGCTCGTCGTGTATCTGCCGGCATACAAGGCCTTGCTGTCGTCGGACATCCTGATGCGCTTCGGCCGGGAGGATGCCGACGATCCGCTGCCCGCGATCCTGGATGCGATCACGCGCTCGGACTACCTGCCGTCGCTCGCGCACCTGGCGGGCGCGCTGCGCCGCATCCAGGCGCTCGATCTCGACATCATCCTGCCGATGCACGGCCCGGCGATCACGCACGACATTCCGCGCGTGATCGCCGGTGTCATCGCGCATTGCGAGGCGGCCGCGGCGTAGGGCCGGTTCCCGCCGGTGCGGCCGCGCAGCCGGCGATACCGGTCAGGCGCCGGCGACGACGAACTCTTCGGCCGCCTTGTTCTGGATCGCGGCCATCACCGCGAGTTCGCGCTTGCTGCGCGGCTCGCCGGATACCACGCCCGTCGCATGCTTGGCCTTCGCGCCGAGCGGAAAGAACACGAACGACGCGCCGGCCGGTGCATCCGGCTCGGCTCGCAGGCGTTTGTTCAGGATCTTCAGGTACTTTTTCTTCGAGACTTCCTTCGTTGCCATGGCGCCCTCCACATGAACGTAGTGCTGGTCAGCATACCAGCTTTGATCGGCGGCCCCGGACCGCCGCCGCGCGCTCGATCCGCACTACGGCGCCGCGGCTGCCCGGAAAACGTCGACGGTGCGGCGATGGCCCCCGGCTGCCGCCTGCCGCGCCACCGCGCATCATCATTTTTCGCGCGCGATGTCGATTCGCATGATCGTCGCGCGTCGTAGTGTCGTAACCGATCGATTTGCCGTCCGCACGGACAGCCGACAGCGGAACGCCCCTTTCCCGTTCAAGGAGTAGCGACAATGCGCGTCATGGTGATCGTCAAGGCAACCGCCTTTTCCGAGTCGGGCACGATGCCCGATACCGAACTGCTGGCCGCGATGGGCCAGTACAACGAAGCACTCGTGAAGGCCGGCGTGATGCTCGGCGGCGAAGGGCTGCATCCGAGTTCGCGCGGCAAGCGCGTGCACTTCTCAGGCAAGGACCGGACCGTCATCGACGGCCCGTTCGCCGAGACCAAGGAACTGATCGCCGGCTACTGGCTGTGGCAGGTGAATTCCATGGAAGAAGCGATCGAATGGGTCAAGCGCTGCCCGAACCCGATGCCGACCGAATCGGACATCGAGATCCGCCAGATCTTCTCGCCCGAGGACTTCGGTGAAGCGTTCACGCCGGAGCTGCAGGAGCAGGAAGCGCGGCTGCGCGCGGAGATGGACGCCAAGCGGGGCACGTGAGCCGGTCGGGGCTGGCGCCGCCACTGCATCGCTGCCGGTCACCCGCCCAATCCTCAGATCAAACGGATTGACGGCGCATCGCCGGCTAACGTCTCACCTCGATACATGAGTCGGTGACACCGTTCCGTCATGCATGCCCGTTTCGACCGCTTTCGCGCCGCAGCTCGATGCAGCCGAGCGCACAGCCGCGGCACGCTACGCCGCCGGCACCGGATGACGCATCACCGGCGCGCCCCACGATTGCAGGCGATCGCGGCTCGGCGGGCATCCGAACCGCGACTTGTACACGCGGGAAAAATGCTCGATCGATTCGAAGCCGGTCGCCGCGGCGACCTGCGACACGCTCAGCTCCGTCTGCTGCAGCAACTGGTGCGCGGTGGCAACCCGCAGGCTCAGGTAGTACTGCAGCGGCGCGGTGGCCGTATACCGCTTGAACAGCCGCTCGAGCTGGCGCTTGGACAGCCCGACCGCCTGCGCGAGCGATTCGCACGACATCGGCTCCGCCGTCGACTCGCGCATCAGCCGGATCGCCTTCGCGACCGAGGCGCTTGTCGCCTCCGGCTCCGCTGCGCGGTCCGACAACTGCACCTCGTCCGCGCCGCGCGGCCGCGCATGCAGCAGATGCCGCGCGATCTCCCGCGCAAGTTCGGCGCCGTGTTCGCGGCCGATCCAGTCGAGCATCATGTCGATGATCGCGGTGCCGCCCGCGCACGTGATCAGGCGCGGCTCGATCGTGTAGAGCCGCGTGGTCGCGCCGACCTTCGGATACGCCTCCTGAAAACCCTCGACGTTGTCCCAGTGCACGGCCGACGGCCGTCCGTGCAGCAGGCCGGCCGCCGCGAGCAGCTCGGTACCCGTTTCGACGCCGCCGATCTGCGTGCCGAACGCCATCTGGTTCTGCAGCCACGTCTTCACGCCACGGTGCTTCCCGTGCTGCTGGGCCTCGAAGCTCGCGACCACGAAGATCGTCGCGAATGCGCCGCGCTGGTCGCCGATCGGCCGGGTCGGCGTCGACATGCCGTTGGTCGCGTGCACCGGTTCGCCGTCGACCGACAGCACGGTCCACTCGTACAGCGTGCGCTGCCCGAGCCAGTTCGCGAGCGACATCGCCTCGACCAGCAGCGCGAGCCCCAGGTGGGAGAACTGCGGCATGACGAGCAATCCGACCTGGCGCGGTGTGTGCGTGGCCACCGACGTGGCCGGCAAGGGCAGTTTCCGTAAAGTCATCGCGGTTTCGATCCGGCCGGATACAGCGGCCGCTTGGCGAGAAATCGTAGGCGGCGCGTATCGGACGCGCCATCCGTTCAACCCCGACTGTGCCGCCCGCCGCCTTTCGATACTTGATGAAAAGCGACATCGCGATGTCGCTTTCCGCATGGCCGCGATGCCGGCCGCGCAGGCCCCGCGTTGTCACCGCCGTGCGTCACACGCCGTCGCAATCGATCAAGTGCGGGCCGCGCACGCCCCTTATAGTCGGCTCGCGTTCCGCCCGAATGCGGGCGATGCACGCGTATCCACTGACTTCCGGGAACCTGCTCCATGCACATCAAACAGCTCTATATCGACGGCGCGTGGCAACCCGCCGCGGCTGGCGGACAGCGTGCCATCGTCGATCCCGGCACCGGCGAAACGATTGCGCGCGTGTCGTACGGCACGACGGCCGATGCCGAACACGCGATTCGCGCGGCGCGCGCCGCATTCGACCACGGCGAGTGGCCGCATCGGTCCGCCAGCGAGCGCGCGGCCTGCGTGCGCGCGCTGGCCGAAGCCCTGCGCAACGAAGCGAGCGCGCTCGCGCGCATCGAGACCGCGAACACCGGCAAGACGCTGGCCGAATCGGCGTCCGACGTGCACGACGCCGCCGCTGCCTTCGACTATTTCGCGAGCCTCGCGGTCACCGAATCGGGCAGCGTGAATGCGACGCAACCGCACGCGCTCAGCGTCACGCTGCGCGAGCCGGTCGGCGTGTGCGGGCTGATCACGCCATGGAACTACCCGTTGCTGCAAGCCGCGTGGAAGCTCGCGCCGGCGCTCGTGGCCGGCAACACGGTCGTCATCAAGCCCGCATCGCTGACGCCGCTGTCCACGCATCGCGTGGCCGAGCTTGCGCACGTCGCGGGCCTGCCGCGCGGCGTACTCAATCTCGTGACGGGCGGCGCCGACGTGGGCGACACGCTCGCGTCGAGCGCCGATGTCGACCTGATCTCGCTGACCGGCAGCAACGCAGCCGGCGCCAGCGTGATGCGCGCGGCCACGACGAACTTCAAGCGCGTGTCGCTCGAGCTCGGCGGCAAGAATCCGAACATCGTGTTCGCCGACGCCGATTTCGACACGGCGCTCGACTACGCACTGAACGCCGCATTCTTCAACGCCGGGCAGATGTGCTCGGCCGGCTCGCGCCTGCTGGTCGAACGCGCGCTGCACGACCGCTTCGTCGATGCGCTCGCCGCGCGCATCGCGGCGATCCGGCTCGGCCACGGGGCCGACGCGGCCACGCGGATGGGCCCGGTGATTTCCGCCCAGCAGCGCGATCGCGTGCTGGCGCTGATCGCCGACGCCGCGCGCGAAGGCGCGCGCATCGTATGCGGCGGCCGCGCTCCGACGGGCGACGCGTTCGCGACCGGCTTCTGGATCGAACCGACGCTGATCGCCGACGTCCGCACGACGATGGCGATCGCGCGCGACGAGGTGTTCGGCCCGGTGCTGACCGTCGAGGCGTTCGACGGCGAGGACGCTGCGCTCGCGCTGGCCAACGACACGCCGTTCGGCCTCGCCGGCGCCGTGTGGACACGCGACTTCGCGCGCGCCAACCGCGTGATGCGCCGGTTGCGGGCGGCGACCGTGTGGGTCAACGACTACAACGTGACGCTGCCGGGTGCGCCGTGGGGCGGCTACAAGGCCAGCGGCATCGGCCGCGAGTTGTCGCGCAGCGGCCTCGACGAATACACCGAACTGAAGCACGCGTACGTCAACTTCGAAGCCAGTCCGCAACGCTGGTTCTGATCTCCACCGACACGGGAACCCGACATGCTCACTGCCACGCAACCCGACCAGACGCACCGCGCGACCCGCGCGGATCTCGCGTGCGCGTTCCGCTGGACCGCGCGCCTCGGCATGCACGAATCGATCGCCAACCACTTCAGCGCCGCCGTATCCGACGACAACCGGCAATTCCTGATCAACCCGCGCGGGCGTCATTTCTCGCGGATGCGCGCGAGTGAACTGCTGCTCGTCGATGCCGACGACGCCGACACGATCCGCCGCGACGACGCGCCCGACATCACCGCGTGGGCGCTCCATTCGGAAATCCACAAGCGTCATCGGCATGCACGCTGCGTGCTGCACGTGCATTCGAAATACGCGACGGTGCTGTCGTGCCTCGCGCAGCCCGCGCTGCCGCCGCTCGACCAGAACTGCATGCGCTTCTTCGAACGGGTCGCCGTCGATACCGGATTCGACGGAATGGGGCTCGGCGACGAAGCGTGCCGCGTCGCCGACGCGCTCGGCGACAAGCCCGTGCTGCTGATGGGCCAGCACGGCGTGATCGTCGCCGCGGCGTCGGTCGCGCAAGCGTTCGACGACCTGTACTACTTCGAGCGCGCATGCGAGACCTACGTGAGCGCGCTGCAAACCGGCCAGCCGTTGAAGATCGCGACCGAACAGGTCGCGCGCAAGACGATGATCCAGTGGCGCGACGACTATGCGGGATTCGCGGAGCAACATCTGGCGGAACTCCGCGCGATTCTCGACGACGAGTCGCCGTCGTATGCGTGGTAGCGACGGTCGGCGCGCGGGACGACATGCTCGCGCGCCCGAACGACCGCATGGACGATTCACGCGACGTGGCGCGAATCGTCCGTGGACGCACGTTACCTGGCAGTCAACCCGCCATCGACGAGAACCGACGTGCCGGTGACGAAACTGCTTTCGTCGGACGCGAGAAACAGCGCGACGTCGGCGACCTGCTCCGGCGTGCCCATCCCGAGCGGCTGAACCTGGTCGAGCAACGCATCCATCCGCTGCCGACCGCCGAGCGCGTCGATGAACGGCGTATTCATCGGCGTGTCGATCCAGCCCGGGCACACCGCATTGGCGCGGATGCGGTCCTTCGCATGCTCGATCGCCACGCAACGGGTCAGCATCAGCACGCCGCCTTTCGATGCACAGTAGGCCGCATGCAGCGGCTCACCGACGAAACTGCTCGTCGAGCCGAGATTGACGATCGAGCCGCCGCCGCTGCGGATCATCGCCGGAATCGCGTATTTGCAGCCGAGGAACACGCCCTTGAGGTTCACGTCCATCACCGCATCCCAGTCTGCCTCGGCCGTGTCGACGAGCATCGCTTCGCGGATCACGCCCGCGTTGTTGCACAGGATGTCGAGCCGGCCGAACTCCCGCTCCACGAAGTCGACCAGCTCGCCGACCTGCTCCGTCGACGTTGCATCGGCCTGCCTGCCGACGATCGCGCCGTCAGACGCCATCGCGCACGTCGCGTCGAGCTGCGCGACATTGCGGCTCGTCGTCGCGATCACGCGTGCGCCCTCGCGCGCGAATCGCAGCGCGATGCGCCTGCCGATTCCGCTCGCCGCACCCGTCACCACGGCGACCTTGCCGGCCAGACGGCCGGCCCGGTGCTCGTTCATTGTCCTTTGCTCCGATGGGTTACCGTTCGTCATCGTTGGCTCCGGCACACGCCACGACGCACCGGACGCACGTCGCATGCTCAGTGAAGATTCAGCGCGACGTCGAGCGCCGCGCGCGGATCGCGTCCGTCGGCCGTGGTGACGCCCGCCAGCCAGTCCTTCAGCACGCCCGGATGCTGCTGCAGCCATTCCTTCGCCGCGACCTCCGGCTGCTTGCCGGAGGCAATCGCCTTCATCACCTGGTTCTCCATGTCGGTGGTGAACTGCAGGTTCGCGACCAGCTTCGCCGCGTTCGGGCAGCGTGTCGCATAGTCGGGCGCCGTCATCGTATAGACCTTCGCCTCGCCGTAGTTCGGGCCGAACAGCGCGTCGCCGCCGCCGAGATAGCGCATGTTGAAGTCGAGGTTCATCGGATGCGGCTCCCAGCCGAGAAAGACAATCCACGCATGATCGCGAATCGCGCGCTTGACCTCGACCAGCATGCCGGCCTCGCTCGATTCGATCAGCTTGAACTTGCCGAGCCCGTACTGGTTGCCCTGGATCGCCTTGCGGATCAGCTCGTTGCCGTCGTTCCCCGGCTCGATCCCGTAGATGCGGCCCTGCAGCTTGTCCGCGAACTTCGCGATATCGCCGAACGAACGCAGACCGGCGTCGTACGCATACGCCGGTACTGCGAGCGTGTATTTCGCGCCGACGAGGTTCGGGCGGTCCAGCACCTTCACGGCGCCGCTCTTCACGAACGGCCCGCTCGTCGCATCCATCGACGGCCGCCAGTCGCCGAGGTACACGTCGATCTGACGCGCCTTGAGCCCCGCCAGCGCGATCGGAATCGATGCCATCGTCCTGGTCGGCTGATAGCCGAGACTCGACAGCACGGTCGACGCGAGCGCGGTCGTCGCGGCGATATCGGTCCAGCCGATCTCCGCGAACCGCACGGCGCGGCAGGTTGCCGGTTCCCGTGCGACCGCGTGACCCGCGCAGACGCCCGCCAGCGCGACACACCCGAGGTATTTCATGACGACGTTCATCGTGATTTCTCCAGACAGGTTGAAGGACAACTAAAGATCCAGCACGAGCCGTGACGACTTCGCGCGCGACACGCAGATATAGATGAGTTGGTTCGCGCGCTTCTCCTCCTCCGTCTGGAGACAGTCGCGATGGTCGGCCTCGCCGTCGAGCAGCCTGACGGCGCAGGTGCCGCAGATGCCTTCTCCGCACACCGAATCGACCGCGATCCGCTCGTCGCGCAACACGTCGAGAATCGACCGCTCCGCGGGGATCGCGAGGCGACGGCCGGTTCTGGCAAGCTCGACCTCGAACGCCCGCGCGTCATCCCGTGGCGCGCATGGCACCGCGTGAGCCGCGAAGCGCTCGAAGCGGATCGCGCCGGCCGGCCAGTCGCGCGCCGCGTCGAGCACGCTGTCGATCAGCCGCGCCGGACCGCAGACATACACCTGCGTGCCCGCGCGCGGTGTGCCCAGCAGCGCGCGCAGATCGGCCTCGCCGTCCCGCTCGCTGAAATGCAGCCGGGTTTTCAGTCGCAGCGCGCCGCCTTCGATCGTGTCGAGCAACGCCATCCGCTCGCGCGATCGCGCCAGGTAGCACAGCCTGAACGGCTTGCCGAGCGCCTCGAGCCGGCGCGCCATCGGCAGGATCGGCGTGATGCCGATGCCGCCCGCGATCAGCACGTAGTCGCTCGCCTGCTCGTCGAGCACGAAATGATTCCGCGGCGCGCTCAGGCTGACCGCGTCGCCCGGCGCCAGCCGCTCGACGACATAGGCGGACCCGCCGCGCGAGCGCGGCTCGCGCAGCACCGCGATCCGGTAGGTCGATCCGTCGGCCGCGCGTTCGACGATCGAGTACTGGCGCACGATGCCGCCCGGCAGGCGCAGCTCGACATGCGCGCCGGGCGCGGCAGGCGGCAGCGCCGTGCCGTCGGCCGACGCGAACACGACACTGCGGATCTCCGGCGTGAGCATCGTCGCATCGACGACACGCGCACCGATGTGCGAAACGGTCGGAATCGAGAGGATCGGCTCCATCGTGCTCACCGTTGACGCGTGCGCCATTCAGGCTGTGCCCAGACGGGCGCCGACGAAGGCGGCAACGGCGTGCGCCCGAGCACGAGGTCGCTGCCCTTTTCGCCGATCATCACGGTCGGCGCATTCGTGTTGCCGCTGACGATCGTCGGCATCACCGACGCGTCGATCACGCGCAACCGCTCGAGGCCATGCACGCGCAGGTCGGGGGCGACCACCGCTTCGGGATCGGACGCCGGGCCCATCTTGCAGGTGCCCGCCGCGTGGTAGCCCGTCTCGGTGATGTCGCGCGCCCACGCGTCGAGCGACGCGTCGTCGGTCTTGCCCGCGCCCGGTGAAAGCTCGTCGCCGCACAGATCGCGGAACGACGGCTGCGCGAGGATCTCCCGCACGAGACGCACGCCGGCGCGCATGTCGGCCCGGTCGCGTTCCGTCTTCAGATAATTGAACAGGATCCTCGGCGGCTGGCGCGGATCGCCGGACGTCAGCGTCACCGCGCCGAGGCTCGTCGGGCGCATCAGGTCGATATGCACCTGGAACGCATGCGCGGGCACGCTTTCCACGCTGCCCGGCTGCACCGCGAGCGGCATGAACGTCAGTTGCAGATCCGGGTGCTCGACGCCCGCGCGCGAACGGATGAACGCACCCGCCTCGAAATGGTTGGTCGCAGCCAGCCCTTCGCGCTGCGCGAACCATCTCGCGCCGGTCCACCATTTGCGCGGCGCGACCGTCCACGGATAGATTGACACGGGCTTCCTGCACAGGTACTGCACCACGGTATCCGGGTGATCGGACAGCCTGCGGCCGACGCCCGGCAGATCGTGCCGCGCACGCACGCCGGCGCGTTCCAGTTCGCCGGCCGGCCCGACGCCCGACAACATCAGCAGTTGTGGCGTATTGATCGCGCCGCCGCACAGCAGCACTTCGGCATTCGCCGTCACCGCGTGCGTGGCGCCGTCGCACGCGTACTCGATGCCGGTCGCGCGCGTGCCGTCGAACAGCACGCGCAGCACGAGCGCACCGGTCAGCACGGTGACGTTGCCGCGGTCGAGCGCATGCGCAAGATAGCCTCGCGCGGTGCTCCAGCGCGCGCCGTTCCACGTCGTGCGATCGACGCGGCCGAAGCCTTCCTGCCGATAGCCGTTCACGTCGTCGGTATGCGCGTAGCCCGCATCGACGCCCGATGCGATGAACGCACGCGTGAGCGGCGTGTCGGTGCGGCCGGCCGTCACGCGCAGATGGCCGCTGTCGCCGTGATAGGCATCGGCGCCCAGTTCATGCCGTTCCGAGCGGATGAAATACGGCAGCACCTCACGGTAGCTCCATCCGGTGCAGCCCTGCTCGGCCCAGCCGTCGTAGTCACGCGCGTGGCCGCGGATATAGACCATCCCGTTGATCGACGACGAGCCGCCGAGCACGCGCCCGCGCGGCGTCGCGATGCGGCGACGGTTCAGGAACGGTTCCGGTTCCGACCGGTACTGCCAGTTGAAGCGGTCGCCGCCCACCACGATGCCCATCGCGGACGGCATGTCGATCGACCAGTGCCGGTTCGCGGGGCCGGCCTCGAGCAACAGGACCCGCACGTTCGGGTCCTGCCCGAGCCGGTTGGCCAGCACGCAGCCGGCCGATCCCGCACCGACGATCACATAGTCGTAGTCGCGACGCACGGCGTCGATTGCCTCTGGTTTCTTCATCGCTTGCATGCAGTTGATCGTGATCATGAAGGTCGAACGGGCGGATCGACGCCGTCGACCTCGCCGGAGACGCGACAGGGAGCGGCGCTCCCCGCCGCTCACGCGCCGTGAATGCCGTCGTGCACGAGCGTGTGGAAGTGATGCACGAGGTGTTCGCTCTCGTTGCTGCGCACGGCGTCGATCACGTAGCGGCCCTGGTTGTAGCCGACCGAATGCAGCCCCTTCTGTACCGAGATGTTCAGGCGGATGTCTTCCGGGCCGAGATCGGTGTTCATCCAGTCCATGCACGCCTTCGTGACCGCCGGGATCTCGTCGTGCGTCGAGTAGTAGCCGAAGCGCAGCAGCGTCTTCTCCGGTTCGAGCGGAATGATCAGGAACGTCGCGAGGAATTCCGAGTACGGGAACGTATAGAACGTGTTGTGCGGCCAGACCCCGATGTTGAAGAAGCACTCGTCCGGGTTCTTGTCGCCGAGCGGCACGCCGTACGCGGCGGTCGCGCCGAGATTGGCCGGCGCCGTGTAGGTCCACCATTTGTCGTGCTGCGTGAGCCGGTATCCGTCGAAGTCGATCAGCCCGGCCAGCTCGACGTGATGAGGGCCGGACAGCGAGAAGTGATAGCCCTCGATCGAGTTGTCCATGATGACCTTCCAGTTCGCCGGCACGATCACGTCCTTCTCCTCCATCAGCCGGTACGCGTCCAGTTTCGGGAACACGCGCTTCATCTCCGCATCGGCGCCGGGGAACTGGTCGCGCATCGACGGCGCGTTCGGGTCGAGATTGAAGTAGTAGAACCCGCCGAGCTCCTCGACGCGCACCTTCGGAATGTTGTAGTCCGAAATATCGAATCCTTCGATTCGATCGGTTCGCGGCGCGCCGCGCAGGCTGCCGTCGGCGCCATAGCACCACGAGTGGTACGCGCAGCGGAACAGGCCCTTCTGCACGCCGCGCCGCGCTTCGACGAGGCGATTGCCGCGATGCTGGCAAACGTTGTGGAATGCGTGGACCTGGCCGTCGCGGCCGCATGCGGCGATCACGCTCTGGTCGAACACGTCGGTCATCACGAACTGCCCGGGCGTGCTCAGTTCCGACTTGTGGCCGATCACATGCCATGCCGACATGAAGATGCGGTCGCGCTCGGCCGCGAACACCGCATCGTCATAGAAATAGCGCGACGGCAACGTCAGCGCGTTTTCGGGCCGTTGCTGCATCCAGCGGTCGGCAGCGACGATGTCTTGCTTCTTCACAACGGAGATCGGTTGCATGGGCGTTTTCCTGGTTCTGTCGTTCGTCGAAACGGCGGCGGTCCGATCGATCCGGCCATCCGCCATGAAGCGAACTTTATGGGCGCCCGCCGGCCCGCACTTGATGGATCGCGACATCGCGATGTCGCCGCGCGCGACCGATGACACGCGGCGATTCGGCGGCGATTTTTCGGGGTTCGCGGTGGCGCCCCGGAACGCGCAAGCGACCGGGAGCACGATGCGCGTGCGGTGATCGCACCCGCGACGACCAACCAGCGAACCGAGCCAGAGACCGGTGCCGCCGGCCGCATCCGCCGGACAAACCGGTTGACTTATCGCGCTTTCATAATCGCCTTCCGCGAGACGCTCGTGCGCGGTCTCGGCTGACCGCGGACGGCCGTCCGGTTGCGCGCCCGCCACCTGACAACCCGTAGGTTTCGCCGAAATATGGTTGAAAGGCGCGGTTGCTAGAGTCGCCGAACAGGGTTTTCCCGATGCGAGGCTCTATGAACCTGGTACGTGCGTTCTGGCTGCTCCTGCTGCTCGCCGTCGCGGGCCCGGCCCTCGCCTTTCAGACGCGGGTCGTCGCGATTCCGAGCGCCGCGATGAGCGAAACGCTGAAGGCGACCGTCGTGCTGCCCGACGACTACGCACGCCTGCACCATGGTCCCGAACGCAGCGTCGAGCGCTTTCCGGTCGTGTACCTGCTGCACGGCTCCGGCGGCGACCACACCGACTGGACCGCGAACACGCAGATCGCCACGCTCGCCGATCGCTACGGCGTGATCCTCGTGATGCCCGACGGCGGACACGAAAGCTGGTACATCGACAGCCCGTTCGACTCCGGTAGCCGCTATGAAACCTTCGTCGGCGACGAAGTCGTGTCATACGTCGACATGCACTTCAGAACGATCGCGACCAAGGGTGCACGCGCGATCACCGGGCTCAGCATGGGCGGCTTCGGCGCACTGCGCATCGCGCTCGACCGGTCCGACACGTTCGGCGCGGTCGGCAGCATCAGCGGCGCGGTCGATCCGCGCTGTTGCGAGGACGAGCCGGGCATCGCCCACGTATTCGGCGACCCCGGCCGCCATCCGTCGTTCTGGAACCGCAACGCGATCATCGAGAGCGCGCGTGCATTCGTGCGCGCGCATCTCGACCTGACGATCGACTGCGGTCGCGACGACTCGTTCGTCGGCTCGAACCGCACGCTGCACGAGCGGCTCGTCGCGCTCGGCGTGCCGCACGACTATGCGGAGCGTCCAGGCGGCCACACGTGGGACTACTGGGCGCATGCGATCCGCTACCAGATGCAGTTCTTCGCGACGTCGTTCCAGCGCGGCGGCTATGCGTATCGCACCCCTGTCGAGAGCCGTCCGGCCGACATGACGCGGGCAGGCTGACGCGCGCGGCACGACGTCGGTCACGTTCGCGTTCGCGTGGGTGATGAAGAACCTGCTCGTCAGCTCGACGATCGCCGGGCCGCGCACCGAAGCGCACTGGGATAGCTACGTCGATGCGCTGTCGCTCGAACTCGGCCCCGACGACGAGCACTTCGTCGATTCGCTGGTGCCGCCGGGGCACGCGTCGACGCACGGCTGCCCGGCCTCATGCGGCGGGTTCGATGGCGGACAAGCGGAGGAGAACGGCTGACGTGCGGGACGCGATCGTCCTGCACGTTGGCGATTGGCGATTGGCCGGCCGAGCATCACGGCGAACAAACGAAAACGAAAAACAGCAGACGATAGCGGCGCCAGGCGGCCGCGAAAACCGCGAACTCAGTTGCCGTGCGCGACGTCGGCGCTCACCACGCGATCGAAGCATTCCTGCGCACGCGCCAGCTCGTCGAGCGCGCGATCGAGGCGCGACATCGCGTGCGCATAGTCGGCCGACGAGATGTCGTCGTCGCTTTCGCCGCGCACCGCGCGAAACGCCTGATCGACGTTGCGCGTGGCTTCGACGAAGCGTTGTGCGGCCCGGGCCTCCCGCGAACAGATGTGGGTCGACATCGACACGTCTCCTTCAGGGTTGCGGGGTGAAGCAAGCCGACGCCCAGTGTGCGTGGTGCGCATGTCGGCCGCGTGAACGACGGCGCGCAGCCGGTCGATGCACGCGCCACCGTGCGACGCGCTTCGTGGCGATTGTCGCTCCACATGCGCCACGCCGCTACGGCGAGATTGCAACAAATTCTTGCGCGTAGCGGGATGGCGACCACCGCGATATATGTGCGACACGCGCATTCCTCCGCGCTGCTTCGCATCACGCGCCGCGCATGCGCGGCGCAAACGTCATGCGCGCCCGATGCGCGGATGCGCGAGACCGCCGAACGCGACCGCTTCACCGGGCGACAGATCGAACAGATCGCCGGTGGGCTCGTGCGGATGCTCGGCCGCGGGCCGGTTGCGCAGCCGCGCGACATGCGCGGGCGCGACATAGGCGGCCGCCGTTTCGATCGGCGGCACGTCGAACAGATCGCGCGTGACACCGCGCACGGCATCCGTCGGCGACTTGCCGCGCAAGCGCGCGACCAGCTCGACGAAGCGATCGAAATCGCCGGCGCGCGTGGCCTTGTTCACCTCGGCGAGATCGCGCGCCTTCAGCACGCACGGCTGCGCCAGCCGCACGAAATACGGCGCTTCGAGTTCGACCGACAGCGCGAGCGGATAGCTCTTGCCGGTTTGTTCCTTCGCACGCCCGATGCAATCGACCACGGCCGCGCCCTGCGCGACGCCGAGCGGCTTGCCGGTGCTCACGCTGCGCAGGTGATCGGGAAACACGCGCAGTTGCGTGCCGACCGTCAGCGCGGTGGACGATGCGCAGACGAGCGCGTAGTGCTGCTCGCGACGCCGGCCCGACGGCAGCGTCGAACGGCTCGCGATGAACGTGTGCGGCGGCAGCGGCCGCACCTGGCCGCTGGCGTCGACCCACGCATTCCACAGCAATGCGTCCTCGCGCCTGCGCTCACCCGGGCGGGCGCGCGACGCGACCGGCGAAAACAGCGCGAGCAGCGAGCCCGTGCGATGCGCGGCGACTTGCGCGCTGCTGCCGAGCGGCTGGTTGATGCCCCACAGAAAACGCCCGCCCCCGAGCCGGCGCTCCCATTCCTTGCGGAGCACGACGGTCGGCAGTTCCTCGCCGGACTCGGTACCGATCTTCGTCCAGCAGAACGTGGGAGGGAGGTGTTTCAGTGTCATCAACTTTCTCGGGATACAGCCTCGCTGGTGACAGCAAGCCCATTCAACAACCGTAACTGTATAGGTATAATGTATCGCATGGAAGCCCCGGAACACGATTTTCCTGTACAAGACCTGTTGCGCCGTCTGATGGCGGACACGCGCTCGTCCAGCGAAATCGCGCGACTTTCCGGGGTCAGCCAGCCGACCGTGTCGCGCCTTCGGCTGTCGAACGGGCATCGGCTCAGGCGCAGCGCGCCATTCAACAAGCTATGCAGTTTCTACGGCGTCGATACCGGCACGGCACGCCGCCGCTACAACGATCTGCTGCGCGACGCGATCGTCGACGCGTGGGACGGCTCCGACGAGCACGGGCGCGCGCTGCTGGTCGTGATTCAGGGGCTGAAGGATCTGCAGGCGAAGGCGGATGACGGGTGACGGCACGAAATGACCGTGCCGATGCCCGTCACCGGGGCTATGATGGTTCGGTCAGCAGCCCCGGGGCGAACCGTGGATCGAGACGAAGACTTCATCGTGCGCACCATGTCGGCGGACGACGTCGCCATGTCGGTCGCATGGGCGGCGGCGGAAGGGTGGAACCCCGGCCTGCATGACCCGCCCTGTTTCAGGGAAGCGGATCCGGCCGGCTTCTTCGTCGGCGTCTGGCGCGGCGAGCCGGTCGCGTGCATCGCCACCGTCGCGTACGACGAACACTTTGGCTTCCTCGGTCTTTACATCATCAAACCCGGGTATCGCGGCAAAGGCTTGGGCATGCGAATCTGGCAGCACGGCATGCGCTACCTTGGAGACCGCAACATCGGGCTCGACGGCGTCGTTGCCCAGCAGGCGAACTACAGGAAGTCCGGTTTCCGGCTCGCGTACCGCAACATTCGCTATCAGGGGCACGTAAGCGGCATTGGATGCGCACAGGTGGCGGCAGCGGCCGACGTGCCGCTCGAGCAATTGCTTGCGTACGATCGCCAGTGTTTCCCCGCCGCGCGCAAGCGCTTCGTCTCCGCCTGGATCGCACAGCCCGACGCCGTCGCGCTCGCGGCGGTCGACGCCGGCCGCGTCACCGGGTACGGTGTCGTGCGCCGCTGCAACACGGGCTGCAAGATCGGCCCGCTCTTCGCCGACGATGCAGACGTCGCGATCGGGCTGTTTCGTGCACTGGCGGCGCGCATGCCCGGCGAGGTCATCGTGCTCGACGTACCGGAAACGAACCCCGCGGCCATCGCGCTGGCGGAACGGCACGGCATGACGAGCGTGTTCGAAACCGCGCGGATGTACACGCAACAGGCGCCCGCGATTGCGATCGAGCGCGTGTTCGGCGTGACGTCGTTCGAGTTGGGATGACGGCGCGGACGAGCCGACCCGATCGTCCGCAAACGGCATCCAGCCCGTGCTGCCGGGGATGCCGCATGACCTGAAGCTGACGTTCATGCCGCGCGACTACACGCTGGATTTTCTCGTCTTGCCGGTGCCAGTTGCGGATAAACGCGTGCCGGTTCAGCCGGGTGCCGCGGCTTTCATACCTTGCGCCGCGTCACACCGTCGTCCGTCAAACCGGCGTCAGCACCGGCTCCCCCGCAAAATGCCGCGCGGCATTGTCGAGAAACTGCTGCACCGAGCGATCGAGCGCCTCCGGCGACCAGCCGCCCATGTGCGGCGTGAGCACGATGTTGTCGAGGTCCGTCAACGCGCGCGGCGGTTCCGGCTCGCCTTCGTACACATCGAGCCCCGCGCCCGCGATGCGCCGTTCGCGCAGCGCGTCCGCCAACGCAGCGGTATCGACAACGCTGCCGCGCGACACGTTGACGAGAAACCCGCCGGCGCCGAGCGCATCGAGCACCGTGCGATCGATCAGGTGGCGCGTGCCCGCGCCGCCCGGCGTCGCGACGAGCAGGAAATCGGCCCAGTGCGCGAGCGCATCGACGCGCGCGAAATAGCGATACGGAACATCCTTCGCGGAACGGTTGTGATAACCGATCTCGATGTCGAAGCCGGCCGCGCGACGCGCGCATTTCTCGCCGATCTTGCCGAGCCCGACGATGCCGAGCTTCTTGCCCGACACGTTCGGCGGCATCGGCAGCGTGTCGCGCCACACGCCGCCGCGCGTCGCCGCATCGAGCCGCACCACGCCGCGCACCGCGGCGAGCAGCAGCGCGAATGCGTGGTCGGCGACGCAATCGTCGTTGGTGCCGGCGCCCGTGACCACGGTGATGCCGCGCGCCTTCGCCTGCACGACGTCGATATGCTCGTAGCCCGCGCCGAGTGCGCTGACGAACGTGAGCTGCGGCAGGCGCTCGATCTCGGCGGCGGTGAGGCCCGTGCTGCCATTGGTCAGCACCGCGCGAATCGTGCGGCCGTGCGCCGCAATCGCGCGCTCGCGTTCGTCGGCGGTCGGTGCGTAATGCACGTCGTACGACGCGGCAATCTGGCGGTGCGCGTCGCCGCGCAGCGCGATGAGGACCAGCAGCTCGGGCTTCATGTCGGCAAATGTCCGCAGGCGGGAATGCGTTCCAGTGTAACAACGGCATGCGACCGGCGCGGCTTACCCCCACGCGGGCTGTGGACGTGCCGCCGCACGCGGTTTGCCAAAGCCCCCTCAGTCAAGTAACTTTCGGCGTACGTCCCCGTTCTGGAGATTGGCCCCGATGAAGCTCGCCCTGCCCGCCCGAATCCTGGGCCTCGCGCTCGCCGCCGCTGCCGTCGCACCCGGCGCGCATGCCGACACCCCCGTGGTCGTGTCGTCGAAGATCGACACCGAAGGCAACCTGCTCGGCAACGTCATCGCGCAGGTGCTGAAGGCCCACGGCATCCCCGTCACCGAAAAGATCGCGCTCGGCGCGACGCCGATCGTGCGCAAAGCGCTCACGAGCGGCGAGATCGACATCTACCCCGAATACACGGGCAACGCCGCGTTCTTCTTCAACAAGGCTGACGACCCCGTGTGGAAGAACGCGGGCCAGGGCTACGACACCGCGAAGCAGCTCGACTACGCGGCGAACCATCTCGTCTGGCTCGCGCCGGCGCCCGCGAACAACACGTGGGGCGTCGCCGTGCTCGCGCCCGTCGCGCAATCGCAGCACCTGAAGACCTTCTCCGATTTCGGCAAATGGATCGCGGGCGGCGGCAAGGTGAAGCTCGCGGCGTCGGCCGAATTCGTGAACAGCGCGTCGGCGCTGCCGTCGTTCGAGAAGGCGTACGGCTTCAAGCTGAAACCCGACCAGCTCGTCGTGCTGTCGGGCGGCGACACGGCCGCGACGATCAAGGCCGCCGCGAACCAGACCGACGGCGTGAACGCGGCGATGGTGTACGGGACCGATGGCGGGATTTCATCGAGCGGCCTCGTCGTGCTCGACGACGACAAGCACGTGCAGCCCGTCTATGCGCCGACGCCGGTGATTCGCGAAGCCGTGCTGAAAGCGCATCCGCAAATCGCCGACTACCTGAAGCCCGTGTTCGCGAGCCTCGATCTCAAGACGCTGCAGGCGCTGAACGCGCGCATCCAGATCAATGGCGAACCGGCGGCCGGTGTCGCCAAGAGCTATCTGAAATCGAAGGGCTTCGTCAAGTGACAGGTCGCGCGGTGGCGTCCGCGCGGCGCATCGCGCTGGATAAGGTCGGCATCCTGATCGGTGTCCTGACGATCGTGGCGGTATTCGGCACGCCGTTCATGGTGCTGCGGCCGAACCGCATCGCGGCCGGCACCGGGCTGTCGGTGTTCGCCGCGCTGCCCGCCGTGCAAGGCGCCGCGCTCGCCGTGCTGTGGAGCGCCGGCGCGCTGTGGGCGATGACGGCCAGCCGTCCCGCATGGCGGCTCGCGGCGGGCTGCACGTGGCTCGCGACGCTGGCCTATGCGGTCGGTGCGGCCGCGGCGCATGTCGTCGCGCCCGACGACATGCTCGCGCGCGTGTCCCCCGCGGCAGGTGTCTGGCTGCTGCTGTTCGCGTGGGCCGTGCTCGTCGCGGACGCGCTCGCTCGGCTCGCATTCGGCCCGTGGCGGCGTCTCGTCGCGCTCGTCGTCGCGATAGCAGCGATTTCGCTGCCGCTCGCGAGCGGCTGGTGGGACGGCCTGTCCGTGATGCGCGAATACGCGGTGCGCAGCGACGATTTCTGGCGCGAGGCAATCCGGCATGTAGCGCTCGCGGGCGGCTCGGTCGCGGCCGCGCTCGTCGCCGGCCTGCCGCTCGGCATCGCATGCGCGCGGGTTGCACCGGTGCGCACCGTCGTGATGCCGGTGCTCAATATCGTGCAGACCATCCCCAGCATCGCGATGTACGGGCTGATGATGGCGCCGCTCGGCCTGCTCGCCGCACACGTCCCGCTGGCGGCCGCGCTCGGCATCCGCGGGGTCGGCGTCGCGCCGGCCGTGCTCGCGCTGTTTCTCTACTCGCTGCTGCCGATTGCGTCGAGCGTCGTGGTCGGGCTCGAGCAAGTGCCGCCGCACGTGACCGAAGCGGCCCGCGCGATGGGCATGACCCGCGCGCAGCGGCTGCTGCGCGTCGATCTCGTGCTCGCGCTGCCGGTGATCCTGAGCGGCGTGCGTATCGTGCTCGTGCAGAACATCGGCCTGACCGCGGTCGCCGCACTGATCGGCGGCGGCGGGTTCGGCACCTTCATCTTCCAGGGGATCGGGCAATCGGCCGCCGATCTCGTGCTGCTCGGCGCGATCCCGACCATCGCGCTCGCGCTGGCGGCCGCCGTCGTGTTCGAAGCCGCGACCACGCTCGCGAAGGGACGTACCGCATGATCGAGATCGACCGCCTCGGCAAGCGCTTCGGCGACATCGCCGCCGTCGACGACGTGTCGCTGACGATGAAGCAAGGCACGATCACCGCGCTGGTCGGCGCGTCGGGCAGCGGCAAGTCGACGCTGCTGCGGATGATCAACCGGTTGATCGCGCCGACCAGCGGCACGGTCCGCATCGACGGCGTCGACACCGCGAGCGTGCCGCCCGAGCAGCTGCGCCGACGCATCGGCTACGTGATCCAGGGGCACGGCCTGTTTCCGCACTGGAGCGTCGCCCGCAATATCGCGACCGTGCCGCGCCTGCTCGGCTGGCCGGCCGCACGCATCGACGCGCGCGTGCGCGAACTGCTCGACCTGTTTCACCTTGCGCCGTCCGAGTTCGCGGACAAGCTGCCGCACGAGCTGTCGGGCGGCCAGCAGCAGCGGGTCGGCGTCGCGCGCGCGCTCGCGGCCGAGCCCGCGATGCTGTTGATGGACGAGCCGTTCGGCGCGCTCGATCCGATCATCCGCAACAAGGCGCAGGACGACCTGTACGCGTTGCAGCGCCGCCTCGGCATCACGGTCGTGATCGTCACGCACGATATCGAGGAAGCGCTGAAGCTCGGCGACACGATCGCGGTGATGGACGGCGGCCGGCTGCTGCAGGTGGCACCGCCGGCCGAGATTCTCGGCAAGCCGGCAGCGGGCGTCGTCGAACAGCTCGTCGCCGGTGTCGACCGGCCGCTGCGCCTGCTCGCGCTGACGCCGATCGATGCGGTGGCCGAACCCGGCCATGCCGACGGCGAACCGATCGCCGCGACGCGCACGCTGCGCGATGCGGTGTCCGAGCTGCTGTGGCGCGGCGTCGATGCGTTGCCGGTCGACGACGGCAACGGGCACGCCGCACGCCGCATCACGCTCGACGCGATCCGCGCGCACGCGCGGCAACCTGCATGACGACGCGGCCCGCGGTTTCGCCCCTGCCGCGGCGGTTGCCTGCCTATCTCGCGCGTGCGGCCGCGCTCGTGCTGCTGCTCGTACTGCTGCTGCGCCCCGCGTGGCTGCAGGGCGTGTTCGCGCCGTTCGCGGACAACGGCGCGCCGGTCATCTACGATCGCGCGAGCCTGCTCGACCTCACGCTCGCGCACCTCGGCACCGTCGCGCTGTCGAGCCTGATCGGCACGCTGGTCGCGGTCGCGGCCGGCATCGCGGTCACGCGGCCGGCCGGCGCGGATTTCCTGCCGGTCGCGCGCAGCGTCGTCGACATCGGCCAGACCTTTCCCCCGGTGGCCGTGCTCGCGCTCGCGGTGCCCGCCGTCGGCTTCGGCCTGAAACCCGTGCTGATCGCGCTCGTGTTGTACGGGCTCCTGCCGATTTTCGAGAGCACGATCGCGGGGCTCGAGGACGTGCCGCGCGACGTCGTCGACGCCGCGCGCGGGATGGGGATGAGCGGCTGGCAGCAACTGGTGTCGGTCGAGCTGCCGCTCGCGTTTCCGGTGATCGTGAACGGCATCCGGCTCGCGGTCGTGATCAATCTCGGCACCGCGACGATCGGCTCGACGGTCGCCGCGCGCGGGCTCGGCGACGTGATCATCGCGGGGCTGCAGACGTCGAATACCGCGTACGTGCTGCAAGGCGGCGTGATCGTGGGGCTGCTCGCGGTACTGGTCAGCGATGCGATCGGGGCGATCGCGCGGGTGGCGAACGCGCGGCGGGGGTAACGCGCCCCTTTCTCTGCTCAGCGCGCGAAAGGGGCGTCAGACAACATCGGGCCGAGCTTGATCCGGACTCCGATGCGTGTTCGTACAACGATCCCGCCTGCGCACGGCGCGCATCGATACAAGCCTACATCGCGCTTTCATTCGAGCCTGCGTTCGAACATGCAAGACAATTGGCCGATATACTATGCGCCTTCCATTTCCCCGCACTCCACCATGCGACGACGGTTTTTCTGGCTGATCGTGCTTTCGCTCGGCATTGCGCAACAGGCATCGGCGCAGCAGGCGCCCGCACTGCCTGCCTCTGCGCCCGAAGCGGCCGCATCCGCGCCGGCCGAGGCGTCCGCGCCGTTCGCGAACGATCAGCCTAACGAAGCAAACCGTCGCATCACGTCGTACCTGACCAAGAAATTCGGTGTCGCGAAAGAGCGCGCCGCGAAGCTCGCCGATATCGTGAGCGTTACTGCGACGAAATATTCACTGCCTCCGGCACTCGTTTACGCCATTATCTCGATCGAATCGCGCTTTCAGGAAAAGGCCCGCGGCCAGCATGGCGCGACCGGGCTGATGCAGGTCGTACCGGCAGCACACCGCGGCATGCTGCGCAACGTGAAGGACCTGACCGAGCCGAACGCGAACGTCGAGGCCGGCTCGAGGATCCTGTCGGGCTACGTGAAGGCAGCCGGCGGCAATGTGCAGGCCGGGCTGAGGAGCTATGGCGGATCGAATGCGTATGCGGCGAAGGTGATGCAGCGGGTCGACGCGTTCCGCTTCGTGCTCGAACCCGAAGACGGCACGACTGCCGCGAGCGACGGGAAGGCGCGCATGGTGCCGGTCAGCGATCCGTCGGCCGCGGCGCCGGCAGTGAGCCGCGGCGCGAAGTAAGCGCACGGTGCATGCCACGCGTGCGTGCCTCACCTAAGGCAGCAAGCCCCACGACGGCGCACGCCGTCCATCACTCCCGCGCGAAATGCGCGCGCAGAAACTCGATGAAAACCTGCGTTTTCGCGGGCAGCAGTCGCGTTTCCGTCATCGCATAGACGGGCACCGGCGTGCCCTCCCATTCGGGCAGCACGCGGCGCAACCGGCCGGCGGCCACGTCGTCGGCCACCACCTCCTCCGGCAACTGGATGATCCCCGCGTCGTGCACGGCGAGCTGCCTGTTCATGCCGACACTGTTCACGACGAACCGGCCGCCCACCTGCACCTCGACCGCGCGCTCGCCGCGATGCAGCGTCCACGCGGAAACGCGTTGCACGCTGAGGCACTCGTGCCGCGTCAGGTCGGTCGGTTCGAGCGGCTCGCCCGCGCGTTCCAGATAACGTGGCGACGCATACAGGTGGTTGCGGAATGTCGCGAGCCGACGCGCGACGAGCTGCGAGTCAGCGGATTCGCCGATGCGGATCGCGACGTCGAACGGCTCGCTGACCAGGTCGACGCGCCGTGACGTCAGCTCGAAATCAAACGTCAGCTTCGGATACCGTTCCGCGAATTCGACGATCAGCGGCGTCAGGTAGATGACCGCGAAATCGACCGGAAACGACGCGCGGAGCACGCCGGACGGTTCGGCCAGCAGCTCGCCGAGCTGCTCGTGCGCGAGCCGCGCCTCGTCGACGATGCGCTTGCAGCGCTCGAAGTACAGCTGGCCGGCCTCCGTGAGTTCGATCCGGCGCGTCGTGCGATGCAGCAAGCGCAGGCCGATCGCCTTTTCCAGCGCAGCGATCCGCCGCGACAGCGTCGAATTCGGCATGCCCAGCGTCTGGGCGGCACTGCGAAAGCCGCGCGCCTTCACGACCTCCACGAACAGCGCCATGTCGTTCAGCAGCTCCAAGTTGACTGCTCCATCAACGGATCAATGCTCTCCACGATACCCGGTTTATCTCGAAAAGGAAGCAATGGATGATGCAGGCGTGGAGCGAGGCCGGCGCACCGTGCGCCGCCGCCGCCCGATGCGGCATCGCCCCGGTGGCGCATCCTGAACTTCGATGAGGAAAACGCGATGAAACAACTGTTTGTTCCGGCCCGTGCCGACCAGGACACACCGCAACTGTTCGCCCCGGTCCGCGTCGGCCGGTACACGCTCGACAACCGCCTCGTGATGGCGCCGATGACGCGCAGCCGCGCCGCATTCGACGGCACACCCGGTGCACGGGCCGCCGAGTACTACGCGCAGCGCGCGGGCCTCGGGCTGATTGTCACCGAAGGCACGCAGCCGTCGGACGACGGCCAGGGCTACCTGACGACGCCGGGCATTTATACCGACGCGCACGTCGCCGGCTGGCAGAGGATCAGCGACGACGTGCATGCGCGCGGCGGCCGGCTGTTCATTCAGTTGATGCACGTGGGCCGCATGTCGCACCCCGACAACACGCCGCACCATCGGCAGGCCGTCGCACCGTCGGCGGTCGCGCCGGGCGTGCCGATGTTCACCGCGACGGGCATGCAAGAGATTCCGGCGCCGCGCGCGCTGACGACGGCCGAGGTGCGCGACACCGTGAACGACTTCCGCTTCGCCGCGCGACGCGCGATCGAGGCCGGCGCCGACGGCGTCGAGATCCACGGCGCGAACGGGTATCTGGTCCAGCAGTTCTTCGCACCGAACGCCAATACGCGTACCGACGAATACGGCGGGTCGATCGAGAATCGCGTGCGGTTCGCGATCGAAGTCGCTGCCGCGATCGCCGACGAGATCGGCGCGGATCGTACGGCGATCCGCCTGTCGCCCGGCACGACGCTGTGGGGCATCGACGAAGGCCAGGAAAGCGGCGACCTGTACCGCTACCTCGCAACGCAGCTCGACGCGCTCGGCCTCGCGTATCTGCACGTGATGCACCAGGGCGACGAGTCGCTGCTCGCGGACCTGCGTGCACGCTGGCGCGGCACGCTGATCCTGAACCGCCCGGGCCGCATGCGCGACGCGATCGGTGCCGATGTGGCATCGGGTCTCGCCGATCTCGAAGCGTACGGACAGATGGTGCTCGCGAATCCGGATTTCGTGACGCGGGTGAAGACGGGCGCGCCGCTGAACGACGCGCAGCGCGACACGTTCTTCGGCGGCGATGCGCGCGGGTATGTCGACTATCCGGTGTTGAGCGGCGCGGCGGCGGTGTAGTGTAGTCGCGCACGGCAATCGCAGCGACATGCCGGATCGGTGTCGCGGCGTTTGCCGGCGAGCCGCGCGGGATCAGAGCAACTCGACGTTAACCTTCGGCACCATGGGTGCCATGCGAAGCACGCGGTCGGCCTGATCTAGCACGTACTCCGAAATACGGCGCACCCACACACGCTCGTCGCCCATATATACGTCCGATTGCGCCAGCTCGGGAGCCAGCTTCGCGGCCAGCGTCGCCATCCGCGTCATTTCGCGCGCAACGAGTGCCGGCCGGATCCGCGCACGATGTGCGAAGTCCGCGAGCGCGAAAGCGGTCAGTTCCTCGATACGAAACACATCCCCGTACGCCATTGCCATGTCCTGCACATAGGCGTCGCCGTACACGTTCACGCACACCAGATCGTATAGCGGCGCCGGTTCGAGCCCGCCGCTGCTGACGAAAAACGAAATGTTCTTGCCATGCGCGTCGCTGTTGCCGATCAGCAGTTGCAACAATGCCCAGCGCAGCATGGCCGAACGTGCGGCGGCCGGTGTCTCGAGAGACGGTGTCAACGAGAACAGTCTCTCGAAGCTCACGCCTTCTCGGATATTGCGCACGTCCTCGTTGTTGCCGAGATTGCGCTCGTACTTGAGCGTCGCCGGCAAATCGAGGGCCTGGCATCCATCGATGATATGAAGTCGCCGCACCGTGCTCACGCGATGCGGATCGTCCGGGTCGGTCGTCACGATCCGGTCGAATCGCTCGATCAGCAGAATCGGTTCCGGGATGCGCCGAATCTCGACATGCGCAACCGGCAGGCCCATGCGGGCCGCCAGCGTCATGCAGAAATGCGCGTTGGCGACCATGAACGGCGTATTCGGGCTACGCGACTCAGGTTTCAGGATATGCGAGCTGCTGAGCGCTCCATCGACAAGCGCGAACTGCTCACCCTCGACGAGTACTGTGTCAGTCGCCGAATGGCCAGTTATTCTGTTATTTCAGGAACAATGTCGGCAGCAGCGACCTATCGCTCACTGTTCCTGTATTTCAGGAATTAAAACAAGCGCGGCGACGCTTCCGCGTCGCCGCCCAAATTGGCTGGATCGTCTCCCGACCCCGCCCCACTCGCTCACAGCTGCCCCGCCGCCCCCGTCCACCGCAGGTAATCCCCGCGCGTCCAGTCGAGCGACACGCCAACGCGCCGCGTCCCCGGCCGGATCTTCGGCTTGTACATCGACAGCGTCAGCGACTCCAGCGCGGGCCATTCGCGGAACGACAGCACCGCCAGATCGGCGACGAGCGTCTCCAGCAGCCGCGTATGCGGCTTGTGCGACAGGAACGACGCGACGCGCGCGCAATACCCGTCGTAGTCGATCCACTCGCCCTGCTCGCTCGGCTCGCACCGATACCCGAGCCGCGCATCGATCACGATCGGCTGCGGCGCCTCGTGCTCGTGCGCGTGGATGCCGATCCGCGCGGGCACCTTCAGTTCATCGACGAACACGCTCCAGCCACGCCCGCGCAGGCGCGGCGCGTCGATCGCCACGAACGGTTCGTCGAACGGCTTCATGATGCAAGCGGCGCCGCGGCGTCGAGCATGATGCGCACGAAATAGTCGGCGAAACTGCGCCGCAGGACGATCTCGTACGTATCGTCGCCGGTCGGGATCAGCGTGATCGGCGACTTGAAGTAGTGCGACTGCGCGCACTGGCCCGGCTTGAACACGCGCGGATGCAGATCCAGCGGGCAGCCGCGCGCGATCACGTCGCGCACGCGTTCGCCGCTGATCTCGACGACCGTGTAGCCGCTGCCGACATCGACCGCCGCCGCATACGAACCCTGCACGGCCTCCGCGAGCTGCGCCTCGAGCACGCCCGCCTGCACGGGGCCGTTCGAGCGGACGAACCACTCGTCGGGACCGAGCCACAGCACGTCGTACTCGGCGCCGCGCGCAACGGTGTTCGGCACCGACGGCGGCCGGCAGCCGACCACGCGCTCGAACGCGCTGACGAATGCCGGGTCGCTCAGCTCGCCGCGCACGTTCACGAGATCGAGGAACGGCCGCTCGCGCAGCATGAACTTCTTCGATGCGCGCGCCTGGTGCGGCTTCAGCACATCGGCCGCGCCGACGAACGGCGATTCAAGCGTCACGCCCGCGCCCGCCACCGGCGTCTGGTTTCTCGTTTCATTCCACATGCTGGCGCACCCCTTCGGTATCGTAGAAAACCGGGCTCGAGATCTTCGCGGTGATGCGCTTGCCGTTGGCCAGCGGAATCACGACGCTCTCGCCCATCTTGCTCAGGCCGCCCTTCACCACTGCCAGCGCAATCGAGCGCTTCAGGATCGGGCTGTAATAACTCGACGTCACGTGGCCGATCATCGGCGTCGGATCCACCGCCGACACCTGCGTGTCCTTCGCGATGATCTGCGCGCCTTCCGGCAGCACGAACTGTTCGTCTTCGGTCAGCAGGCCGACGAACTGCTTGCGGCCTTCCTTCGACGTGTCCGAACGCGACAGCGACCGCTTGCCGAGGAAGTCCTTCGACTTCGCGACGACCCCGCCCATCCCGAGGTCGAACGGCGTGATCGAACCATCCGTATCCTGACCGACGATGATGTAGCCCTTCTCGGCACGCAGCACGTGCATCGTTTCCGTACCGTACGGCGTGATGTCGAACTCGGCACCGGCCGCCATCAGCGCTTCCCACACCGCGCGCCCCGCGTTGGCCGGCACGTTCACTTCATAGGCGAGTTCGCCCGAGAAGCTGATCCGCATCACGCGCGCCTTCGCGCCCGCAACCGTACCGTTCCGGTAGCTCATGAACGGGAACGCTTCGTTGCCGAAGTCGATGTCCTGGCACACCTTCTGCACGACCTTGCGGCTCTTCGGGCCGACCACCGCGAACGTCGCCCAGTGATCGGTGACGGACGCGAGCCGCACCTTCATGTCGGGCCATTCGGTCTGCAGCCAGCGCTCGAGCCACGTGAGCACGCGCGCCGCGCCGCCGGTGGTGGTCGTCATCATGAAATGCTGGTCGGCGAGGCGCACCGTCACGCCGTCGTCGAACACCATGCCGTTTTCGTCGAGCATCAACCCGTAGCGGCACTTGCCGACTTCGAGCTTGTTCCACGGGTTCGTGTACACCCAGTTCAGCAGCTTCACCGCGTCCGGGCCCTGAATGTCGATCTTGCCGAGCGTCGACGCGTCGAGAATGCCGACGCTGTTGCGCACCGCGAGGCATTCGCGCTTCACGGCCGCGTGGAGATCCTCGCCGTTCTTCGGGAAGTACCAGGGCCGCTTCCAGTTGCCGACGTCCTCGAACATCGCACCGTGCTCGACGTGCCATTCGTGCACGGCCGTCTTGCGGATCGGGTCGAGGAAGTCGCCGGTCTCGCGGCCCGCGAACGTCCCGAACGACACGGGCGTGTAGTTCGGCCGGAACGTCGTCGTGCCCGTTTCCGGAATCGTCTTGCCGAGCGCCTGCGCGAGGATCGCCATCCCGTTGATGTTGCCGAGCTTGCCCTGGTCGGTGCCGAAGCCCATCGCCGTGTAGCGCTTCACGTGCTCGACCGACTCGAAGCCTTCGCGTGCGGCCAGCAGGATGTCGGCGGCCGCCACGTCGTTCTGGAAGTCGACGAACTGCTTCGGCCCGCGCGGCGCGGCCTCGCGGCTGCCGACCAGCCACAACGGCTGCAGCGCGCCTTCGACGGTTTCCGCGACCTGCGGCGCGACGGGACGCTGCGCCGCCGTGAAGCCCGCGGCTTTCGCCGCTTCGGCGCCTGCGTCGACCGCGAGGCGCAGTGCACGGGCGAGGCCGAACTCGCCCGCGGCCGCACCGACGCTCGCCTCCGCCTGCACGGGCTTGCCCGGCAGGAAGCACGCCTTCTCGTCGTTCCAGCAGGCCTTGCCGCCCGACTGCGCGAACAGGTGCAGCACCGGGCTGAAGCCGCCCGACATCGCGACGAGGTCGCACGGCAGCGACTGCATCTTGCCGCCCGTCTTGCCGTTCGAGTAGGACGCGACGTCGACCGACGATACGCGCCACTTGCCCGAAGCGGCCGTCACGACCGCACCGCTCATCACCGTCACGCCCTGCCGCTTCGCAGCGGCGGGCAGTGCGCCGTTGGACGACGCACGCGAATCGACGACCGTCACCTTCGCCCCGCACGCCTTCAGGTCGAGCGCGGTCTGGTACGCACGGTCGTTGTTCGTGAACACGACCACGTTGCGGCCCGGCAGCACGCCGAAGCGATGGATGTAGGTGGACACCGCGCCCGCGAGCATCACGCCCGGCAGGTCGTTGTTGCCGAACACGATCGGACGCTCGTGCGCGCCGGTCGCGAGGATCACGCGCTTCGCGCGGACCTTCCACAGCAGTTCGCGCGTGCCCTTGCGCATCGACACCGGCTGGTGATCGGTCAGGCGTTGCGTGACCGTCACGAGGTTGTGGTCCTGATAGCCGAACGCGGTGCTGCGCGACAGGATCGTCACGTCGGGCAGCTTGCGCAGTTCGGCCTCGATCTTCTCGACCCACTGCAGCGCCGGCTTCGCGTCGATTTCCGCACGGCACGACAGCAGGCTGCCGCCGAGCTCGCGCTGGTCGTCGACGAGGATCACGCGTGCGCCGGACGTCGCGGCCGCATGCGCGGCGGCGAGGCCCGACGGGCCACCGCCGACCACGAGCACGTCGCAGTGCGCATAGCACTTGTCGTAGCGATCGGCGTCGAGCACTTCGGGTGCCTTGCCGAGGCCGGCGGCCTCGCGGATCTTCTCTTCATACTTCGGCCACATGTTGCGCGGCCACATGAAGGTCTTGTAGTAGAAGCCGGCCGGCATGAAGCGCGACAGCTTCTGGTTGATCGCGTACTTGTCGTTCTCGAGCGACGGTTCCGCGTTCACGCTCGTCGCGACGAGGCCCTGGTACAACTCGATTTCGGTCGCGCGCGCGTTCGGCACCGTGTACGGGCCGGTTTCGAGCTGCACGACGGCATTCGGTTCCGCGACGTCCGCCGTCACGATCCCGCGCGGACGGTGGTACTTGAAGCTGCGCGCGACGAAGTGCACGCCGTTCGCGAGCAGCGCGGACGCGAGCGTGTCGCCCTGGAAGCCCTGATACGTGCGGCCGTTGAACGTGAACGTCAACGGAATCGCGCGATTGACGCGGCCACCGGTGCCGAGGCGGTCTTTCTGGCTCATTTGCTCGTGCCCTCTTCGTGTGCGTTGCCGGCAGCTGCGCCACCGAACTTTTCGTAGCCCTTGATATCGTAGGTGACCGTGTCGCGCGTCACCTTGAACCAGCGGCGGCAGCCCTGCGTGTGCAGCCATTGCTCCTTGTGCAGCCCGCGCTTGTTCTCGCGCATGAACACGTATTCGCCCCATTCGCGGTCGGTCATGGTCTCGTTCGCCACCGGGCGCACGATGTCGGCTTCACCGCCGCACGTGAACTCGGATTCGGCGCGCGGCCCGCACCACGGACATTCGATCAGCAACATGTTTCTTTCTCCAATGGTGACTGGGTTCAGTGCGCGACGGCGGCAGCGCCGTGCTCGTCGATCAGGTGGCCCGTGTAGAAGCGGTCGAGCGCGAACGGCGCGTTCAGCGGATGCGGTTCGTCGCGCGCGATCGTGTGCGCGAACACCCAGCCCGAGCCCGGCGTCGCCTTGAAGCCGCCGGTGCCCCAGCCGCAGTTGAAATAGAGGCCCTTCACGTCGGTCTTGGTGATGATCGGGCAGGCGTCCGGCGATACGTCGACGATGCCGCCCCACTGGCGGTTCATCCGCACGCGCGAGAACACCGGGAACATCTCGACGATCGCCTGCAGCGTGCTTTCGATGATGTGGAAGCTGCCGCGCTGGCCGAAGCCCGTGTACTGGTCGATACCCGCGCCGATCACGAGGTCGCCCTTGTCGGACTGGCTGATGTACGCGTGCACCGCGTTCGACATGATCACCGAGTTCACCACCGGCTTGATCGGCTCGGACACCAGCGCCTGCAGCGGGTGGCTTTCGATCGGCAGGCGCACGCCGGCCATGTCGGCGAGCGTCGTCGTGTTGCCTGCCGCCACCACCGCGACCTTCTTCGCCTTGATGAAACCCTTCACCGTATCGACGCCGACCACCGCGCCGCCTTCGCGGCGAATGCCCGTCACCTGGCAGTTCTGGATGATGTCGACGCCGGCGCGATCGGCGCCGCGCGCGAAGCCCCAGGCAACCGCGTCGTGACGCGCGACACCCGCACGGCGCTGGATCGATGCGCCGAGCACCGGGTAGCGGCTGTTCAGGTTGATGGTCGGCTCGATTTCCTTGATCTGCGCGGGCGTCAGGAATTCGGCGTCGACGCCGTTCAGGCGGTTCGCGTTCACGCGACGCTCGGTGTCACGCACGTCCTGCAGCGTGTGCGCGAGGTTCATCACGCCGCGCTGGCTGAACATCACGTTGTAGTTCAGGTCCTGCGACAGACCTTCCCACAGCTTCATCGCCTTCTCGTACAGCGCGGCCGATTCATCCCACAGATAGTTCGAGCGCACGATCGTCGTGTTGCGCGCGGTGTTGCCGCCGCCAATCCAGCCCTTCTCGAGGATCGCGACGTTCGTGATGCCGTGCTCCTTCGCGAGGTAGTAGGCGGTCGCGAGGCCGTGGCCGCCGCCGCCGACGATCACAACGTCGTATTCCTTCTTCGGTTCCGGGCTCTTCCACTGCTTTTCCCAGTTCTCGTGATACGAGAGGCCGTTGCGGAACAGGCTGAATATCGAGTAGCGGCTCATGTTTCGATCCTTCGTTAGCATTCGATGACGTTCACGGCAAGACCGCCGCGCGACGTTTCCTTGTATTTCGTCTTCATGTCGGCCCCCGTCTCGCGCATCGTCTTGATCACCGAATCAAGCGATACGTAGTGCTGGCCGTTACCCTTGAGCGCCATCCGCGACGCGTTCAGCGCCTTGATCGCGCCCATCGCGTTGCGTTCGATGCACGGAATCTGCACGAGCCCGCCAACCGGGTCGCAGGTCATGCCGAGGTTGTGCTCCATGCCGATCTCGGCCGCGTTCTCGACCTGGTCGGGCGTGCCGCCCATCACCGCGGCGAGTGCGGCCGCGGCCATCGAACACGCGACGCCCACTTCGCCCTGGCAACCGACTTCCGCGCCGGAGATCGATGCCGTTTCCTTGTAGATGATCCCGATCGCCGCGGCCGTCAGCAGGAATTCGACGATGCCGGCTTCGTTCGAGCCCGGCACGAATTTCACGTAGTAGTGCAGCACCGCGGGAATCACGCCGGCCGCGCCGTTGGTGGGCGCGGTGACGACCCGGCCGCCCGCCGCGTTCTCTTCGTTGACGGCCATCGCATACAGGTTGACCCAGTCGAGCATCGACAGCGGATCGCGCAACGACTCTTCCGAACGCGCGCGCAGCTGGCCGTTCATCTCGGCCGCGCGGCGCTTCACGCGCATCGGGCCCGGCAGGTCGCCCTCGACCTTGCAGCCGCGCTCGACGCAGGCGGCCATCGTGCGCCAGATCGCGAGCAGCCCGGCGCGCACCTCGTCTTCCGGACGCAGCGCGCATTCGTTGCGCAGCATCACGTCGGCGATCGACAGGCCGTGCTCGCGGCACTGGCGCATCAGGTCGTCGCCGGTGCGGAACGGATACGGCACGTCGACCGCCGCGCGCACGCCGTTCACGCGGTCGCCGTCGCGGTTCACGACGAAGCCGCCGCCGACCGAGTAATACTCTTTCTCGACGAGCAGTTGGCCGTGCTCGTCGAACGCCTGGAAGCGCATCCCGTTCGGGTGCACGATGCTCGTGCCGCTCATCAGCTTGCGATAGAAGCCGATGTTCTCCTTCTCGTCGAAGCGCACCGTCTGCTTGCCGAGCAGCGACAGCGACTTCTCCGCGCGGATCGCGGCGAGCCGCGGCTCGATCAGGTCCGGATCGATCGTGTCCGGCAGATGGCCTTCGAGACCGAGCAGCACCGCCTTGTCGGTGCCGTGGCCCTTGCCCGTTGCACCGAGCGAGCCGTATAGTTCGACCCGCACGCGGCGCACGAAGCCGAGCAGGTTCGCGTCCTCGATGTGCGACGCGAAACGGCACGCGGCGATCATCGGGCCGACCGTGTGCGAACTGGACGGGCCGATGCCGATCTTGAACAGGTCGAACGCGCTGACGTTCATCTGGCTTCCTCTGGGTGGGCGTACGTGAAATGTCGTTGGCATCAGTACATCAAAGCGTAAAATTGGCCGATAGAACAAAAACGGCATCGGCGTGGGATACCGCCGCCAAGCCCCGCGCAGGACGGTCGGAAAGTGCGTTTTGACGATGATCGGCGACGAAAAACCACAAGTCGGCCGGTGTCCGCGCCCCGTCGGCTGCCGTGCCCGCAACCAGAGTGAAACGAGTGAGACCCGCCTTCCCGGCGTGAGAGATTGACCGCGATGACACCCGACGTACCCGCTTCCCCCCTCGCCGAACCGGCGCCGCAGCGCATCCGCTTCGGCATCGTGCTGCTGCCGAACTTCACGCTCACGGCCTTCTCGGGTTTCGTCGACATGCTGCGGCTGTCGGCCGACGACGGCGACTACAGCAAGCCCGTGCGCTGCGCGTGGAGCGTGATCGGCGAGACGCTGGCGCCCGTGCGCGCGAGCTGCGGGATCCAGATCACGCCGTGGGAAACCTTCGAGCGCGCCGAGCCGTTCGATTACGTGGTCGTGGTCGGCGGGCTGCTGCATTCGGGGCCGCAGGCCGGCCCCGAGACGCTCGAGTTCATCCGCCGCGCGGCCGCAGGCGGCGCGACCGTCGTCGGAATCTGCACGGGGGTGTTTACGCTGATGCGCGCGAACGTGCTCGACGGCTACCGCACCTGCGTGAGCTGGTTCCACTACTGGGATTTCATCGAACGCTTCCCGCACGCCGATCCCGACCTGCTGATCGCCGACCGCCTGTTCGTGATCGACCGGCGCCGGATCACCTGCTCGGGCGGCCGCGCGTCGATCGACGTCGCCGCCGCGATCCTGCTGCGCCATTTCGACCATGCGACCGTGCAGAAGGCGTTGCGGATCCTGCTCGTCGGCGAGATGCAGAAAGGCAATGCGCCGCAACCGCATCCGCCCGGCCTGGAGCCGGCCACGCATCCGAAGGTCAAGCGGGCGATTCTCCTGATGGAACAGCATGTCGGGCGCGCGCTGCCGCTCGAGGAACTCGCGTGCAAGCTCGACATGTCGACGCGCCAGCTCGAGCGGCTGTTCAAGGCCGAGACGGGCAAGAGCCCGCAGGCGTTCGCGAAGCAGGTGCGGCTGCGCACGGCCGCGTGGCTGCTCACCAGCTCCGATCGCACCGTCGCCGATATCGCGTCGAGTTGCGGGTTCGCCGACGCGTCGCACCTCGGCCGCGAGTTCCGCAAGCAGTTCGGCGTGCCGCCGGCGACCTATCGCGAACGCGGCGGGGACGTCGCGGAAGCCGAGGTGCCGGCCCTGGCCGATCCCGACCCGGTCGAAGACCTCGCCGACTGACGATCGCGCGCCGCCCGCCGGCGCGCGCCCTCTCGCCTTCCTCCGCGCGTCGCCCCCCGCATGATCGACGCATATCCGCGCAAATTGAAACCGATCCCAATCAACTTGACCGACGTTACCCGCCGTTAGCCGAGGGTTATCCCGGATGCCGACGCTCCGTCAAATTTGTATGATGACCACATCACCTTACAAACCCAGGCGTCATGTTCGAGAAAATTCCCGCCCGCGCGATGAGCGACCATGTCGCGCAGCAACTGCTGAAGCAGATCGAAGCCGGCAGTTTCTCCGCCACCGGCAAGCTCCCGACGGAAGCCGTGCTTGCGCAGGAATTCGGCGTGAGCCGCACCGTGATCCGCGAGGCCATCTCGCGGCTGAAGAACGAAGGCGTGGTCGAGCCGCGCCAGGGCAGCGGCGTGTACGTGAACCAGCACGGCGCGATCCGGCCGCTGCGGATCGACTACGCGGAAGCCGTCGAGGCGAGCTCGCTGCCGCATCTGCTGGCCGTGCGCCGCGCGATCGAGGCTGAGGTCGCGGCCGAAGCCGCGCTGCACCACACGGCCGACGACATGGCCGACATCGACGACGCGCTGCGCAAGATCGACGACGCGGTGGCCGAAGGGCGCGACGGCGTCGCGGAAGACGTCGCGTTCCACCGCACGATCGCGGCCGTCACCGGCAACCCGTATTTCCTGAAGACGCTGCAGTTCCTGAACCAGTACCTCGAGGCCGGCGTGAAGGTCACGCGTCGCAACGAAGCGACGCGCGAGGATTTCTCGCGGCAGGTGCGCGAGGAACACGCGGCGATCGCCGACGCGATCCGCGCGCGCGACCCGATGGCGGCGCGCAATGCGGCGCGCACGCACATGTACAACGCCGCCCGCCGTCTCGCGGAAGCGGGCATCTGCTGAAGCCGGCGGCGCACGCGCGCCGTCGTTGTCCCGAACCTCTCCCGAATCGATCAAGGTTGACCATGTCACGAAATGTTGGAGTCATCGGCCTCGGCGCGATGGGCCTCGGCGTCGCCCGCTCGCTGCTGCGCGCGGGGTTCCGCGTGCACGCCTGCGACGTGCGCGACACCGTGCTGCGGGCATTCGCGGCCGAAGGCGGCGTGGCCTGCGCGAGCCCGGCCGAACTCGGCGCGCAGTGCGACGTCGTCGTCACGCTCGTCGTCAATGCCGCGCAAACCGAAACGGTGCTGTTCGGCGAGCACGGCGCGGTCGCGGCGATGCAGCCCGGCGGCGTCGTGATCGCCAGCGCGACCGTCGCGCCCGAGTTCGCGGTCGCGCTCGGCGCGCGCATCGAGGCCGCGGGCCTGCAGATGCTCGACGCGCCGGTGTCCGGCGGCGCCGCGCGCGCCGCGTCGGGCGAGATGACGATGATGACGTCGGGCCCGGCCGCCGCGTATGCGGCCTGCGACGACGTGCTCGCCGCGATCGCCGGCAAGGTCTATCGCCTCGGCGATACGCACGGCATCGGCTCGAAGGTGAAGATCATCAACCAGTTGCTGGCCGGCGTGCATATCGCGGCCGCGGCCGAAGCGATGGCGCTCGGCCTGCGCGAAGGCGTCGATGCCGACGCGCTGTACGACGTGATCACGCACAGCGCGGGCAATTCGTGGATGTTCGAGAACCGCGTGCCGCACATCCTGAACGGCGACTACACGCCACTGTCGGCCGTCGACATCTTCGTGAAGGATCTCGGCCTCGTGCTCGATACCGCGCGCCGCAGCAAGTTCCCGCTGCCGCTGTCGGCTACCGCGCACCAGATGTTCATGAGCGCCTCGAGTGCCGGCCACGGCGGCGAGGACGATTCCGCCGTGATCAAGACTTTCCCCGGCATCACGCTGCCGCCCGCCCGCTGATTCGAACGACGCATTTGCCATGACCGCTTCCGCTTCCCGTCCCCTGCTCGGCTGCATCGCCGACGATTTCACCGGCGCGACCGATCTCGCGAACATGCTCGTCAAGAGCGGCATGCGCACTGTTCAGACGATCGGCGTACCCGCCAACGGCCTCGCAGCCGATCCGGCAATCGACGCCGACGCGATCGTCGTCGCGCTGAAGTCGCGCACGATTCCCGCAGCCGACGCCGTCGCGCAATCGCTTGCCGCATATGAATGGCTGCGTGCGCAGGGTTGCCGGCAATTCTTCTTCAAGTACTGCTCGACGTTCGACTCGACCGACGCGGGCAACATCGGGCCCGTCGCCGACGCGCTGCTCGATGCGGCCGGCGGCGGCTTCACGATCGCGTGCCCGGCATTCCCCGAGAACGGCCGCACGATCTTCCGCGGTCACCTGTTCGTCGGCGACGTGCTGCTGAACGAATCGGGAATGGAACATCACCCGCTCACGCCGATGCAGGACGCGAACCTCGTGCGCGTACTGCAACGGCAGACGAAGTCGCAGGTCGGCCTGATCCGCTACGACACGATCGCGCAAGGCGCGGCCGCCGTGCGTGCGCGCATCGACGCACTCCGTGCGGACGGCGCGCGCCTCGCGATCGCCGATGCGCTGTCGGACCACGATCTCCACGTCCTCGGCGAAGCGTGCGCGACCCTGCCGCTCGTGACGGGCGGCTCGGGCATCGCGCTCGGCCTGCCCGAGAATTTCCGTCGCGCCGGGTTGCTGCCCCAACGCGACAACGCAGCGTCGCTGCCGCGCATCGACGGGTTGTCGGCGGTGCTCGCCGGCAGCGCGTCGAAGGCGACCAACGCACAAGTCGCCGCATGGCGCGAAAGCCGTCCGAGTTTCCGGATCGATCCGCTCGCGGCCGCACGCGGCGAACCCGTCGTCGACGAGGCGCTCGCCTTCGCGCGCTCGCACCTGCCGCAGCCGGTGCTGATCTATGCAACGGCCACGCCCGACGAAGTAAAGGCCGTGCAGCAGGCACTCGGCGTCGAAGCGGCCGGCCATCTCGTCGAAAGCACGCTCGCGGCGATTGCGAAGGGGCTGCGCGCGCTGGGCGTGCGCAAGTTCGTCGTCGCCGGCGGGGAGACGTCCGGCGCGGTCGTGCAGGCACTCGACGTGAAATCGCTGCAGATCGGCGCGCAGATCGATCCGGGCGTGCCGGCCACCGCCACCATCGACGCTCAGCCGGTCGGCCTCGCGCTGAAGTCCGGCAACTTCGGCACGGTGGACTTTTTCGACAAGGCGCTGCGTGCGCTCGACGGAGCCGCATGATGAGCCACGAAGCGAAACTGCGTGAAGAAATCTGCATCGTCGGCGCGAGCCTGTATGCGCGCGGCCATGCGGTCGGCAGCGCCGGCAACATCAGCGCGCGTCTGGACGACGGCTGGCTGATCACGCCGACCGACGCGTGCCTCGGCCGCCTCGACCCGAACGACATCGCGAAGGTCGGCCTCGACGGCCAGCCGGTATCGGGCGGCAAGCCGTCGAAGACGCTCGCGCTGCATCGGGGCATCTACGCACGCAATGCGGACGCACACGGCGTCGTCCATACGCATTCGACGCACCTCGTTGCACTGACGCTCGCCGGCGTGTGGCGCGACACCGACGTGCTGCCGCCGATCACGCCGTACTACGTGATGAAGGTCGGCCATGTTCCGCTGATCCGCTATCGCCGCCCCGGCGACCCGGCCGTCGCGGCCGAAGTCGCCGCGCTCGCCGACCAGGTGCGCGGCGTGCTGCTCGACCGCCTCGGCCCGGTGATGTGGGGCCCGTCGGTGTCGCACGCGTCGTATGCGCTCGAGGAGCTCGAGGAAACGGCCAGACTGTGGCTGATGACGCACCCGAAGCCCGAGCCGCTGTCCGACGCCGCGCTCGACGAACTGCGCCAGACCTTCGGCGCGCGCTGGTAACGCAACGCATCGCGCCCGGATCGCGCACACATCACGCAGTACTCCATATCGATTTTCCATGCCCGCCGTGTGCGCGGGCCTTTCCGTCAGCACACACACGACCGGCGGCGTACGCGCCGCCGGCACACGACATCCCTGGAGACGACGATGAATGCTCTCGACGCGGCCGCAAGCCGCTCGCCCGCCGCGCCCGCCCAATCGGCCGAGCTCGACCGCACCTACAAGAAAGTGTTCTGGCGCATCGTGCCGTTCCTGATGCTCTGCTACGTGGTCGCGTATCTCGACCGCGTGAACGTCGGCTTCGCGAAGCTGCAGATGTCGCAGGATCTGGCGTTCAGCGAAACCGTGTTCGGCCTCGGCGCCGGCATCTTCTTCCTCGGCTACTTCCTGTTCGAGCTGCCGAGCAACCTGCTGATGCACCGCATCGGCGCGCGCATCTGGATCGCGCGGATCATGATCACGTGGGGCCTGCTGTCGGCGGTGTTCGCGTTCGTGAAGACGCCGACGCAGTTCTACGTGCTGCGCTTCCTGCTCGGTCTCGCGGAAGCCGGCTTCTATCCGGGCGTGATCCTGTATCTCACGTACTGGTTCCCGTCGCATCGCCGCGCGAAGATCATCGCGGTGTTCATGTCGGCGATTCCGGTGTCGGGGATCTTCGGCAATCCGCTGTCGGGCTGGATCATGGAGCGCTTTCACGGCGGCTCCGGCTTTCATGGCTGGCAATGGATGTTCATGATCGAAGCCGTGCCGGCCGTGCTCGTCGGCATCGCGACGATCCTGTATCTCGACAACAGCATCCGCGGCGCGAAATGGCTCGACGAGCGCGAGAAGCAGCTGCTCGAGGATGAAATCGCCGCGCAGCCGCAGGAACAGCAGCAGCACGGCCATTCGCTGAAGGCCGTGTTCGCCGACCCGCGCATGTGGTGGATGTCGCTGATCTACTTCGCGTTCGTCACCGGCCAGTACGGCCTCACGTTCTGGATGCCGACGCTCGTCAAATCCACCGGGATCACCGATACGTTCCAGATCGGCCTGCTGTCCGCGATTCCGTTCCTCGTCGCGATCTTCGTGATGAACCTGTTCGGCCACAGCGCGGACAAGCGCCGCGAACGCCGCTGGCACCTGATCGTGCCGGCGCTGATGGGTGCGGTGGGGTTTGCGGTCGCGGCGTCGTACTCGCACAATACGGTGGTGTCGATCGTGTTCCTGTCGCTCGCGGCAGGCGGCGTGCTGACCTGCGCCCCGCTGTTCTGGTCGCTGCCGACCGCGTTCCTCGCCGGCTCCGCCGCGGCGGCCGGGATCGCGATCATCAACTCGGTCGGCAACCTCGCCGGGTTCGCGAGCCCCTACGTGATCGGCTACCTGAAGGACGTCACGCACAGCACGTCGTCCGGCATGTACGTGCTGGCCGCGATGCTCGTGATCGGCGCGATCGCCGTGTGGCTCACGCCCGCGAAACTCGTGAACCGCTGAGCCCTCATCCGACGCGGGGCGCCGTGCGCCCCGCCCCATTCATTCACAGGACCCGCTGCCATGCCCCGCTTCGCCGCCAACCTCTCGATGATGTACACCGAGCACGCGTTCCTCGAACGCTTCGCCGCTGCCTCGCATGACGGCTTCAAGGCCGTCGAGTACCTGTTCCCGTACGACTTCGCCGCCGAGGACATCCGTGCGCGCCTCGACGCGCACCACCTCGAACAGGCGCTGTTCAACGCGCCGCCCGGCGACTGGACCGCCGGCGAGCGCGGAACCGCATCGCTGCCCGGCCGCGAGGACGAGTTCCGGCGCGGCATCGACCAGGCGCTCGACTATGCGCGCGTACTCGGCAACCAGAAGCTGCACGTGATGGCCGGGATGGTCGCGCCGGGCGCCGACCGCGCACGCCATCGCGACACCTACGTCGCGAACCTGCGGCATGCGACGCAGGCCGCCGCCGCGCACGGCGTCACGATCCTGATCGAGCCGATCAACCAGCGCGACATGCCCGGCTATTTCCTGAGCCGCCAGGACGACGCGCACGATATCCGCGCGGAAGTCGGCGCGCCGAACCTGAAAGTGCAGTTCGACTGCTATCACTGCCAGATCGTCGAGGGCGACCTCGCGATGAAGCTCAAGCGCGATTTCGCGGGCATCGGCCACATCCAGATCGCCGGCGTGCCGGAGCGTCACGAGCCGGACATCGGCGAGCTCAACTACCCGTACCTGTTCGCGCTGATCGACGCGCTCGGCTACGACGGCTGGATCGGCTGCGAGTATCGCCCGAAGGCCGGCACGTCCGAAGGCCTCGGCTGGCTCAAGCCGTACCTGTAATTCAAGCGTTCCTCAGAGGGCATGAACATGAAAGTACTGATCACCGGCGGCGCCGGTTTTCTCGGCCAGCGCCTCGCGCGCAAGCTGCTCGAGCGCGGCGAGCTGACCGGCCCCGACGGCCGGACCGGCAGGATCGACGAGCTGGTGCTGCTCGACGTCGTCAAGGGCAGCGACTTCGGCGATGCACGCGTGACGTCGATCGTCGGCGACATCGCCGATCGCGCGGTGCTCGAAAGCGCGATCGATACGCAGACGGGCGCGATCTTCCACCTCGCGGCGATCGTCAGCGGGCAGGCCGAAGCCGATTTCGATCTCGGCATGCGGATCAACCTCGACGCGTCGCGCACGCTGCTCGAGGTGTGCCGCGCGCGCGGCCACCGGCCGCGGGTGGTGTTCACGAGCTCGGTGGCCGTGTACGGCGGGGTGCTGCCCGACGTCGTGCAGGACGACACCGCGCTGAATCCGCAATCGTCGTACGGCGCGGAGAAGGCCATCGCCGAGCTGCTGCTGTGCGACTACGCGCGGCGCGGCTTCGTCGACGGCCGCGTGCTGCGGCTGCCGACCATCAGCGTGCGGCCGGGCCGCCCGAACGCGGCCGCGTCGTCGTTCGCGAGCGGCATCATCCGCGAGCCGCTGAACGGCGAGGAAACCGTCTGCCCGGTGCCGGGTTCGACGCGGCTGTGGCTGCTGTCGCCGCGCGGCGCGATCGAAGCGCTCGTGGCAGGTTGCGAGCTCGACGGCGAGAAGCTCGGCAACAAGCGCGTGATCAACCTGCCGGGCCTGTCGGTTTCCGTCGACGAAATGATCGACGCGCTGCGCGAAGTCGCGGGCAACGACGCCGTGACGATGATCCGCCATGTGCCGGACGAACGCGTCGAGAGGATCGTCGGCAGCTGGCCGGGCCGCTGGGACACGACGCGCGCGGAAGCGCTCGGGCTGAAGGGCGACACGTCGTTCGCGGACGTGATCCGCAGCTATATCGCCGACGAACGGCGGTGATGGGCAATAGCGGGCATTGACGCCGTCGGCGACCGCGGCCTCGTCTTCTTGATCGCACTGCCGAGGCCGGCCGCCGGGCCGGCTCGGATCGACGACGCCCGGCTTTGGGTATGACGAAACCGGTGCGCGGCGGCGTACACCGTCGCGTGTTTAATGTTTCGTTAACGATCCGGCCGTAGAATTCGCCGGCAAGTACGTCCCCATCGCTCGCCCGGAGTTTCATGTCTATGCCCGCCCGATATGACGCAGTCGCACGCCTTCTCCACTGGCTGATCGTGACGCTTGTCGTCGCGCAGTACCTGATCGGCTGGACCATGCCCGACGTACATCGCGATACGCAACCGGTCGGCCTGATCGCCGCACACCTGATCGTGGGCACCGCGCTGCTCGCCGCGATGGCCTGCCGCGTGCTCTGGCGTGCGACGCATCGTCCGCCCGCCGACGAACTGTCGCCCGCGATGCGCACCGTGTCCGGCGCAACGCACGTCGCGCTCTATGCACTGCTGATCGCGGTGCCGTTGCTCGGCTGGATCAATGCGTCGTCGCGCGCCTGGGCCGTGACGCTGTTCGGTGCCGTCCCGTTACCGGCGCTGTCGGCAGCCGGATCGGGATTCGGGCACGCGATGGGCGACGTGCACGGGATCCTCGCGTGGGTCCTGTTCGCCGGGATTTGCCTCCACGTCGCCGCCGCGATCATGCATCGTTTCGTGCTGCGCGATCGGGTCATGCAACGGATGATGCCCTGGTAATCGCATCGCCCGCATCCTTGCGCGCCATCGCCGGCAAAAGTCCGGCAATGGCGGATCGCGCTCTCGCCTGCATCGCGACTCACCCCGCGATCGCCCTGCCCGCCCATCGGAATCGGGCAACGAGATGATCGCGGCGCCGCGCGAAGCGGCGCGCGATCGACAGCCCGGTCGTCCGCGCAGTTCGAGCCGGTCGCGCGCCGCGGATGGCATGCGGTTTGCCGTCCCGCGAACACGACGGCCCGAAGACACACACGATCATGTCGGCACCTCGTTGCTGGTCTGCGCCGGCATGGCGGGAGCCGGCGCATGCGCGGCGGCCGCTGCCGCCATCCTCGCCCGGTCCTGCTCGGCGAGCTTCGCCTGCGCGGCCTGGATGTCCGCCGGATATTCGCCGTCATCGCCCTTCGACGGGTCGTACCCGACCGCTTCCAGACGCATCAACTCTTCGCGAACCTGCGCACGCGTGAGCGGCGCCGTCGTTTGCGCGAACGCGGACTGACCGGCTATCGCACCGATCATCATCAGTAGTGCGATGCAAGTTTTCATCATGATCTCCTTCACTGTTTCGTGTCGATCAACCTTCGTGACTGTCGAATCCGACGCAGCGGTCTGCTACGTCAGCTTCCGAAATACGGCATGCAGAAGCTCTCTGGACCCACGCATGCGGCGGAGCGCGGTCGGGTCGGCTGCGGCGCGCGCGCGACAATGCCGGCGCCTGCGCCGACACGGACGTCGCGACACTCGCGACGGACATCGCCGCCGCCGTGGCGGCCACCAGCCAATGCGTGCTCATGCTTCGCTCCTTCGGAAGTCGACGAGACGACGTGCTACATCCCGTATGACGACGCGCGGTGGCGGTTTATTCCCGGAATCGCGGAGCCGTTCGCGCCGGCGGATCACTGAACTGTCATTCTTTCGTCAGCCGGCGTAACCTGACGTAACGCAGGCCCCACCGCGCGTGGGGCAGACTGACGACACCTCGTGGATCGTTCATCGCATTCGATCATGTCCGTCGCTTACGACTATGCAACCGGCCTGCTTCGCACGCTGTACGACCGCCATATCGACAGCGGCGCGGTGCTCGACACGGCCGCGTTTCCCGACGCCGAGCGCTTCGTGCGGGCGTGGCCCGCGATCCGCGCGGAAGCCCTCGCCGTCGCGCGCGACCTGCCGCGCATCCCGCGCTTTCACGAAATCATGCGCGAGCAGCACGACATCTCGGCCAACGATGCGCGCGACTGGCGGATGTTCATCATGCAGGCCTACGGGCAGCCGTTTCCGCGCAACCTGTCGCGCTGTCCAAGCGTCGAATCGATCGTCGCGGCGTCGCCGGACGTGTTGTCCGCGTCGCTGTCGTTCCTCGCGCCGGGCAAGCACATCCCGCCGCATCGCGGGCCGTTCCGCGGCATCCTGCGCGGCTATCTCGTGCTGTCGATGCCGAAGCGCGCGGACGGCACGCCGGCCGCGGTGCTGAAGGTCGACGGCCGCGAATACCGGCTCGACGAAGGCCGCTTCCTGCTGTGGGACGACACGTTCGTGCACGAGGTCTGGAACGACAGCGACGAAGTGCGGATCGTGCTGCTGCTCGATATCCGCCGGCGCGGGATGCCGCGCTTGCTGACGTGGCTGTCGAACGTGGTGATCGGCATCGTGCGCCTCGGCATCCGGGTGCGGGGGCGGTCGATTCCGGTTTGACCCGCCGCGCGGCGCACGGCGACGGCCATGGCGAATTTCAATCCTCGCGCGCGAGCCGCGTCAGCACCGCCGCGAGCGCCTGCATCGCGGGTTGCGCGGCACGTTGCACCGGATAGACGAGGTAGTAGCCCAGACCGTTGCCCACCACCTCCGGAAACAGCGTGACCAGCGTTCCGGCCGCCAGCCGATCCGCCGCCATGCGCGGATCGCCGATCGCAACACCGTGCCCCTGGGCCGCGGCCGTCAGCGTCAGTTCGAGCGTATCGAATACGAGACCGGTTCCCGCGTCGATCCGCGTGGCGCCGACCGCATCCAGCCAGCACCGCCATTCGTCGCGACTGCTTGCGGGATGCAACAGCGTCGCCCGCGCGAGATCGGCGATCGACTTCAACGACGCGCCGGCCTCGCGCGTACACATCGGCGTGAGACGCTCTTCGAACAGCGGAACCGCGACCATTCCCGCCCAGCGTCCGGTGCCGCGCACGACGATCGCATCGAAGCCGGCGTCGGTGAAATCCGGCGTGTCGTCCGCCGACGTGTGGATGCGCAATTCGGTCCGCGGCAACGCGTGATTGAGCGCCGGCAGCCGCGGCAGCAGCCAGCGAATCGCGAACGTGGAAGGCAAGCGCAACGTAAGGATCGACGCGGCCTGCGCATGGGCATGCGCGTGGTGCGCCAGTCGCGCGAGGACGTCGACGGCCACCGTCAGCAATGCGCCGCCTTCCGTCGTCAGCGTCAATCCCGACGGATGACGGACGAACAACGCGCATCGGTAATGCGCTTCCAGTTGCTGCACCTGACGGCTCACCGCGCCCTGGGTGCGGCACAAATGCTCGGCGGCCCGGTTGAAGCTGCCGAGTTCGGCGGCGGCGACAAAGGCCTGGAACGCCGTCAGCGGCGGCAGCGCGCGCGTGAGATCCGCCAGCGGATATGCGCGGGCGGCATACCCGGGTTGCGGATTATTCGTTTGTTCGGTCATCGCTGCATCGCTATCGTGGTTGAACCGGAGCGCGACGGATGTCGCGGCTGGCTCGTCAACAATCAGCGGAGAAATAGCATGGTCTCGTCGTCCGACGCACTATACACGCGGCAGGTCGATACCTACCTGAAAGCGCTCGAGCGCGGCGACGTCGCCGCGATCTGTGCACTGTTCACGCCGGATGCGCGGATCTTCTCGCCGTTTCTCGGCTGGATGGCGCCGCTCCCCTTCTTCGAAAAAGTCGCGGCGGCATCCGGACGAAGCCGCATCACGCCGATCGACATCTGCGTGAGCGCGACCGGCGCACGTCGGGCCACCGGCTATTTCGTCTACGACTGGGTACTGAAGGACGGCTCGGCAGTGCAGTTCGAGTGCGTCGACGTATTCGAATTCGACGACGATGCGCGCATCGAGCGCATGATCATCGTGTATGACACGCATCCCGTGCGAAGCACGGTCGGCGACAAGTACGCCTAGGCCCGCCATTGCGCGGCGCAGCATCCGCGCCGCGCCGCCAACCGTGACGGCAACGTGGCCGTTGGCCCGAGCGATCGCCTACACTACAGACCGATCCCCTCGCGCGGCTCCTGCCAGCCACTGCCATGGCCCACCTCTTCTTCGCGGCGTCGATCCAGCGGCATGTCGACACGCCCGAGCGCGACGTCGATGCCCGCACGCTCGGCGAAGCGTTCGACACCGTCTTCGGCGAACAGCCGCGGCTGCGCGGCTACATCGTCGACGACCAGGGCGCGCTGAGAAAGCATCTGTCGGTATTCATCGACGGCCAGCCGGTACGTGACCGGCAACACCTGTCGGATACGCTCGGCGACGCAAGCCGCGTGTATGTCGTGCAGGCATTGTCCGGCGGATAAGGGGACGCATCCGCATCCCCGCACACGCCGGATCGAGCCCACAGGAGCGCCAACATGAACGATCGACTGCTCGTCGCGACCCGCAAGGGCCTGTTCGTGCTGCCTGCCGACGGTAGCGGCGGCTGGTCGCTCGGCGAGCCGCACTTCATCGGCGAACCCGTCAGCATGGCGCTGGCCGACCCGCGCGACGGCACGTTGTATGCTGCGCTCAATCTCGGCCATTTCGGCGTCAAGCTGCATCGCAGGCGTGCCGATGCCGCCGAATGGGAAGAATGCGCGGTGCCCGTCTATCCGCCTCAGCCTGCCGACGCACCGCGTGCCGAGGTCGGCGCACACGCCGGCGCCGGCGGCACGGGCAACGAAGCGCCCGCCCCGCCGCGCCCGCCGTGGTCCCTTCAGCAGATCTGGTCGCTCGAAGCCGGTGGCGCCGACGAACCGGGCGTCCTGTGGGCCGGCACGATCCCGGGTGGATTGTTCCGCTCCGACGACGGCGGCGATTCGTGGGCGCTCAACCGTGCGCTATGGGATCGCCCGGAGCGGCCCGAGTGGTTCGGCGGCGGCTACGATGCGCCGGGCATCCATTCGGTGATGGTCGATCCGCGCGACAGTCGGCACGTGACGATCGGCATTTCGTGCGGCGGTGTGTGGCAGACCTTCGACGGCGGCGCGACCTGGCGTGTCGACGCCGACGGCATGGAAGCCGACTACATGCCGCCCGAGCGGCGCGGCGAGCCCAACGTGCAGGACCCGCATCGCGTCGTCCAGTGCGCGGCCAACCCCGACGTGCTGTGGACCCAGCATCACTGCGCGATCTTCCGCTCGACCGACGGCGCCGCACACTGGCAGCGTATCGAAGCGCAGCCGTCGAGCTTCGGCTTCGCGGTCGCCGTGCATCCGAAAGACCCGGACACCGCGTGGTTCGTCCCGGCCGTGAAGGATGCATGCCGGATTCCGGTAAACGGCCGGTTCGTCGTCACGCGCACGCGCGACGGCGGCCGCAGTTTCGAGAGCCTGTCGAACGGCTTGCCGCCCGCGCCGGCCTACGATCTCGTGTATCGGCACGGGCTCGCGGTGGACGACTCCGGCACGCGTCTCGCGATGGCGTCGACGACGGGCGGGTTATGGACGTCGGGCGACGGCGGCGAACACTGGCGGCAAATATCCGCGCATTTGCCGCCGGTGTATTGCGTGCGTTTCGGGTAACGAAGTTCCAGTGGGCGTTCGATCGCGTATTCGACGTGCAGGCGGCGACGAAGGAGGCCTGAGTGACGCGGTCGTCATTGAAATGACGACGCGGAGATACGCCCCGTCTCACGTCGCGACGTGCATTACTTATCGATGCAACAGTTGTCGGGGCAGCCAGGGAGCAAGGTTATCTCGGCGCGCTTTACATTCTCATCGTCCTGAATGCTCATGCGTTTATAAACATAACCATGAACAGCGTAGCGCTCCCGTTTCAGCCCGAAACGCACCAACAACCGCCGGGCGGATTCGGCACGCCGGGCAGACAGTCCGCCTGGATCGATTTCCGCAGGCTCGGCCACGCCGCTCACGGCTACGCCTTCGCGAATCGGAAACTGCGACAACATTTTCGATACCCAGACCCTCAGCTTCTTCGCTTGCGCGTCGCTCACCATCGCAGAATTCCGCTCGAACATAAGATCAAAATTTTGCCCCGGCAAATTCTCGGACCCATCGCAAGCATACGAATTTCCCGCTCCAAACAACAGGAACGCACCGCTAATCAAGCCAGATAACATATGCCGAAATACTGTCTGCATTTTTAATGGCCATCTGAGGATTATTTTGCCCCCATTCGGGAAGAAATCGCGTGATTCCATACTTTGGATCGCCCGCCCCGAACGTATCCTTGAAGTGAGTACATTCGTGGATAATTGTTGACAACTTCGATGTTGCCGCCCGACTTCGATCGCGAATCGTACAAAATTCTTCGTGAATGCTTATTGTATGCGTTTCAGTGTCCGGACCACATACATGCGCAACGGTTCCGACGTTCTTGTTGGTAGGCAAGCACCCAAGTGCTCTATCCAGGTCGTGACGAGCCCTCAAGAAATTCCCAGGGCCGAGTGACCGCATGACAGAGAGGGTCGACGTCAGTCCAGTGGCGAGGCGATGACGAATCTCGTGGTCATTTGCGCCAAACCACGTCCAGACACGTCTACGCTCCTCAGGTGCCCACTCGGCCAGTCTTTTGAGCCGCTCCTCGACCAGATCGGCCCCTTCATCGCGAAGCTGCATCATCAGTTTTCTGAATTCTGCGTCAGTCATGGTCGGGCAGATTGGCGGCCCGTTGAGCGTCAGGAAAACCTTAACCTTGGAGCCCGGCACGGTATTCGTCTCGGCAGACTCGTGGACGCAAACGTATTCGTTACACGACATCGCTGTTCTCCTCCACGACCTCGAGCCTGAGTTTCTCCGAGTGACGCGTTGTTACACGCTGGGTGTTTCCCTCGAAATCAGTGACACCACTGAAGACCTGACCTGATGCTGTGCATATTCGGTACCGAACACGTGCAAGCGGCTGACCGCTCCGCTCATCGCACAAGACATACTGCTCGTCGTGCTCATCGCTGGCTGTCGATGCAGAATCCGTGTGATTTCGAATCTGCCCAGTCAACGCCGCTGCTTGCTCAGCCGTAAATAACATCCTCATGCCGCGCTCGGCATAGAAGATCGGCGGCGGATTGCAACCACAGACGTTAATGTCGCCGCTCAACGCCCAAGGTTTGCCGTTCGGCCCGGTTCCAGACCACCGCGGCCCCTTTGGACCAATAAATCCCTCCTGCCCGCAAGCCGTGCAGTAGGTTTTCATATCGAGTGTCGCGATATGCACGCGCGGAGGCGGATTGGAACAGGTAACGGTCGGCAGCCCTTCCGTAATTGTCGCGCTGCCGCCTCGATCACCTTGGGCAAGAAAATAGCGGATCATGTGCCATCCCCGCGCTCGCCGCCTGACATAGCAAGCCTCAAGACCATCAGCTCTCTGTTGGTAGCGTCCTCATGCCCGCTGCGATCGGCATGCGAGTCGACAACGGAAAGCAAATACTCGGGTAATTTCTGCTTATGCGGCATCCTGACCCCCTTCGTGAAATTGGCGTGATTCGCCAACACAAAGATGCTCGCTCTCGAAATGGTTTTCAATCATACGAGTTCGAAATTCGTATAACTAATTTTTCTTATATTTCTATCATTAAATTTCCGAATCGATTGACCAGGACGCTGAACAAGCATGCAAAAAGCCCCCGAACCCAGATAACAACTCTGTCGTTCGGGGGCGCATGAACACCAGCAAACCTCAGGCCCAAGCGAAAAAAGACCCAACCACCTCGCTCAATGCACGCCGAGATACGCCTTCACCGCCGGCAGGCCCGGCTTGCCGTCGATCGTCGTCACGCCGGCCAGCCACTTGTCGAGCGATTGCGGGTTCGCCTTCAGCCACTCGGTGGCGGCCTTGTTCGGGTCTTCCTTGTTCATGATCGGCACCATCACGTGGTTCTCGATCGACGTCGTGAACTGCAGGTTCGACACGAACTTCGCGACGTTCGGGCAGCGCTGCGCGTAGTCGGGCGGCGTGGCCGTCAGCACCTTCGCTTCGCCGTAGTTCGGGCCGAACACGTCGTCGCCGCCGCTCAGGTAATCGATCTTCATCTGCACGTTCATCGGATGCGGTTCCCAGCCGAGGAACACGATCCACTGCTTGTCGCGAATCGCGCGATTCACCTCGACCAGCATCCCCGCCTCGCTCGACTCGACCAGCTTGAACTTGCCAAGGCCGAACTGGTTGCTGTCGATCATCTTCTTGATCAGCGCATTGCCGTCGTTGCCCGGCTCGATCCCGTAGACCTTGCCGTTGAGCTTGTCCGCATACTTCTGGATGTCGGCGAACGACTTCAGGCCGCCCTGGTACACGTAGTCGGGCACCGCGAGTGTGTATTTCGCGCCGGTCAGGTTCGGCGTGGCGAGCACCTTGATCGTGCCGGCCTTCGTGAACGGCTGGATGATCGGGTCCATCGTCGGCGACCAGTAGCCGAGGAACACGTCGATCTGCTTGCTCTTGATGCCGGCGAACGTGATCGGCACCGACGCGATCGTCTTGGTCGGCGCGTAGCCGAGCCCCTGCAGCATCGTGGTCGCGAGGCCGGTGGTGGCCGCGATGTCGGTCCAGCCGACGTCCGCGAAGCGCACGTTCTTGCACACGGGCGGGTCGGCCGCATAAACCGCCGACATCGGCGCGGCGATCCCGATCCCGCATACCGCTGCGATCATTAGGCGCTTCATCTGTCTTCTCCTCAAGGTGACGTCGTTATTCATGGTTTCGGGATCGAGTGTTGAAGCCGCGCGCCGCGATCCCGGCAGCGTCGCGGACCGTATGGTTCGAGGTCGGTCGCGTCAGCGTCCCGGCAGCCTGCGCTCGTAGCTCGGCGCATGACCGAACTGCGCGCGGTACGCCTTGCTGAAATGGCACGGCGAATGGAATCCGCACGTCGTCGTCACGCGCGCGATCGACGCATCGGTCGTGCGCAGCAGGTCGCGCGCGCGTTTCAGCCGCAGCGTCAGGTAATAGTGGGTCGGCGATACGTTCAGGTACACCTTGAACATGCGCTGAAGGTGCCGCTGCGATAGCCGCACGAGCCGCGCGAGCTCCTCGAGCGACAGCGGCTCCTCGATGTTCGCCTCCATCAGCCGCACGACCTCGATCAGCTCCGCGCGCGAGAAGCCGACGCGCGCATCGACCGGAATCGGCTGCGTGTCGGTCGAGCTGCGAATGCGCTCGAGGATGAACTGCTCGGACACCTGCGCGGCGAGCTGCTGGCCGAAGCGCATGCCGACGAGGTTCAGCATCAGGTCGAGCGGCGCGGTGCCGCCGGTGCAGGTGAGCCGGTCGCGATCGACGACGAACAGCTCGTCGGCGAATCCCACCTGCGGAAACTCGGCATGCAGCGCGGACAAATTCTCCCAATGCACGGTGCAGCGATAGCCGTCGAGCAGCCCGCCGGACATCAACGCATACGCGCCGGTGCAGATGCCGCCCAGCGGCAGCCCGCGTTCGGCGAGCGCCGCGAGCGTGTCGCGCGCGCCGTCGTCGACCACGTCGCGGATGCGAATCCCGCCGCAGACGATCATCACGTCCGGCAGGTTCGTGTAATCGAGCGCCTGGGTCGGCCGCACCGCGATGCCGTTGCTGGCATGCACGGGGGCGCCATCGAGCGAGTAGATCGACCACTGGTAGTGGTCGGCGCGCCCGACGTAGTTCGCCATCCGAAGCACTTCGACCGCGCTCGAGAACGCGATCATCGAGAAATTCGGCAGCGTGAGGAAGCCGAAATGAGCAAGGGACGAAACCGGTGAAACGCAGGCGGCGGGCACGGCGGCGGCAGCGGCGGACGTCACATCGGGCTCCTGGCGAACGGTTGAGCAGGGTGCAGGACGCCAGCCCCGCGGCGCACGCCGAGGAAGCCGGTGTCGAATCGGGGAAGGCGGCCGGCAGACGAGCCGGCCGCCGGCGGATCAGGCCTGGACGGGCGCGGCCTTCGCGCGGAACAGTTGCTTCAGGCCCGAGAACAGCGGTGCTTTCACGGTGCCCGGCGCGCGGCCGAAGCTCTCGGTGATGCGGTCGAGAATGATCGCGAGCAGCACGACCGACAAACCGCTTTCGAAGCCGAGGCCGATGTCGAGACGCTGGATACTGGCGAGCACGTCGTTGCCGAGGCCGCCCGCGCCGACCATCGACGCGATGATCACCATCGACAGCGCCATCATGATCGTCTGGTTCACGCCCTGCATGATCGACGGCAGCGCGTTCGGAAACTGCACCTTGTAGAGGAGCTGCCACGGCGTGCAACCGAATGCCTGGCCGGCTTCGACGATCTCGCGGTTCACGTGACGGATGCCGAGGCTCGTCAGGCGCACGGCCGGCGGCATCGCGAAGATCACCGTCGACAGGATCCCCGGAACGCGGCCGAGGCCGAACAGCATCGCGGCCGGAATCAGGTAGACGAACGCGGGCATCGTCTGCATCAGGTCGAGGATCGGACGCACGATCGCGGCCACCCACTTGCTCTTCGCGGCCCAGATGCCGAGCGGAATGCCGAGCACGAGGCTGATGATCGTCGACGACAGCGTGAGGCCGAGCGTGATGACGGTCTGATCCCAGAAGCCCGTCGCGAAGATCAGCAGCAGCGACAGCGTGGTGAACAGCGCGAAGCGCCAGCCCACGCGCCACAGCCCCACACCGATGAAGATCGCCATCATCAGCCACATCGGGATCGCCTGCAGGCTGTGCTCGACGAAGGCGGCGAGCCCCTCGATCGCGCGGCCGATCGCATCGAACGTCGCCGCGTCATGGTCGAGGAGGTAGTGAACGGACTGGTCGACCCAGGTACCGAGCGGAATCATTTCAGACATGGGAGCCTCGCGAACGCGTGATGGCCTTCAGGATAAGTGCGCGGTCGACCGAGCCGCAGTAGCAGCCGTCGTCGTCGACGACGGGCAGTGCATTCGGGCTCGCGACCACACGTGCGACGACGTGTTCGAGCGACGCATCGCGCCGGATGCTTTCGATCGGCCGCACGGACGGCGCGGCCTGACCGATCGCGTCGCGCGTGACGAAGCCGCGCAGCTTGCGTGCGGCGTCGAGCACGAACGCGTATTCGGCGCTGCCGTTCAGTGTCGCCGCGACGTTCGCGGCGTCGCACTTCGACACGATCGGCACGGCACCCGTCTGCATCAGGTCGCCGGCCGTCAGGTAGCGGCTGGTGTCGACCCCGTCGAAGAACGCGCGCACGTAGTCGTCGGCCGGGTTCGTGATGATGTCCTGCGGCGTGCCGACCTGCACGAGGCGGCCGCCTTCCATGATCGCGATGCGGTTGCCGATGCGCAGCGCCTCTTCCAGATCGTGCGACACGAACATGATCGTGCGGCGCTGTTCCTTCTGCAGTTGCAGCAGCACGTCCTGCATTTCGCGGCGCTTGAGCGGATCGAGCGCGGAAAACGCCTCGTCCATGATCATCAGCGACGGGTTCACGGCCAGCGCGCGGGCAAGGCCGACGCGCTGCTGCATCCCGCCCGACAGCTCGGACGGCAGCTTGTGCGAGAACGGGGCGAGACCGACCTGCTCGAGCACTTCCATCGCACGGCGCTCGCGTTCCTTCTTGCCGACGCCCGCGACCTCGAGGCCGAACGCGGCGTTCGACACCACGGTGCGATGCGGCATCAGCGCGAACGACTGGAACACCATGCTCATGTCCTTGCGGCGCAGCGCGGTCAGCGCCGAGCGGCGTGCCGACGCGACGTCGAGCCCGTCGATCATCACCTTGCCGGCGCTTGGATCGACCAGCCGATTCACGAGGCGGATCAGCGTGGATTTGCCGGAGCCGGACAGGCCCATCAGCACGAATATTTCGCCTTCCTGCACGTCGAACGATACGTTGTGCACGCCGACGACCTGACCGGTACGCTTGAGCACATCGTCTTTCGTCGCGCCGGCGGCGAGCATGTCGAGCGCCTGCTGCGGGTTGCTTCCAAACACCTTGCACAGACCTTCGACCACGACCTTGGGGGCATCCATCGAAACCTTCTCCTCGTGTAGCGGGGACTCACGCGTGTTCATAGCGTGCCTACATAGTTGCCAGAAAAAACCCCGACCTGCCGACGAATTACGACAAACGCTTGCGCAAATACGACACGCCCGTCGGCCCCGCCACGCGGGGCACGGCGCGCGGCGGCCCCCGATTGCGGCGACGCAATACGCGCACGGCCAGTAACGACGGGCATCGCGCCCAGGACTTGTGCGCAGCAGCGAGACACGAATGCCGTGGCGTTTTGCGCCAATCCGCCTCCACCGCACGTCGCTTTGCGACAATTTCACGTCCGATCGGACCGTGGCGGTTGCGTGCCGCGGCCCCAACGAATGGTCGTACGAAAAAACCGCATCGCGACCGCTCGACAGCCACGTTTCGCGCCCCGCCCGCAACCCAGAAAATCCCGCATGGCCATTGTGATACATTCCCGGCAACCACACCGATCGGAACGTCGCCGCGCGCATTGCGCGCCGCGCGGCGCCGGCGGTGCGCGGATGCCGGTTCGCCTGCCGGCCATGCCGAAACAGCCTCGATCGCGCGGCGCGCCGATCGAAGGACGATAACGAAATTGAGAGGGAGCTAGGCGATGAATTGGGCTTTTGCCGCAATCGGTTTCATCGTGGGCGGTATCGCCGCATTGTTCGGGGATTTCTCGGCCGCCAACGGCACGCTGCTCGGTGCGGCGGTCGGGTTCTGCATCGGCCACGCGCTGCAGCAGCGCAAGCGCAAGCACGGCGGCGCGACACCCGATGCGTACGCGCTGTCCACGGCGCCGACAACACCACACCATCCGCCCGTGCCGCTCGCCGAGCGCGTCGCGCGACTCGAAGCGACGGTCGACACGCTCACGCGCGAACTCGACGTGCTGCGCGGCCAGCTCGCCGGCGCGAAGGCCGGCGCCGCCGCGACCGGCAGCGCCGCGCAAGCCGCATCGCCAACACCCGCCTCCGTCACGCCGCCCCCCGCCGCGATACCGCCGCGATCGTCGCTCCAGCCTGCCGTCGCGGCTGCCGGCACGCCATCGTCGACGTCCGCGCCGGCCCCCGCACCCGCCGTCGCCGCCGCTCGAGCGAGCGACGCGCCGGCTGCCGTCGGCGCACCGATGCATGCGCCCGCAACGACCGCCCGCCCTGCCCCGCCCGCCCCGCCGACGCCCCGCGAACCCGGCATCGCCGAACGCGCGTTCCGGGCCGCGCGCGACTGGCTGCTCGGCGGCAACACGGTCGTGCGCGTCGGCATCATCGTGCTGTTCTTCGGCGTCGCATTCCTGCTCAAGTACGCGGCCGACAACAACATGCTGCCGATCGAGTTCCGCCTGGCCGGCACCGCCCTCGCCGCGGCCGCGCTGCTCGCGATCGGCTGGCGCGTGCGCGCACGCCGCGCGGCGTACGGCCTCGTGCTGCAGGGCGGCGGCATCGGCATCCTGTACCTGACGATCTTCGCCGCGACCAAGCTCTACGCGCTGCTGCCGGTTGGCGCGGCGTTCCCGCTGATGGTCGCGGTGTGCGCGCTGAGCGCATTCCTCGCGGTGAAGCAGAATGCGCTGCCGCTGGCGTTCATGGGCAGCGCGGGCGGCTTTCTCGCGCCGGTGCTGCTGTCGACCGGCCATGGCAGCCACGTCGCGCTGTTCAGCTACTACGCATTGCTGAACGCCGGCATCTTCGCGATCGCGTGGTTCAAGGCCTGGCGTCCGCTGAACCTGCTCGGCTTCGTGTTCACGTTCACGATCGGCTCCGCGTGGGGCGTGACCGCATACCGCCCGGCGCTGTTCGCGACCACCGAGCCGTTCCTGATCCTGTTCTTCCTGATGTATGTCGGCATCGCGCTGCTGTATGCGGTGAAACGCGAGCTGGCGCTGCGCCACTATGTGGACGGCACGCTCGTGTTCGGCACGCCGATCGTCGCGACCGCGCTGCAGGCGTCGCTCGTGAAGGACATGCCGTTCGGGCTCGCATGGAGCGCGGTCGCGTTATCGGCGTTCTACGTCGCGGTCGCCGCCTGGCTCGCACGGCGCCGCGAGCGCCTCGCGCTGCTGTTCGAGGCGATGCTCGCGCTCGCGGTGATCTTCGCGACGCTCGCGGTGCCGCTCGCGTTCTCGGGCCCGACGACGAGCGCCGCGTGGGCGATCGAAGGCGCGGCCATCGTGTGGGTCGGCGTGCGCGAGAAACGCCTCGTGCCGTTCGGCTTCGGCCTGCTGATGCAGGTCGCCGCGGCCGGCGCGTTCTTCACAAGCCTGCTCGGGCCGGCCGACACGAACGCGCTGCCGGTGCTCAACAGCCCCTATATCGCGATGCTGCTGATCGCGCTCGCCGGGCTGTTCACCGGCTGGTGGCTGCACGGGCGCGACGAAGCGCGCGCGTGGCACGCGTGGATGCCGGACCTCGGCGCGGCCGCCGCGGCGTGGGGATTGCTGTGGTGGCTGAGCGCCGGGCTGCACGAGATCCTCGTCTATGCGAGCCGTCACGTCGATCTGCACGCGGACCGCTTCGTCGTCGACGCGACCGCGCTGTTCGCCGCCGGCACCGCGTGGCTTGCCCACGTCGCGCGCCGCAAGCTCGCCTGGCCGATCGCGGAATGGCCGGCGCTCGCGTTGACGCCGGTGCTCGCGCTGCTCGCCTTGCGCGCGTTCGACTCGCATCAAGCACCGTTGTCGGGCATGGGCGCGTTCGCGTGGCCGATCGCCGTCATGGCGTGCTATGCGCTGCTGCTGCGTCAGTCGCGCGGCACGGCAGCCACCGGTGCGGCGACGGGCGCGACCGGCACGACCGTCACGTCAGCTGTGACGGCCATCCCCGCGACGGTACTCGCGCCGCTGCACACGCTGATGTTCTGGACGTTGTGCGGGCTGTTCTCGCTCGAAGGCTTCTGGCGCCTGCGCGCATTCGTGCCCGAAGGCGCGTGGAGCTGGAGCGCGTGGGCCTATGGCTTCGGCGCGCTGCTCGTGCTGGTGGCGGGCCCGGGCTCGCGCCTGCGCTGGCCGGTCGCCGCGTTCCCGAGCGCCTATCAGGTGTGGGGCGCCGTGCCGCTCGCCGCGCTGCTGTGGCTGTGGAGCATCGCCAGCGTCTCGAGCGACGGCGACGCGTCGCCGCTGTTCTGGCTGCCGCTGCTCAATCCGCTCGACGTCGCGCAACTGCTGATCTTCGTCGCGTTCGCCACCTGGCTGCGCCGCCTGAAAACGCTCGGCGTCACGTGGCATCCGCTCGCGGTCGACCTTGCCGCGCTCGCGACCGTGTTCCTGTGGTTCAACGCGCTGCTGCTGCGCACGCTGCACCACCGCTTCCACTTCGCGTACGAGATCGACACCGTGCTGTCGTCATTCGGGATCCAGCAGGTCTTCATGGTCGGCTGGAGCCTGTTCGCGTTCGCGGGCATGTGGCTGACGCGCCGCGACGGCATCGCGCGCGTGTGCGCGCTCGCGTCGTTCCCGTTGATCGTCGTGATGTGGGTCTGGACCTTCTACGCCAACTTCACGCAGGCCGGCGGCAGCTGGGCGCGCATCCCGCTGCTCAATCCGCTCGATCTCGTGCTCGTGGTGGTCTATGCGCTCGCCGGGTCGTGGTTCGTGCGCGCGCGCAAGCTCGGCTGGTCGTTCGGCACTTATCGCGTCGAGCTGCTCGGCGCGGCCGGCGCGACGGCGTTCCTGTGGCTGAACGCGATCCTGCTGCGCACGCTGCACCACTGGACCGGCGTGCCGTACGCATTCGATGCGATGGCGGAATCGACGCTCGTGCAGGCGTCGGTCTCCGTGTACTGGACGCTCTGCGCGCTCGCGACGATGATCTGGGCCACGCGGCGCGGCTTGCGTCCGCTGTGGTTCGTCGGCGCCGCGCTGCTCGCGCTCACGGTGATCAAGCTGTTCCTGTTCGACCTGTCGCACGTCACCGGCATCGAACGCATCGTGTCGTTCATCGGCATCGGCGTGCTGCTGCTGTTGATCGGCTATTTCTCGCCGCTGCCACCGAAGGCCGCGGCCCAACCGGACGACCACCCGTCATGAAACGACTCGCAGCCCTGCTCGGCCTGAGCCTGCTGACGTCGTTCGCCACGGCCGGCGGCACGCCCGGCGCCGAACGCGTCGCCCAACGCTTCGCGCTCGATCTCGACGGCAGCGCCGCGTATTACCAGCTCACCGTGCCGCAGGCCGTGTATGCCGCCAGCCGGCGCGACGATCTGGGCGACGTGCGCATCTTCAACGGTGCCGGCGAACCCGTCCCGTATTCGCTCGATGCGCCCGCGGCGGCGGCCGTGCCGCCGTCGCGCACGCCGGTGCACTGGTTCCCGCTGCCGCCGGCCCGCACCGGCGACGGTCGCGCGCCACTGGGCGTGTCGGTCGCGCCGGACGGCTCGCTGCGAGCAGCCGTGACCGCGCCGGCTCGCGTCCAGCATGCGGCCGATCTCGTCGACCTGTCGCATGCGGACGGCGAGGTCGACGCGCTGCTCGTGCACGTGAATGACGACAGCTATCAGGGGCGCGTCGCCGTCGAGGCGAGCGACGATTTGCGGAGCTGGCGCGCGCTCGGCAGCACACAGCTGTTGAAGGTCGGGCACGGCGGCGACCTGCTGGTGCAGGAACGTATCGCGCTCGAAGGCACGGGGCCGCGCTACCTGCGGCTCGACTGGGTCGACGGCGCACCCGCGATCGGGTCGATCGAGATCGAAACGCGACCGCGCGATGCACGCACGGCGGACACCGCGGCCGTGCCGCGCCAATGGCGTGACGCCGTGCACGTGAGGGCCGGCAGCGCGCCCGGCGAGTATCGGTTCGATACCGACGGCGCGTATCCGGTCGACCACGTGCGCATCGACCTGCCGCAATCGAATACGGTTGCGCGCGCAACGCTGCAAAGCCGTGCCGACGCGCAGGCGCCGTGGCGCGACGTCGCCGGCGCCGTGCTGTTCCGGCTGCGGGGCACGGGCGGCGAACAGCGCAATGCGCCGCTGGCATTCGCACCGAATCCGGATCGCGCATGGCGAATCGTCGTCGACATGCGCAACGGCGGGCTCGGCGGCGGCCAGCCGGCCGTCGCGATCGGCTGGCATCCGGCCGCGCTGACCTTCGTCGCACGCGGCACGCCGCCGTTCACGCTCGGCGTCGGCAATGCGGCGCTGCCGTCGTCGGCCGTCAGCCGCGACGCGTTGCTGGTCGGGATGGCGCCGGAAGTACGGCCCGCCCGCGTCGGCGCGGTGTTGCCGGCCGCGGCGGCCCCGCCGGAACCGGCCGCCGATTCGGATGCGACGCGCCGCTATGTGCTGTGGGGTGCGCTGGTCGTCGCGGTCGGCGTGCTCGGCACGATTGCCTGGCGTCTCGCGCGCGGCGGCGAACCGCCGACTCGCTGAAGCGGCTGCCATCCGCCGTACCGGTCGTGCTCGCGCTGTCGGTCGCACTGACCGCGCAAGCCGACAATATGCCCGCAGCGCCGAGCGCGCCCATGGTTACCTGCTTCCTTCGCTACGTCATCGATCCGTACAAGCTCGAGCAGTTCGAAACCTGCGGCAAGATGTGGATTCCGCTCGTCGAGCAATTCGGCGGCACGCATCACGGCGACTTCCTGCCGTCCGAAGGCGCGAGCGACATCGCGCTTGCCATGTTCTCGTTTCCGAGCCTCGCCGAGTACGAACGCTACCGCGAACGCTCGAAGGCCGATCGCGCCTGCCAGGCCGCGTTCCGCTACGCGGAGGAAACGCGCGGCATCGTCAGCGACGAACGCAGCTTCTTCCGGCCGGTGTTCGAGTCACGCGACGGGGGCGTGAACGCGGTGCCGCCTGCGCATCGCACACCCGTTCCGGCACGGGACGAAAAAAAGCCCCGCCGGCATCCGCGCGGCGGGGCCAACCCATGTCAGTAGAGACATACAGGAGGAGACGAGCCCATCTTATCGAGCGCGCCGCAGCGTCCCAACCAAGCATTTCTGCTATTCATCTGCGTCGCCGCGCGCACGCCAGACCTGCACCCACGGCATATCGATAGAACGAAAAGTCGTTTTCAGAGTGGCGGCGGGGTCGTTACCATCTGGTTTTAAGCCTGTGCTTAGCCGGGCAAGCCATCCCCAAGGAGCGCCCCTTGACTGCATTCGATCAACACCGCCGCCCGTTCGTGGTCGGCATCGGCGGCACCACCCGGGCCGCGTCGTCGACCGAGCGCGCGCTGTCGTTCGCGCTGCGCGGCGCGCAAGCCGCCGGCGCACGCACACGCCTGTTCGACGGCCCGTTCCTGCACACACTCCCGCACTACGCGCCCGAACACAAGACGCTGACCGACGCGCAGCGCGAACTGATCGACGCCGTGCGCCAGGCCGACGCGATCATCATCGCGACGCCCGGTTATCACGGCGGCGTGTCCGGGCTCGTGAAGAACGCGCTCGACACGCTCGAGGAACTGCGCGCCGACGAGCGCCCGTATCTCGACGGCCGCGCGGTCGGCCTGATCGTCACGGCCTACGGCTGGCAAGCCGCCGGCACCGTGCTGACGTCGCTGCGTTCGATCGTCCACGCGCTGCGCGGCTGGCCGACCCCGTTCGGCGCGACCGTGAACACGCTCGAAACGCGCTTCGACAGCGCCGACAGCTGCTCGGATCCGAAAGTCGTCGCGCAGCTCGAGACGGTCGGCTCGCAGGCCGCCGAATTCGCGCTCGCATTCGCATCGCATCGCACGGCCACGCATGCCGCATCGGTCGACGCGCTCGCACCCGTGCTGAAGATCGCCAACCAGTAACCTTCGCTTTCCCGCCGCCCGCGCCCGGCCGACGACGTTCGCCGTGCGCGGGCGGCGCGCGTCCGCTTATCCTGCGCGCAGCGGCACGCCGACGCTCCCCGCTCCATGCCGGCTCCCTGCGCCGATAACGATCCGGCCCGCCGCGTGATTTGCATTGGCCGAAAGATTGGTTCACGCGGGCCTCGGGTTTTCGTACGCTGAAAGCCCGAACCCGCTACGCCCACGTCATGAACCGCACGATCCGCTACAAGGGCTATGAAGTCGCCCCCGCTGCCGCCCGGCTGCCGAACGGACTGTTCGCCGCGAACCTGACGATCGAGAAGGCAAGCGGCAGCCCGTCGCCGCGCGCCGTATCGTTCGACGCGATCGACTTCTTCTTCGAAGAGGAACACGCGCTCGCGTATGCGTCCCGCTGGGGTCGCCTCTGGGTCGACGCGCAGGCCTGAGCACGGCACGCGGCGCCCCCTGGCCGCACGAAAATACGCGATTACGGAAGCTATGCAAGAATCTTTCACTTCGTAATCGCACAACAACAGCCATGTCCGACACGCTGCAGGAAGAACATGCAGCGGCAGATCACGCCATGCGCAACTGGGCCTTTGAGCATCAAGGTCCGGTCAGGATCGGTTCCGATGCGCACAGGCGGATGTTCTGCCGCATGCTGCTCGATACGCACAACCCGTACAAGCCGGCCGTCATCGACTGGCCGCCGCTCAAACCCGACGCACTCAAGCGGCTCACGTCGCTGCCCATCTGGGACATCGCCGTGCAAACCGAAGGCCGCGCGTCGATTCGCGTCGCCACCTTCGCGGCAACCGTCGACGATCCGCTGCTGCGCCGGGCGCTCGAGATGGACGGCGGCGAAGAAGCACGGCACAAGGTCGTGCTGTCGAAGCTGGTCGAGGCGTACGGCATCAAGCTCGCCCCCGAGCCCGCGTATCCGGCGCCGAAGGATCCCGAGTGGTCATGGATGATGACCGGCTTCAGCGAATGCATCGACAGCTTCTTCGCATTCGGCCTGTTCCGCTCCGCGCAGCGCTCCGGCTATTTCCCGGCCGAACTCGTCGATACCTTCGAGCCCGTGATCCAGGAGGAAGGCCGCCACATCCTGTTTTTCGTGAACTGGTATGCGTGGTACTGGCGCAATTTGCCGTGGTGGCGCCGGCCGTGGTTCCTGGCTCGCGTCGCGGCCGTGTGGGTGGTCCTGATCCGCGACCGCATCGGCATCGCACGCGGCATCGATACCGACGGCGTCGCGCGCGACGCGAACTTCCCGGCGACGGGCACCGCCGACATCGGCGAGTCGCTGAATCCGCGCGAGCTCATCGAGCTGTGCCTCAGCGAGAACGACCGGCGCATGGCCGGGTACGACAAGCGGCTGCTGCGCCCGACGTTCGTCCCGCGCCTGGCGCGCCTCGCACTGCGCTTCGTGCGGAAATAACACTGCGGCGCCCGGCCGCGGCGCGCATGATCGCTCGCCGGCGCCTTGTCCGGGACGGCGCGCTGCGTCGCCGGACTGTCCGGTGCAACCGGCTCCGCCGCCGCGATCGCCATCCACACGCCAGTTCCCCCTCCCGACGAAAGCAGACAGCGCCGCGGCTCCAAGCCGTTCAGCCGCGCGCGGCGACGCGCCCGGTTGGCGACGCGCGCGTCGGGCTGACCGGGTGTATCGGACGCGTTTGTGCATCTCCTCGCTCATTCCCGGTGCGGCATGCCCGCCCCGCCCTCCCGAACAGGTCAAGTCGCTGGGGCGACGACCTGAACTTTCCGGCACGCCCGCTCGTGGCGCCCCTTGTCGCGTAGATAGCCCGTGATCGTGGACAACCTGTCGCCACCACCACGACCGCGGTGGCGAGCGTGGTCGCGACGGGCCACTTGGCGATTCGTCCAATTGGGGCCAACCCCAAACATCGGATGTCATCAATAGGACATGAATCTCAAATAGATGGCCGATGCACTTGTAGCACTTTTTTACAACTTGATGGAGCCGGCCACCGGGGAAGGCCCGCCGCACGGGCTGGTGCGACCGGCACGATGCGCAAATCAGCATATCCCGGCATTCCGTCCTTCACGGCTTTTTTATTTTATTGATACAGAACAAATAAAATCAAAAGATCAAGTCAGCGCCAAATTTTAATAAATTAACAATGAAATTGAACCAATATGGATCAGAGCCATAAGGCACATTACAACTCAGAAATATTCGAACACCACGCAAACGTTTGCCATTTCATTTGTCTTACTATTGAAGGACGTTGGCACGTTTCAGGTCACACAAATTCAACTTAACTCATTGTTTTTTATGAATAAATCCTCCTGGTAACGAATTCGACAACACCATACATATAGCATTCTTTTCATTTTCAACATGGTTACTATCAAATACATCAAAACACGATGCATTAACCATCTTTTAACTTTCAAAACCTTCCATCTTTCACTTTTTGTCAATCTTAAAATAACACCTCAAATAAACTCCGCCCATCAATTTTGAGATTCGCGCGAGCGCACGGCATATTCATCTAACGAAAGAGCCCGGTGTGTGGCGTGCATATTTGGGAGCAGCAGGACATGAACCGCACATACCGCTCGATCTGGAACGAAGCCCTTGGCGCCTGGGTCGCGGCATCGGAACACGATACGGCACGGGGCAAGCCGAACAAGTCGGCCGTCGTGAAGGCCGTTGCAACGGTTGCGCTCGTCGCGGGGGCGACCGTCGGCAACGTCGCGCATGCGCAGTACAGTGCGGGCGGCTCCGGTGGCTCCGTCGTGGCCTCGGGCGCCCAGGCGATCGCCATCGGCGGCAACTCGGGCAGCACGACGACGGCCAGCGGTTCAACGTCGATCGCGATCGGCGCGAACGCGACCGCATCAGGTAACTATTCGCAGGCGTTCGGCCAGCGTTCCGTGGCCACGGGGGCGAGTGCGATCGGCATCGGCTCCGGCTCGACCGCGCTCAATACCGGCGCTACCGCGGTCGGCAACGACACGACGGCATCGGGCATCAGTTCGGTCGCGCTCGGCGGCGGCAACAGTTCGGGCACGGGCGGCGCCGTCGCGGCAGGCACCAACGCAATCGCGATCGGCCGGTTCTCGAACGTCAACGCTGCGACAACGTCGGGCGTCGCGGTCGGCGCAAACGCAACCGTCACGGCAGCAGGCACCAACGGCACCGCGCTCGGTTCGGCTGCCACTGCTGCCGGCTCCGGCGCATCTGCCATCGGCAATGGTGCGACGGCAACGGGCACCAACGCGATCGCGCTCGGTGGCACGGCCAACTACGCATCCAGCGTCGCGATTGGCGTGGGCAGCGTGACCGGCGCGGCAGCACCGACGGGCACGGGTTACCTGACGGGCAGCACCGCGCCGCTGTCGGAAGTGTCGGTCGGCAGCTCGACGGCCCTGCGTCGTATCACCAACGTCGCCGACGGTTCGGCACCGCAGGACGCAGTGACCGTGTCCCAGCTCAGCACCGGCATGAGCGTGACGACGAGCGCGATCAGCAGCCTGTCGACGTCGGCGTCGACGGGTATCAATTCGTTGTCCACAGGTCTGAGCTCGACCAAGAGTTCCGTGACTTCGCTTTCGTCGTCCACGTCGACCGGCCTCTCGGCGGCTAACAGCTCGATCTCGTCGCTGTCCACCTCGACTTCGACCGGCATCAACTCGCTGTCCACCGGCCTGAGCTCGACCAATAGCTCGGTGACTTCGCTGTCGTCGTCGACCTCGACGGGCCTGTCGTCGGCTAACAGCTCGATCTCGTCGCTGTCCACCTCGACTTCGACGGGCATCAACTCGTTGTCCACCGGCCTGAGCTCGACCAATAGCTCGGTGACTTCGCTTTCGTCTTCGACCTCAACCGGCTTGTCGTCGGCTAACAGCTCGATCACGTCGCTGTCCACGTCGACTTCGACCGGCATCAATTCGCTG
>NZ_JBQEON010000023.1:0-120882 GCF_052045245.1 Burkholderia sp. 22313
GAGCCTATCCGAACCTTTGTGTGTGAGGCATAAACTGATGGCCAAGGAGCCACTTTATGCCACGCAAACGCAAGGAAGAAGTGACGATTGAGCCGGGCAAGGGCTTGAACCTGGACCCGGAACTCATCAAGCAACTGGTGCCCGGAACGCTGGATCGGGCAACGATCAACGAGCAGCTCGCGGCGCTCAAGAAGGCGATCTTCGAACGCGCGCTGGGCGGCGAACTGACCCACCACCTTGGCTACGAGAAGGGTGAAGCCAAACCGGGCGGCCGCACGAACCATCGCAACGGCACCAGCCGCAAACGCGTTGCAACCGACGACGACTTGCTCGACGTCGAGATTCCGCGCGACCGCGAAGGCACCTTCGATCCGGTGTTGATCGCCAAGGGCGAGCGACGCTTCACCGGCTTCGACGACAAGATCATCGCGATGTACGCCCGCGGCATGAGCGTGCGGGAGATTCAGGGCTTCCTGCTGGAGATGTACGGCATCGAGGTATCGCCGGACTTCATCAGCACCGTCACTGACGCGGTGATCGACGAAGTGCGTGAATGGCAGCAGCGGCCGCTCGAGCCGATGTACCCGGTCGTGTTCTTCGATGCCTTGCGAGTCAAGATCCGCGACGAAGGCGTGGTGCGCAATAAGGCGATCTACCTGGCACTGGGCGTGCGCCGCGACGGCACACGTGACGTGCTGGGCCTTTGGATCGAACAGACCGAAGGCGCCAAGTTCTGGCTGCGGGTGGTGAACGACCTGAAGCTGCGCGGCGTGCAGGACATTCTGATCGCCGTGGTCGACGGCCTGAAGGGCTTCCCGGAAGCGATCAACACGGTGTTCCCGGACACGACGGTGCAGACCTGCATCGTGCATCTGATCCGGAACTCGCTGGACTTCGCCAGCTGGAAAGACCGGAAATCGGTCGCAGCCGCGCTCAAGGAGATCTATCGGGCACCGTCGGCCGAAGCGGCCGCCGTGGCGCTGGATGCGTTCGATACGAGCCCGTGGGGTAGGAAATACCCACCGATTGCCGCCCTCTGGCGCCGGGCCTGGGATCAGGTGATTCCGTTCTACGCCTTCGCGCCTGACATCCGGAAAGTTGTATATACGACCAACGCGATCGAGTCGTTGCACATGCAGCTTCGGAAGATCATCAAGGCGCGGGGCCACTTCCCATCGGACGAGGCCGCGCTCAAACTGATCTGGCTGGCGCTGCGCAACGTCGTGGTCAAGTGGACCGGTTCCCGGCACGATTGGAAGAGCGCCATGACACAGTTCGCGCTGCTTTACCCGGAACGATTCAACATTGGAGTCTGAATCTCAACCCGCCTCACACACGAAATTCCGGATACCTCCGACCGACACGATCGCAGGTGCTTCACGCGAAACGAAAGCGCACCACCAAAAACGCCCCCAAACAAAAACGCCCAGACAAAAACCAAGAGCCCTCCGCCGGAAGGGCAAAATAAAGCGAGCTATCCGCTTCCGATAGAACCCGTCGCAATTCTGCAAGACGCTTGCGTCGCCCTTACCTAAACTTGATCCTGTTGAACCCTCTTACGAAACCGAAAGGAACGACCATGACGACCTCGACCGTGACCCGCCAGACATTCGACGAAGTGATGGTGCCGGTATTTTCCCCCGCGCCGTTCGTGCCGGACCGTGCAGAGGGCTCGCGCGTGTGGGACACGGCCGGCCGCGAGTACGTGGATTTCGCGTGCGGCATCGCGGTCACGTCGCTGGGCCACGGCCACCCGGAACTGCTGAAGGTCCTGGACGAACAAGGCCGCAAGCTCTGGCACATCGGCAACGGCTACACGAACGAGCCGGTGCTGCGCCTCGCCAAACGCCTCGAATCGCTGACCTTCGCCGACCGCGCATTCTTCGCGAACTCGGGCGCGGAAGCGAACGAAGCCGCACTGAAACTCGCCCGCCGCGTCGCCTTCGACCGCCACGGCGCCGACAAATACGAAATCGTGTCGTTCGTCCAGTCGTTCCACGGCCGCACGTTCTTCACGGTCAGCGTCGGCGGCCAGCCGAAATACTCGGAAGGCTTCGGCCCGGTGCCCGAGGGCATCAAGCACCTGCCGTTCAACGACATCGAAGCCGCGAAGGCCGCGATCGGCCCGAAAACCTGTGCCGTGATCGTCGAGCCGGTGCAGGGCGAAGGCGGCGTGATCCCGGCCGATCCGGCCTTCCTGAAGGCGTTGCGCGAAGCCTGCGACGCCAACGGCGCACTGCTGATTTTCGACGAAGTGCAAACGGGCGTCGGCCGCACGGGCCAGTTCTACGCATACATGGACACGGGCGTCACGCCGGACATCCTCACCACCGCGAAGGCGCTCGGCAACGGCTTCCCGATCGGCGCGATGCTGACGACGAACGAACTGGCCGCGCACTTCAAGGTCGGCGTGCACGGCACGACGTACGGCGGCAACCCGCTCGCGTCGGCAATCGCCGACAAGGTCGTCGAACTGATCGGCGATCCGGCACTGCTCGAAGGCGTGCGCGAACGCAGCGTGCGACTGAAGGGCGCGCTCGAACGCATCAACGCACGCTTCGGCATCTTCAAGGACATCCGTGGCAAGGGCCTCTTGGTCGGCGCGGAACTCACCGCCGCATTCGACGGCCGCGCGAAGGACTTCGTCACCGCCGCCGCCGAGAACGGCCTCATCATGCTGATCGCCGGCCCGAACGTACTGCGCTTCGTGCCGTCGCTCGTGATCCCGTTCGACCTGCTCGACGAAGGCATCAAGCGCTTCGAAAAGGCAGTCGAGCAGGTGCTCGCGGCCCAGGAAGCCACCGCGCGCTGATCGGCGCGCCCATCGCAGACAGGAACGACGATGCTATTTGTTCGCCCCGGCAAACTCACGGATCTCGATGCGCTCGCGCACATGGCGCGCACCGCGCAGCCGGTCCTGCACTCGCTGCCGCACGACCGCGCGGCGCTCGAAGCGCGCGTGGCGCTCTCCGAGGATTCGTTTCGCGCGGACGTCGACTTCGCCGGCGAAGAGTTCTATCTCTTCGTGCTCGAGGATTCGTCGACGGGCAAGCTGCTCGGCACGGCGAGCATCGTGGCCGCGGCCGGCTACTCGGAACCGTTCTACGCGTTCCGCAACGACGCACTGATCCACGCGTCGCGCGAGCTGCACGTGAACCGCAAGATCCACGCGCTCACGATGTCGCACGAGCTGACCGGCAAAAGCCGGCTGGCCGGCTTCTACGTCGATCCGTCGCTGCGCGGCGACGCGGCCGCGCACCTGATCTCGCGTGCGCGGATGATGTACATCGCCGCGAACCGCCGCCGCTTCACGCCCGAAGTGTTCACGCTGCTGCTCGGCGTGAGCGACAACACGGGCGCATCGCCGTTCTGGGAAGCGGTGGGCCGCAAGTTCTTCGGCCGCAATTTCACCGACGTCGACATCGCGTCGGGCGGCCGCAGCCGCACGTTCATCGCGGAAGTGATGCCCGCGTATCCGCTCTACGTGCCGCTGCTGCCGGAAGCCGCGCAGCGCGTGCTCGGCGAGCCGAACGAAACGGCACTGCTCGCGTACGACATCCATCTCGAGGAAGGCTTCGAGCCGGACCGCTTCGTCGACATCTTCGACGCGGGCCCGGTGCTGACCGCGCAGGTCGACCGCACCGCGTGCGTGAAGCACGGCGCGGAGCGCACGGTGCGCGAAGCCGCGCGTCAGCAGGGCGACGTCGCGTACATGGTGTCGACGGGCAGCGGCGAATCGTTCCGCTGCGTGCTGGCCGACCTGCCGGGCGATACGGCCGACGCGCGGGGCGCCCATGCGCCGCTCGCGGCCGACGCGCGGGGCGCCCATGCGCCGCTCGCGGCCGACGTGCGCGCGGCACTCGATGTGAAGGATGGCGATGTCGTGCGCTGCGTGCCGCTGCACCGCCGCGACGATGACGAGATGAAGGGAGACGCAGCATGATCGTCGTTCGGGTCGTACAAACGGGCGACGTCGACGCGCTCGTGTCGCTCGCGAAGGAAACCGGGCCGGGCCTGACCACGTTCAAGCCCGACCGCGACGCGCTTGCCGCGCGCATCGAACGCTCGCGCCGCACGCTCGACGGCCGCGCCGCGCCGGGCGAAGCCGGCTACTTCTTCGTGATGGAAGAATCGAAGACGGGCGACATCGCAGGCGTCTGCGGAATCGAGACGCAGGTCGGCCTCGAACAGCCGTTCTACAACTATCGCGTGAGCACGGTCGTGCACGCGAGCCAGGAACTCGGCGTGTGGACGCGGATGTCCGCGCTCAACATCTCGCACGACCTGACGGGTTACGCGGAAGTGTGCTCGCTGTTCCTGAGCCCGCGCTATCGCACGGGCGGTGTCGGCGGCCTGCTGTCGCGCTCGCGCTTCATGTTCATCGCGCAGTTTCGCGACCGCTTCCCGGAACGCATCTGCGCGGAACTGCGCGGCCACTTCGACGAAGACGGCACGTCGCCGTTCTGGCGCGCGGTCGGTTCGCACTTCTACCAGATCGACTTCAACGCAGCGGACTACCTGAGCTCGCACGGCCGCAAGTCGTTCCTCGCGGAACTGATGCCGCGCTACCCGGTGTACGTCGACCTGCTGCCGCAAGACGCACAGGACGCGGTCGGCCTCACGCACCGCGACACGCTGCCGGCCCGCAAGATGCTCGAGGCGGAAGGGCTGCGCTACCAGAACCACGTCGACATCTTCGACGCGGGCCCGGTGCTCGAATGCCATGTGAACGACCTGCGCACGGTGCGCGAGAGCGTCGTCGTGCCGGTCGCGATCGGCGTGCCGGATGCAACCGATCACGCACGGGGCGACCATCCGCCGAAGTCGCTCGTGTCGAACACGTCGCTCGGCGATTTCCGCGTCGGCGTCGCGCCGGGCGTGGTCGCGAACGGTGCGTTCGTGCTGTCGGCCGACGATGCCGTCGCGCTCGACGTGAAGGCCGGCGATCCGGTCCGCGTGCTGCCGCTCAAAGTCAAACAAGGATAAACGAATCATGACGGAACTCTTCATCGACGGCGCCTGGGTCGCAGGCTCGGGCCCCGTCTTCGCTTCGCGCAACCCGGGCACCGACGCGATCGCATGGCAGGGCGACAGCGCATCGGCGGCCGACGTCGACCGCGCGGTCGCGAGCGCACGGCGCGCCTTCGCCGGCTGGTCGGCACTCGACTTCGACGCGCGCTGCGCGATCGTCAAGCGCTTCGCCGCGCTGCTCACCGAACGCAAGGAAGCGATCGCCGCCACGATCGGCCGCGAGACGGGCAAGCCGCTGTGGGAAGCGCGTACCGAAGTCGCGGCGATGGCCGCGAAGGTCGGCATCTCGATTCAGGCCTATCAGGAACGCACCGGCGAGAAACGCCAGGACATGGCCGACGGCGTCGCGGTGCTGCGTCATCGTCCGCACGGCGTCGTCGCGGTGTTCGGTCCGTACAACTTCCCCGGCCACTTGCCGAACGGTCATATCGTGCCGGCGCTGATCGCGGGCAACACGGTGGTGTTCAAGCCGTCGGAACTCGCACCGGGCGTCGCCCGCGCGACGGTCGAGGTGTGGCACGAAGCCGGGCTGCCGGCGGGCGTGCTGAACCTCGTGCAGGGCGAGAAGGACACGGGCATCGCGCTCGCGAATCATCGGCAGATCGACGGGTTGTTCTTCACCGGCAGCTCGGACACCGGCACGCTGCTGCACAAGCAGTTCGGCGGCCGTCCGGAAATCGTGCTCGCGCTCGAAATGGGCGGCAACAACCCGCTCGTGATCGGCGAAGTCGAGGACCTCGACGCGGCCGTGCATCACACGATTCAATCGGCGTTCCTGTCGGCCGGCCAGCGCTGCACGTGCGCACGCCGCATCTTCGTGCCGCAGGGCGCGTTCGGCGACCGCTTCCTCGCACGCTTTGCCGACGTCACGTCGAAGATCGCGGCCGACGTGTTCGACGCCGATCCGCAGCCTTTCATGGGGGCGGTGATCTCGGCGCGCGCGGCCGCAAAGCTCGTCGATGCGCAGTCGCGCCTGGTCGAGCAGGGCGCGAAGCCGATCATCGCGATGACGCAGCGCGATCCGCGCCTCGGCTTCGTGAACGCGTCGATCATCGACGTGACCGGCGTGGCGAACCTGCCCGACGAGGAACACTTCGGCCCGCTCGCGCAGATCGTCCGCTACGCGACGTTCGACGAAGCGATCGAGCGCGCGAACGACACGGCGTTCGGCCTGTCCGCCGGCCTGCTGGCCGACGACGCCAACGCATGGGCGCACTTCCGCCGCACGATCCGGGCCGGCATCGTCAACTGGAACCGCCCGACCAACGGCGCATCGTCTGCCGCGCCGTTCGGCGGCACGGGCCGCTCGGGCAACCATCGGCCGAGCGCGTACTACGCGGCCGACTATTGCGCGTATCCGATGGCGTCGGTGGAAAGCACTGAACTGACCTTGCCCGCGAGCCTGTCGCCGGGCCTGCATTTCTGATCGAGGGAACGACGATGAACGCACAAGAAGCCAATTTCGACGGACTCGTCGGCCCGACCCACAACTACGCCGGGCTGTCGTTCGGCAATGTGGCGTCGCTCAACAACGAGAAGTCGGCGGCGAACCCGAAGGCCGCCGCGAAGCAGGGGCTGCGCAAGATGAAGCAGCTCGCGGATCTCGGCTTCGCGCAAGGCGTGCTGCCGCCGCAGGAGCGCCCGTCGCTGCGCCTGCTGCGCGAGCTCGGCTTCTCCGGCAAGGACGCGGACGTGATCGCGAAGGCCGCGAAGCAGGCGCCCGAACTGCTCGCCGCGGCGAGCTCGGCATCGGCGATGTGGACCGCGAACGCGGCGACCGTCAGCCCGTCGGCCGACACGAGCGACGGCCGCGTGCATTTCACGCCGGCCAACCTGTGCAGCAAGCTGCATCGCGCGATCGAGCACGACGCGACGCGCCGCACGCTGTCGACGCTGTTCGCCGATCCCGCGCACTTCGCGGTGCACGAGGCGCTGACGGGCACGCCGGCACTCGGCGACGAAGGCGCGGCGAACCATACGCGCTTTTGCGCGGAATACGGCAAGCCGGGCGTCGAATTCTTCGTGTACGGCCGTGCGGAGTATCGTCGCGGTCCGGAGCCGAAGCGCTTCCCGGCGCGCCAGACCTTCGAGGCGAGCCGCGCGGTCGCGCATCGCCACGGTCTTGCCGAAACGGCGACGGTCTATGCGCAGCAGGATCCGGACGTGATCGACGCGGGCGTGTTCCACAACGACGTGATTTCGGTCGGCAACCGCGACACGCTGTTCACGCACGAGCGCGCGTTCGTCAACAGGCAGGCGATCTACGACACGCTGACGGCCACGCTCGACGCGCGCGGCGCACGGCTGAACGTGATCGAGGTGCCCGATGCGGCCGTGAGCGTGAACGATGCCGTCACGTCGTACCTGTTCAACAGCCAGCTGCTGTCGCGCGCGGACGGCTCGCAAGTGCTCGTCGTGCCGCAGGAGTGCCGCGAGAACGCGAACGTCGCCGCCTATCTCGACCGGCTCGCGGCCGGCAACGGCCCGATTCGCGACGTGCTGGTGTTCGATCTGCGCGAAAGCATGAAGAACGGCGGCGGCCCCGCGTGCCTGCGCCTGCGTGTCGTGCTGAACGATGCCGAGCGCGCGGCCGTCACGTCGAACGTGTGGATCAACGACACGCTGTTCGCGTCGCTCGACGCGTGGATCGAAAAGCACTACCGCGACCGTCTCGCACCGGAGGATCTCGCCGATCCGACGCTGCTCGACGAATCGCGCACGGCGCTCGACGAGCTCACGCAGATCCTGCGCGTCGGGTCGCTGTATGACTTCCAGCGCTGAGTCGCCCATGCCGTCCGCCGTATTGCTCGACGACTTCCTCGCGTTCACGCTCGCGGGCGATCCGCCGGCCGCAACCGGCGGCGCGTGTGCGGACGGTGCGGTGCGCTGGCAATGGCACGGCGACGGGCTGCTCGCGTTCGAGCCGGCCGCGGGTGACGCCGGCGCCGAGGCGCGCGCGAGCGTGCTGGTGTCGGCCGGTGTGCACGGCGACGAGACGGCGCCGATCGAGCTGCTGTCGATGCTCGTGCGCGATCTTGCCGCGGGCACGCTGCCGCTCGCATGCCGGCTGCTGGTGGTGCTCGGCAACGTGCCGGCGATGCGCGCGGGCGACCGCTATCTCGACGACGACCTGAATCGGCTGTTCAGCGGCCGTCACGCGCAAGTGCCGGCGAGCCGCGAAGCGGCGCGCGCGGTGCAGCTCGAAGCGGCGGCCACCGCGTTCTTCGCGGCGGCGCCGAAGGGCGGTGCGCGCTGGCACATCGACATGCACACGGCGATCCGCGCATCGGTGTTCGAGCAGTTCGCGCTGCTGCCGCACACGGGCACGCCGCCGACCCGCACGATGGTCGAGTGGCTCGGCGATGCGCGCATCGCGGCCGTGCTGCTGCATACCGCGAAGGGCAACACGTATTCGCATTTCACGGCCGAGCATTGCGGCGCGCTCGCGTGCACGCTCGAACTCGGCAAGGTGCGGCCGTTCGGCCAGAATGACCTGTCGCGCTTCGCGCCGGCCGACCGCGCGGTGCGCAAGCTGGTCTCGGGTGCGCCGGGTGACCGCGCCGCGGGGGGCGGCCATCCGCCGCTGCCGCGCGTGTTCACGGTGATCGACCAGATCACGAAGCAAAGCGACGCGCTCGAGCTGTTCGTCGCGGCCGACGTCGCGAACTTCACCGCGTTCGCGCGCGGCACGGTGCTCGCGCAGGACGGCGACTACCGCTACACGGTGCAGCACGACGAGGAGCGCATCGTGTTCCCGAATCCGACCGTGAAGCCGGGTTTGCGCGCGGGCCTGCTCGTCGTCGACACGACGCGCGACACGCTTGCCGCACTCGTCTGACCGATGACCGGATGCGCGTGGCCGCGGGATCCACAGCCCGCGCCCAGTCCCGCGGCATGTCCCTTTTTGAGATGACGCGCACCTGCCGCACCGACAGCCCGCGCGCCGCGCTTGCGTATTTGCGACATCGTCTTGCAAGTTCGACGGACCGCCCGGCCGTCACCGCGCACGCACTGCAGCATCGGGCGCCGGCGGCGGCTTTACCGTATCGGGCCGCGCGGATTGGTACAATCGCGGCCTTGCGGCTGTTGCGCCGCATCAAGGCGCGGCATCGGAATTGTCGACGTTATCCGACCCTGCAATGATGCATGCGCCCGTAGTTCCGGAACATTCGAGTATCGAGGAGAACACCTGATGAAGTTGGATTGGCGTAAAGTGGCCGCGCACGCGGTAGTGGCGGCGTCGGCCGTGGCGGCAGGCAGCGCGATGGCTGCGGATCTGAAGGAGATCCGGTTCGGCGTCGAGGCCTCGTATGCGCCGTTCGAATACAAGACGCCCGACGGCAAGCTGACCGGCTTCGACATCGACATCGGCAACGCGGTGTGCGCGAAGCTGAAGACGAAGTGCGTATGGGTCGAGAACGACTTCGACGGCCTGATCCCCGCGCTGCAGGCGCGCAAGTTCGACGCGATCAACTCGGACATGACGATCACCGACCAGCGCAAGCACGCGATCGCGTTCACCGATCCGATCTACACGATCCCGAACCAGCTGATCGCGAAGCAAGGCAGCGGCATGCAGCCCACGCCGCAGTCGCTGAAGGGCAAGCGCGTCGGCGTGCTGCAGGGCACGATCCAGGAAGCGTACGCGAAGAAGAAGTGGGCGCCGGCCGGCGTTGAAGTCGTGCCGTACCAGACGCAGGACCTGGCGTATGCCGACCTGAAGTCGGGCCGTCTCGACGCGACGTTCCAGGATTCGGAAGCGGGCTCGAAGGGCTTCCTGTCGAAGCCGCAAGGCCAGGGCTTCGGCTTTGCCGGCGGCACGGTCAGCGATGCCGAGATCCTCGGTTCGGGCGTCGGCTTCGGCCTGCGCAAGAACGACGCGGCGCTGAAGACCGCGCTCGATCAGGCGCTGAAGGAACTGAAGGCCGACGGCACGATCGACAACCTCGCGAAGAAGTACTTCAGCGTGCCCGTGACGCTCAAGTAAGCGTTTCGATTCGTCGCATGATGCAGCCGGCCGCCTTCGCGGCCGGTTTGCTTTTGGGGTGCCGATCGTGGCGGGTACGCTGGCGTGCCGTCCGCAGGCCTGCGCGGCTGCCGCGTCACGCGGGGAAGAACCGTCCCAGCTCCCGCGCAAGCTCGTTGAGCACGCTCATCTCCTGCTGCGTGATCTTGCGCGCGGGCTGCGCGCCGGCCCAGTCGCCGTACAGCAGCGCGACGGTCTTCGCACCGACGCGCACCGGCAACAGCACGAACGCGAGCGTGTCGGGCAGCGCGTCGAGGTACCACGCGGGCAGGCGCTTCACCATCTTCGGCTCCTGCGCCTGCTCGATGAAGATGCCGACGGAGTTCGTGATCGCGAGATGGAACACGTCCGGCTCGAAGCGCTCGTGGAAGCACAGTCGATCGAGCGCGGCATCGACGCCGGGGCCGAAGCCGAGGCGCGCGGCGAACGTGCCGTCGTCGCGGCGCACGAACATCACGGTGCGCGTGAACGCAAGGCCCGCGAGCAGGCTTTCCGACGCGAGCGCGAGCACCGGCGTCAGGACGTGCTCGGACGGCAGCGCGCGCAGGTCTGCCAGGCCGGCTTCGAGGCAGGCCTCGGGTTCGCCTTGCGCCCGCGCGATTGCGTCGGCGTTCGCGCGCAGTTCGACGATCTCGCGCATGACGGTGTCGCTCGCTTCCTCGCGTGCCAGCCGCTCGGCGATTTCGACGAGCGCGCCGGGTTCGATCTCCAGTTCGGTGCTGCAGTGCTGCGCGAGGGCCGCGATGTGCGCGTCGCGCTGCGGGCCCGCGGGCATCGCCAGCGCACCGGCGACATCGGTCGAGCAGCGGCTCACCGCGCGCAGCCAGCGCACGCGCTCGGGGGTGTCGTCGGCGCAGGCGTCATGGGGCCGCTGGCAGCGGGCGTTCCCGTCGTCGTCCTCATCTTCGTCTTCGTCTTCGTCATCGTCGCGCAGGTCGACGCGCTTCGCATGGCGGTCGCCATCGGCCATCCCCGCGCGAATCACGTCGGGCAGCCGCCAGCTCGCGGCCGCCTCGAGACCGATTTCATCGAAGCCGACGCCGAGCACATCGATGCATGCGGCCTCATCGTCGCCGTTCAACTCGGCGGCGCGCCGGCGGATCCGGTCCCATTCGGTGTCGAGATAGCAGACCACCAGCAGCTTGCCGACCTGGCGCATCAGCGTGCAGACGACGGCTTCCTCGCCGCCGCGCAGCTCCGCGTGCTCGGTCAGCTTGCGCGCGACGCAGCCGGACAGCAGCGCGCGGTTCAGCTCGAGCTTCGCGTCGATGCGGCGCGGCGTGCTGTGATGGAAATGGTCGACGAGCTTCAGCCCGACGACGAGATGGCCGACCGTGTCCATGCCGAGCACCATCAGCGCTCGCGTCACGGTCGTGATGTTGCCGCCGAACGCCATGTACATCGCGGAATTCGCGAGTCGCAGCACTTTCTGCGTGAGTGCGAAGTCCGACAGCACGACGCGCACGAGCGCGGTGAAGTCGAGGTCGTCGTTCTTCATCGCGGCCATCGTCGCGCGCAGCGATTCCGACAGCAGCGGGAAATCGCCCCGTTCGTTCATCCGGGCCCACAGCTTGTCGAGCAGCGCCGTGCGGGGCAGGTGTGCGGTGATTGACATATGGATCTGTCCGGTTCGCCGTGCGCGTCAGGCGGCGTGCAGGCGCAACTGCTGCGCCTCGAAGCGCCGCGCGAGCTCGTCAGACGGCAGCGCCTGGCAGACGAGCCAGCCCTGGATATGGTTGCAGCCCATCTCGGTCAGCAGCTCGCGCTGCGCCTCGGTCTCGACGCCTTCCGCGACGAGCTCGAGATCGAGCGTCTGCGCGAGGCCGACCACCGCCGACACGATCGCGCGGTCGTTGCGCGACGTCAGCAGGTTCTCGACGAAGCTGCGGTCGATCTTCAGCTTCGCGAGCGGGAAGCGCTGCAGGTAGGCGAGGCTCGAATAGCCGGTGCCGAAATCGTCGATCGCGAAGCGGATGCCGAGCTCGGTCAGCTCCTCGAGCAGCCCTTTCGCCTGCGCGGGATCGTGCATCAGCAGGCTTTCGGTGATTTCGAGCACGATGCGGCGCGGGTCGATGCCCGTCAGCGCGATCGCCTCGCGCACGCTCTGCGTGAAGCGCGGGTCGCGGAACTGCTGCGGCGACACGTTGACCGCCACATACTGCAGCGCGAGCCTCTGGCGGTCCCACGCGACGAGCTGCATGCACGCGGCCTTGAGCACCCAGTTGCCGAGATAGTTGATCAGGCCGATCGATTCGGCGAGCGGAATGAAGGTCGCCGGCGGCACGAGGCCGTGCACCGGATGGCGCCAGCGCATCAGCGCCTCGACGCCGACCACCGCGCCCGACTGGCTGCGCGTGATCGGCTGGAAGTGGAGCGAGAACTCGCCGTTGCGCACGCCGTCGTACAGGTCGGCTTCGAGCTTGAGCCGCTCGGCGTCGGCCGGATCGTCGACCGGCGCATGAAACGCGAGCGCATTGCCGCCCGATGCCTTCGCCTGCGCGAGCGCGTGATCGGCGCGGCGCAGCAGCGGGCTGTGGTGCTGCGCGCGATGGGCCGCCGCACGTTCGTCCGGGTAGAGCGCGATGCCGATGCTCGCCGACAGGTGGACGGTCTGCCCCTGATAGACGTAAGGTTCGCGCACCGCGGCCTGCAGCCGGCGCGCGAGCGCGTCCGCGGCGTTGCTCGCGCGGGTGCGGTCCGGCGCGGTGAACACGACCGCGAACTTGTCGCTCGCGACGCGCGCGAGCTGCTCGTCGGGCGCGACGAGCGCCTGCAGCCGCTGCGCGGTTTCGCGCAGCAGCGCGTCGCCGGCGTCGTAGCCGAGCGCGCGGTTGATGCGCTGGTAGTCGTCGAGGTCGAGCAGCAGCAGCGCCGCGCAGGTGCCGTTTTCGTCCGCCGCCTGCTGCGCGCGCATCAGCGCGGGCACGAGTGCGGACAGGTTGTCGAGCCCCGTCATCGGATCGTGATGCATCTCGTACGTCAGGCGTGCCTCGAGCGCGCGCCAGACCGACACGTCGAACGCCGCGATCGCGAAGCCTTCGACGCCGTGGTGGCGGCTCTTGAACGCGCGAATCTCGACGTCGAGCGGGTAGGTGAGCGACTTGACGATGCACATCGTCGCCTTCTCGACCTGGCCGGAACGCGCGGCGCGCGCAAGCAGGCTTTCCAGCGCAGCGGTATCCTGTTCTGCGATCAGGTCGCGCAGCGTCAGCGTGTGCAGGTAGTCGCGGTGATAACCGATGAAGCGCAGGCTCGCGTCCGACACGTACAGAAAGCGCAGCTCGCGGTCGACATGGGCGAGGAAATCCACCGTGCCGACCGTCTGTTCCAGCCAGTCGCGCACGGTGTCGTCGCGTCGCGGCGCACCGGCGCGCGCAGGCATCAGCGCGCCGCCCGACCAGGCGAAGCGGCGCAGCGTATGCAAGGCGTTGCGCCAGGAGCCCTTGCGTGGCGTCTGTTTCCTGTTGGCTTCCATGAGTCTCGCTGACGTGAAGGGCTGGAACCGGTTGTCCGGAAGGAATAACGGCAGGCGGTGCGGAATCTTTAACCGGCTGCCGCTGGACCGGGTCGTGCATACTGTCGTTCGGCAGGCGAACGGCAGTGTGGCCTATCTCGAGGCCGACTTTATAAGAAATGAGGACGCAGATGAAGCGAAAACTATGGGTGGGCGTGGCGGCGGCGCTGCTGGTGGCCGGTCATGCGCTGGTCGCGCAGGCGCAACTGAAGCCGGGCGACGCGGCGCCGGACTTTACGACGCAGGCGTCGCTGGGCGGCAAGACTTACACGTACTCGCTCGCCGATGCGCTGAAGCACGGGCCGGTCGTGCTGTACTTCTATCCGGCCGCGTTCACGAAGGGTTGCACCATCGAGGCGCATGCGTTCGCGGATGCGGTCGATCGTTACAAGGCATACGGCGCGACGGTGATCGGCGTCTCCGCGGACAACATCGACACGCTGACGAAGTTCTCGGTGAGCGAGTGCCGCAGCAAGTTCCCGGTCGCGGCCGATCCGGACGCGAAGATCATCCGCGAATACGACGCGAAGCTGCCCGCGCTGGATCGCGCGAATCGCGTGTCTTACGTGATCTCGCCGGAAGGGAAGGTGTTGTACGAATATACGAGCCTGTCGCCCGACAAGCACGTCGAGAACACGCTCGGCGCGGTGAAGGCCTGGGCCGACGCGCATTCGAAGCAGTAAGCCGCGGCGCGTCGGCGCACGGTAAAGCGGCCCGCGTCGCGGGCCGCCGGCACGACGGAACGCGCCGCCCGGTGGCGGCGCGGGCTTGCCGCGGGCTTGCGTTAGGCACGCAATGCCTGTTCGATCGGCACGCCGCCGCCGACGAAGCCGATGACCTTGCGCGTAATGCCAAGCTTGATCGCTTCGATCGCGGCCCATGCGACATCCTGGCGCGATACCGGCGGCGCCGCGTCGAGCGGCTCCTCGGTCAGTGCGATCTTGCCGACGCCCGGGCCGTCGGCGAGCGGGCCGGGCCGCAGGATCACGTAGTCGATGCCCGATGCGATCACCTGGTCGTCGCCTTCGCGCTTCATCTGCGAGTAATGGCGCAGCGCGTCGCCGCTGCGCTCCGGCCAGTACGCGGTCAGCGAACTGATCACGACCAGCTTCTGCACGTTGCAGGCGAGCGCATGCTCGGCCGCGCGCGCGACCGCGTCGCGGTCGATCTGCTCCTCCTCGGCGGCGCCTTCCGATTCCGCCGAGCCGGCCGCATAGATCACGTGCGTGATGCCCTGGAACGCGGACGAGAAATCGCCCGTCAGATCGGCCTCGACGACCTTCGCGCCCGGCAGCGCATAGCCGTGCCGGCGCACCAGCGCAGTCACCTCGAATTCCGGCTGCTTGAGCAGCAGATCCGCGCATGCCTGGCCCGTGCGGCCGGTCGCGCCAATCAGCAGTACCTTCGTCGTCATGAAACCGCTCCTTGCTCGATGTGTCATCCTTTCAGATAGGGACGGACGACCGATACTCAAGTGTATGTCGATTTGGGCAGGCGGCGCGCTGGTAATGGGGGCCGCACCGCGCAAGGCTTGCCGGCGCGGCCGGGCGGGGGCGCGCCGGCAAGCCCCGCGCGCATCGATTGCGGAATCGACCCGCCGACCGGCTATCATGTGCGCGATGCATTTTTCGCCGCGACGCAATACACCGCGGCGACCAACCGGTTGGAGTACACATGGCATTACCCCTGGACAACGTCAGCATGGCCGTGTTCTGCGACTTCGAGAACGTCGCGCTCGGCGTGCGCGATGCGAAGTACGAGAAATTCGACATCAAGCCCGTGCTGGAGCGGCTGCTGCTGAAGGGCAGCATCGTCGTGAAGAAAGCGTATTGCGACTGGGAGCGCTACAAGGGCTTCAAGGCGTCGATGCACGAGGCGAGCTTCGAGCTGATCGAGATCCCGCACGTGCGCCAGTCGGGCAAGAATTCGGCCGACATCCGGCTCGTCGTGGACGCGCTCGATCTCTGCTACACGAAGTCGCACGTCGATACGTTCGTGATCATCAGCGGCGACTCGGACTTTTCGCCGCTCGTGTCGAAGCTGCGCGAGAACGCGAAGAAGGTGATCGGGGTCGGCGTGAAGAAGTCGACGTCGGACCTGCTGGTCGCGAACTGCGACGAATTCATCTTCTACGACGACCTGGTGCGCGAGCAGCAGCGCGCGCTCGCGAAGCGCGAACAGCAGCGCGCGGGCAACGGCGGCGCGAAGCGGCCCGACGAGCCGTCGCGCAAGCCGGAGCTGGAAGTGCGCCGCAGCGAGGCGATCGCGCTCGCGGTCGAGACCTTCGACGCGCTGGCATCGGAGCGCGACGACGTCGGCAAGATCTGGGCGTCGGTGCTCAAGAGCGCGATCAAGCGCCGCAAGCCGGACTTCAACGAGTCGTATTACGGTTTCCGCGCATTCGGCAACCTGCTCGACGAAGCACAGGCGCGCGGCCTGCTCGAAGTGGGCCGCGACGACAAGTCTGGCGCGTTCGTGTCGCGGCCGCGTCAGTCGGCCGTGGCCGAGCACCCGGCGCCGCGTGAGGCCGGTGGCGCACACCACGGCCACGGCGCGCGCCATGCGGAACCGGCGCCGGCCAAACGCGAGTCGCGGCGTCGCGGCCAACGGGCGGAAGCGGCCGCGCATGAAAGCGGGCAAGTCGATGCGGAAGAGGTGGCCGCCGTCGACGTCATGGACGACGCGGCGGTCGTGCTGGCTGAAACCAGCGCGCCGGCCGAGGCTGTCGAGATGACCGACACGCACGGCGACACGCACGGCGACACGCACGGCGACACGCACGGCGACACGCACGGCGACGCGAAGGACGGCCGCAAGCGCGCCCGCAAGAGCGCGGCGAAGAAGGTCGGCGCGAAGAAGGGGGGCGAAGCCAAGGGCGGCGACGCGAAGAGCGCTGGCCATCATGCGGCGAAGTCGGACGATGCCGCGCATGGCGGGGCGAAGCACGGCGGCGACAAGCATGCGGACGGCAAGCAGGCCGAAGCCGCGCATCGCGAGACGGAGCACGGTGATGGCCGGCACGCCGCCGCGCCGCACGCGGCGCCGACGGTCGGCGAATTCGCCGGTTCGGTTGCCGCTGCGCAGCCGTCGCATGACACCGCGCCGACCGAACCGGCTGCCGAGTCGGCCGGTGAAGCCACTGCCGACGCGAAGCCGAAGAAGCCGGCCCGCAAGACGGCGCCCCGTGCGCGTCGTCCGCGCAAGACGGCGGCTGCCGCCGAGTAACGACGGCAGCGCCCGGACGGTGGCGCTCGGCACCGGGCGCCGCCGGCGCAACCCAACCACGGCCGGCGCAATGCCGGCCGATTCGTTTCGTTATCCGTTCAGCACGTACGGCTGCGTCATCACTTTCCGGCCGCCGGCGCTTACTCGCCAGCCACCGCCGGGCCGCCCGTATTGCCGCGGCGGTTGCGGCGCTTCTCGCCCCACACGCGGAACCGGTCCATGTACAGGTAGACGACCGGCGTCGTATACAGCGTCAGCACTTGCGACATGATCAGGCCGCCGGCGATCGCGATCCCGAGCGGCGCGCGCAGCTCGGCCCCGTCGCCATGGCCGAACGCGAGCGGCAGCGCGCCGAGGAGCGCCGCCATCGTCGTCATCATGATCGGCCGGAAGCGCAGCAGGCACGCCTCGTGGATCGCATCGAACGACGACTTGTGGCCGTTGCGCGTCTGGTCGATCGCGAAGTCGACCATCATGATCGCGTTCTTCTTCACGATACCGATCAGCAGGATCACGCCGATCAGCGCGATGATGCTGAACTCGGTCTTGAACAGCAGCAGCGCGAGCAGCGCGCCGACGCCGGCCGACGGCAGCGTCGACAGGATCGTGATCGGGTGGATGTAGCTCTCGTACAGGATCCCGAGCACGATGTAGACGGTCAGCAGCGCCGCGAGGATCAGGATCGGCTGGTTGTTCAGCGACTGCTGGAACGCCTGCGCGGTGCCCTGGAAGCTGCCGACGATCGTCGGCGGCACGCCGATCTGCGCCATCGTCTCGTAGATCACCTGGGTCGCCTGCGACAGCGACACGCCCGGCGGCAGGTTGAACGAGATCGTCGTCGCGACGAACAGCCCCTGGTGGTTGACCGACAGCGGCGTCGTGCTCGGGCCGAAGGTCGCGATCGCGGACAGCGGGATCATCGTCGACTTCGACGTCGACACCGATGCGCCCGACGACGCGCTCGACTTGCCGCTCGACGCGATCGAGTTCAGCGCCTGGTTGCGCGCGGAATCGGACGCGATCGCCGCGGCGCTGGTGGCGGCCGTACCGGCGCTCGACGTGCCGGCCTTCGTCGCGACGAAGGTGCCGGCCGCGGCGTTGGTCGTCTGCGAGCCGTTCGCGCTGCCGCCCGACGTGCTGATCCACACCTGGTTCAGCATCTCGGGGCTTTGCCAGTATTTCGGCGCGACTTCCATCACGACGTGGTACTGGTTCAGCGGGTTGTAGATCGTCGAGACCTGGCGCTGGCCGAACGCGTCGTACAGCGTGTTGTCGATCTGCGCGGGCTTGATGCCGAACCGCGCGGCGGTCGCGCGATCGATCGTCACCATGGCCTCCATGCCGCCTTGCTGCTGGTCGGAATTCACGTCGGTCAGCTCGGTGCGCTTTTGCAGCGCCTCGGTCAGCAGCGGCCCCCATTTGTACAGATCGGCGCTCGAATCGCCGAGCAGCGTGAACTGGTACTGCGCGTTGCTCTGCCGGCCGCCCACGCGAATGTCCTGCGAGGCCTGCAGGAACGTGCTCGCGCCCGCGACGTCCGACAGCGGCTTGCGCAGCTGCTGGATCACCTGGTCGGCCGACAGCTTGCGTTCGGTGCGATCCTTCAGCATGACGAACATGAACCCCGAGTTGGTCTGCGTGCCGCCGGTGAAGCCCGCCACACTCGCCACGTTCGGGTTGGCCTGCACGATCCGCATCATCTCGGTGAACTTCAGCTTCATCGCCTGGAATGACGTGGACTGGTCGGCCCGAATGCCACCGATCATCAGCCCGGTGTCCTGCTGCGGGAAGAAGCCCTTCGGCACGATGACGTACAGGTAGACGTTCAACCCGATCGTCGCGAACAAGATCAGCAGGATCAGCAGCGGGCGGCGCAGCGCCCACGACAGCGAGCGCTCGTAGCCGCGCTGCATCCGCGTGAAGAAGCGCTCGAGGAAACGGCCGAAGGGGCCTTCCTCCTGCACGTCGTGCGATTCGCGCAGCAGCCGTGCGCACATCATCGGCGTAACGGTGAGCGACACCGCGAGCGAGACGCCAATCGCGAGCGACAGCGTCAGCGCGAATTCGCGGAACAGCCGCCCGACGATGCCGCCCATCAGCAGGATCGGCAGGAACACCGCGACGAGCGAGAGGCTCATCGACAGCACCGTGAAGCCGACCTCGCGCGCGCCGTCGAACGCCGCCTGCATCCTGGGCTTGCCGTTCTCGATGTGGCGCGTGATGTTCTCGAGCACGACGATCGCATCGTCGACGACGAAGCCGGTCGCGACGATCAGCGCCATCAGCGACAGGTTGTCGATCGAGAAGCCGAGCAGGTACATCGCACCGAACGTGCCGATGATCGAGATCGGCACCGCGACGCTCGGAATCAGCGTCGCGCGCCAGTTGCGCAGGAACAGGAACACGACCATCACGACGAGGCTGACCGCGATCAGCAGCGTGTGCTCGGTGTCCTTCAGCGACGCGCGGATGGTGGTCGAGCGGTCGAGCACCGGCGTGACCGTGATGTCGGCCGGCAGCGACGCGGTGAGCTGCGGCAGCGCCGCGCGCACGCGGTCGATCGTCTCGATGATGTTCGCGCCGGGCGAGCGGTAGAGGATCACGAGCACCGCGCGCTTGCCGTTCGACAGGCCGAGGTTGCGCAGGTCCTCGACACCGTCGACGACCTCCGACAGGTCGGACAGCCGCACGGCCGCGCCGTTGCGGTACGCGACGACCAGATCGCTGTACTGCGACGCCTGCGAGGCCTGGTCGTTCGTATAGAGCTGGTAGCGCTTCGGGCCGAATTCGATCGCGCCCTTCGGGCTGTTCGCGTTCGCGGACGCGAGCGCGGCCCGCACGTCCTCGAGGCCGATCCCGTAGTGGAACAGCGCATGCGGTTCGAGCTCGACGCGCACGGCCGGATTCGCGGAGCCGCTCACGGACACCTGGCCGATCCCGTCGATCTGCGACAGCGACTGCTGCAGCACCGTCGACGCGGCGTCGTACAGCTTGGCGGGCGACGACGTTTCCGACGTGAGCGACACGATCATGATCGGCGAGTCGGCCGGGTTGACCTTGCGGTACGTCGGGTTGCTCTTCAGCGACGCGGGCAGGTCGGCGCGCGCCGCGTTGATCGCGGCCTGCACGTCGCGCGCGGCGCCGTTGATGTCGCGGTTCAGCCCGAACTGCAGGATGATCCGCGCGTTGCCGACCGTGCTGGTCGACGTCATCTGGCTGACGTCGGCGATCGAGCCCAGATGCCGCTCGAGCGGGCTCGTCACGCTGGTCGCGACCGTCTCGGGGCTCGCGCCGGGCAGCGACGCCTGCACCGAGATGGTCGGGAAGTCGACCTGCGGCAGCGGCGACACCGGCAGCTTGATGAACGCGAACAGGCCCGCGAGCGCGACGCCGAGCGCGAGCAGCGTCGTCGCGACGGGGCGGGTGATGAAGGGGCGCGACAGGTTCATCGCTCACGCATCCGTGTGCTTGCCGGCGCCGGGGCCGTGCCGCTCGAACCAGCCGCGCACGCGGCGCGCGAGGCTGTCGAAGCCGAGATAGATCACCGGCGTCGTGAACAGCGTCAGCACCTGCGACACGATCAGGCCGCCCGCGATCGCGATCCCGAGCGGCTGGCGCAGCTCGGAGCCCGCGCCCGAGCCGACGATCAGCGGCACCGCGCCGAGCAGCGCGGCGAGCGTCGTCATCAGGATCGGCCGGAAGCGCAGCAGGCACGCCTGATAGATCGCCTCGCGCGGCGGCTTGCCTTCGACGCGTTCGGCCTCGAGCGCGAAGTCGATCATCATGATCGCGTTCTTCTTCACGATGCCGATCAGCAGCACGATCCCGATGATCCCGATGATGTCGAGATCGTGCCCGGTGATCATCAGCGCGAGCAGCGCGCCGACGCCGGCCGACGGCAGCGTCGACAGGATCGTGATCGGGTGGATGTAGCTCTCGTACAGCACGCCGAGCACGATGTACATCGTGACGACCGCCGCGAGGATCAGGAACAGCTGGTTCGACAGCGATGCCTGGAACGCGAGTGCGGCGCCCTGGAAGCGCGTCTGGAACGAGGCGGGCAGGCCGATGTCCTGTTCGGCCGTGCCGATCGCCTTCACGGCCTCGCCGAGCGATGCGCCCGGCGCGAGGTTGAACGAGATCGTCGTCGACGGGAACTGCGACAGGTGCGCGACGAGCAGCGGCGACGGCCGTTCGTGGAACGACGCGATCGACGACAGCGGCACCTGGCCGCCGCCCGCGGACGGCAGGTAGATATCGTTCAGCGATTCGGCGTAATGCTGCTCCTTCGGCGCCGACTCGAGGATCACGCGGTACTGGTTCGACTGCGTGAAGATGGTCGACACGATGCGCTGGCCGAACGCGTCGTACAGCGCGTTGTCGACGGTCGCCGGCGTGATGCCGAAGCGCGCGGCGTTCGCGCGGTCGATCTCGATGTAGACCGACTGGCCGTTGCTCTGCAGGTCGGTCGCGACGTCGGCGAGCGACGGCTCCTTCTGCAGCCGCGCGACGAGCTTCGGCACCCAGGTCGCGAACTCGTCCGGGTTCGGGCTCGTCAGCATGAACTGGTACTGCGTCGGGCTCACGGTCGAGTCGATCGTCAGATCCTGCACCGACTGCATGAACAACGTGATGCCGGTCACGTTCGCGACGCGCTGCTGCAGGCCGCGGATGATCTGCGCGGCGGTCTCGGAGCGTTCGTCGCGCGCCTTCAGGTTGATCAGCATGCGGCCGCTGTTCAGCGTGATGTTGTTGCCGTCGACGCCGATGAACGACGTGAGGCTCTCGACGTTCGGATCCTTCAGGATCTCGGCCGCGAGCGTCTGCTGGCGTTCGGCCATCGCGCCGTACGAGATCGACTGCGGCGCCTGCGTGATCGCCTGGATCACGCCGGTGTCCTGCGGGGGGAAGAAGCCCTTCGGCACGTACACGTAGAGCAGGGCGGTCAGCCCGAGCGTGATCAGCGCGACCACGAGCGTCGAGCGCTGGCGGTTCAGCACCCATTCGAGCGCGACCGCGTAGCGCGCGATCACCCAGTCGATCGCGCGGTGCACGCGCGCCTCGAAGCGATGGCTCTCGGGCGGCGGCGAATGGCGCAGCAGCTTCGCGCACATCATCGGCACGAGCGTGAGCGACACGATCGCCGAGATCACGATCGTCACCGCGAGCGTGATCGCGAATTCGTGGAACAGGCGGCCGACCACGTCGCCCATGAACAGCAGCGGGATCAGCACCGCGATCAGCGACACCGTCAGCGAGATGATCGTGAAGCCGATCTGCCGCGATCCCTTCAGCGCGGCCTCGAGGCCTGTTTCGCCTTCCTCGACGTAGCGCGCGATGTTCTCGATCATCACGATCGCATCGTCGACGACGAAGCCGGTCGCGATGGTGAGCGCCATCAGCGACAGGTTGTTCAGCGAGAAGCCGGCCATGTACATCACCGCGAGCGTGCCGATCAGCGACAGCGGCACCGACAGGCTCGGGATGATGGTCGCGTAGATGTTCGCGAGGAACAGGTACATCACCAGCACGACCAGCGCGACCGCGAGCAGCAGCTCGAACTGCACGTCGCGCACGGCCGCGCGGATCATCGTCGTGCGGTCGGTGACGACCTGCACGTCGAGGGCGGCGGGCAGCGTTTCCTGCAGCTTCGGCAGCTGCGCCTTGATCGCGTCGACGGTCGCGATCACGTTCGCGCCCGGTTGGCGCTGCACGTTCAGGATGATCGCGGGTTCCGAATTGACCCACGCGCCGAGCTTGGTGTTCTCCGAGCCGGCGACCACCTTGGCGACGTCGGTCAGCATCACCGGGCGGCCGCTCTTGTAGGCGACCACCGCGTCGTTGTACTGGTCGGCGCTGGTGAGCTGGTCGTTCGCGTTGATCGTGTACGCGCGCGTGGGGCCGTCGAAGTTGCCCTTCGGCGTGTTCACGTTCAGGTTCGAGATCGTCGTGCGCAGGTCGTCGAGGTTCATCCCGTACTGCGCGAGCGCGGTCGGGTTCGCCTGGATCCGCACGGCCGGCCGGTTGCCGCCCGACAGGCTGACGAGGCCGACGCCCGCGATCTGCGAGATCTTCATCGCGAGGCGTGTGTCGCTCAGGTCCTGAACCTGCGTGAGCGGCAGGGTCTTCGACGTGATGGCGAGCGTCAGCACCGGCGCATCGGCCGGATTGACCTTCGCATAGATCGGCGGGGCCGGGAGATCGGACGGCAGCAGGTTGCCGGCCGCGTTGATCGCGGCCTGCACTTCCTGTTCGGCGATGTCGAGCGGCAGGTCGAGCGAGAACTGCAGCGTGATCACCGATGCGCCGGCCGAGCTTTGCGACGACATCTGGTTCAGCGACGGCATCTGGCCGAACTGCCGCTCGAGCGGCGCGGTGACCGACGACGTCATCACCTCCGGGCTCGCGCCCGGATAGAAGGTCTGGACCTGGATCGTCGGATAGTCGACCTCGGGCAGCGCGGCGAGCGGCAGGAAGCGCAGCGCGACGAGGCCGGCCAGCATGATCGCCGCCATCAGGAGGGCGGTGCCGACCGGCCGGAGAATGAAGAGACGGGATGGATTCATCGAGCGGCCCGCGCGTTACCGGGCCGCGGAGGCCGCTGCCTGCGACGCGCCGTGCTTGTGTCCGCCGTGCTGGGCGCCCGCGCCCGACGCGCCCGATGCCGCGCCGGCGCCGTGCGCGCCCGACGCGCCCTTCGGCTTGTCGGCCGGGATCGAGATCTTCGCGCCTTCGCGCAGCCGGTCGGAGCCGTCGGTGACCACGCGCTCGCCGAGCGCGACGCCGCTGACGATGCTCGTGCGCTCGCCGTCGACCGGGCCGGTCGTGACCTTGCGCACCGTCACCGTGTTGTCGGGCTTCACGATGTAGACGAACTGGCCGATCGAGCCGGTCAGCACGGCGGCCGTCGGCACGATCGTCGCATTGCGAAGCACGTCGACGAGCAGCCGCGTGTTCACGAACTGATTCGGGAACAACAACCCTTCCTTGTTGGCGAACGTCGCGCGCAGCTTGACCGTGCCGGTGCTGGTGTCGATCTGGTTGTCGAGCGTTTCGAGCGCGCCCGTCTCGAGCGGCACCGTGTTGTTGCGGTTGTACGCGGTGACCGACAGCTTTTGGCCCGCGTTCACCTGCTTGACGATCTGCGGCAGGTTGTCTTCCGACGTGGTGAAGATCACGCTCATCGGCTGCAACTGCGTGATCACGACGATCCCGGTCGAGTCGCCGGGCGTCACGTAGTTGCCGGGGTCGACCTGGCGCAGGCCGACGCGGCCCGACACCGGCGCCGTGATGCGCGCATAGGTGAGGTTCAGCTTCGCGGAATCGATCGCGGCCTGATCGGTCTTCACCGATCCTTCGTATTGCTTGACGAGCGAGGCCTGCGTGTCGACCGTCTGCGCCGCGATCGAGTCCTGCGACAGCAGCGTCTGGTAGCGCTTCAGGTCGAGGCGGGCCGTCGCGAGCAGCGCCTCGTCGCGCGCGTGCGTGCCTTCGGCGTTCTCGAGCGCGACCTGGTACGGGCGCGGGTCGATTTGCGCGAGCACGTCGCCTTTCTTGACGATCTGGCCTTCCTGGAACGCGACCGACTGCAGGTAGCCCGACAGCTGCGTCTTGACCGTCACGTTCGCGAGCGGCGTCACGGTGCCGAGCGCGGACAGCACGATCGGCATCTCGCCTTGCGTCGCGGTCGCGACCGACACGGGCTGCGCAACGTTGGCCATCGCGGCCGGGCCGCCGCGGCCGCGATGGCTGCCAGCACCGGCGCTGGCGCCGGAGGCCGCGCTGCCCGCTGCCGGCGTGCCGGCCGGCGTACGGTTCCACGGGTGCCACCACAGCAGGCCGCCGATGACGACGACCGCGAGCGTCCCGATCACCAGCGTGCGGCGCGGCCGGCGCGCGGCAGGGGAGGCGGGGTCCTTCGAAGGGGGCGTGGGCTTTTGTTGGTTGTCCATCGTGTTCTGTCAGGAAGGCGGCGCGGCGTGCCGGGAAACGGGCGTGGAGCGGCGCGTGGGCATGCGGTGCCGGGAGGGCCGGCTCGGTCCGGGCCCGTTCCGGCCCGCGCGGGAAAAGAGCGGTGCGCACCGCGAATGCGGCGCGACGATGGGCATGATCCTACGTCCCGTCCCCGTTAGAGTCCAGTGCTCTATCTTTCAACGGGTTACGGTCGTTACAGAACGCGACAGGACGATGACGAATCGATTACATGGCACCGCGCCGGGCCGGCGCGCCGCCGATTTCGCGGGTGATTTTCGCGATGCATTCGTGCAGCGCGGGCACCACGTGTTCCTCTAGCCATTCGGGCGGGCACTGGCTGGACGCGCCGCCGCAGTTCACCGAGTAGCGCTGGCCCGACGGACCGACGAAACCGGCTGCGACCGCGTTCAGCCCTTCGCGCCATTCGCCGATCGCGATCGCATGGCCTTCCCGGATCGCGGCTTCGAGGCCGGGGTTCAGCCGTGCCGATACATGCGGCCAGTCGTCGCCGGCCGTCGCGCGCAGCGCGTCGAGCAGCGTGTGGCGCTCGCCGTCCTCCAGCGCCGCCAGATACGCGCGGCCGACCGCGGTGCGTGCGATGTCCATCCGCGAGCCGATCTCGAGGCGCGTGACGAGCACGGCGGAGCGCGGCCGGATCACGTCGATCGCGACCATGTCGAGCCGGTCGCGCACCGCGAGGTGCACCGACAGCGACGTGCGCTCGGCGAGCTCGATCATGAACGGCCGCGAGCGTGCGCGGATGTCGAAGTTGCGCAGGAAGCCGTGGCTCAGCTCCAGCACCGATGCGGTGAGCACGAAGCGCTCGCTGTCGGGCAACTGGAACAGGAAGCCGGCGCTGACGAGTGTCGCCGTGATGCGCGACACGGTCGGCTTCGGGATGCCGGTCAATTCGGTCAGCTCGCGGTTGCTGACCGGGGCGTCGGCGGCTGCGATGCGGCGCAGCACGGCGAGGCCGCGCGCGAGCGCGGTGATCTCGTCGGGCGACGATTCGCGATCTCGGGGCGCGGGAGGCGTTACAGGTGTCGACACGAGGGATTCTCTCTATTTCCGAAACTCGATTTCAATTTTGTTGGTATTGTAGGACGATTGTCAAAAGATGCATGTTCCATGGGTGAATCGTTCATTGGATGCGATTTTACGGGTTCACCCTTGGTTTATTAGGAAAACGCTCCGATGAGCGTTGCCGGAAAGTGCGGAAGCCGGTGCAAATACCGCTTGACTTGTCGGGCGGAAACGGAAAGAATGTCTCACGTTTTCGAAACATCGTTTCAGGAGTTTAACCGGCAACGGTGTTTCGCGCAGTCTCTCAGGTTCTAGCACGGCCCTCGGAATGGCTAGAACTTTTTTAGCGCCACGGTCTCCGTGGCGCTTTTTTTTGCCCGTCCGCCGGACGCGTCAGGCCCGTATTATCCCCGATCGCTGAAAACGCCTGTTCCTATCGGGCGCGCGCATGCCTGCATGCACGCGCGGCTGCGTCGCGCGCAAAAAAAAGCGCGACGCCCACGACGGGCATCGCGCATCAAACGGCGTGGAGCGCCGACGAATGAAACGTGATGAAGAAAGGGTGACAGGGGCACGCGGCCCCCGTGGCGCGGCGGGTCAGGCCTTCGCGAGCTTGATGCTGGTCGGCTCGGCCGTCAGGTAGCCGACGCTGGCGCCGAACCGGTCCTTGTAGTTCGCGCGCACGAGCGGATCGAGGGCCGGCTTGACCTTGTCGTGCAGCGGCGACTCCCAGTCGCCCGCGTGCTGGAAGTTGCTCATGATGTAGGTCCAGCCGTTGATCTCGTCGACCGCATGCAGGCCCGTCGATTCGGCGCCGGCCGGACACGACAGCACGCGCGACAGCGACTTCGTGTCGACGTTGTACGCCCACAGGAAGTTGTTCACGTGCATGCCCGAGTCTTCGCCGATGAAGAGCGTGCGCAGCTTTTCGGAGAACTTCAGGTTGTCGGGGTTCGCGATCCTGTCCGGGTTCGCGAGGTTGCCGAGCGCATCGGCCGCGGCGAGGTCCTCGCCGACGAGCGCGGCCGGCGCGCCCATGTCGACCGGCACCCATTCGCTGTCGATTGCGCTGCCGGTCGTGTCGCGCTGGCTGCCCTTCAGGTTCAGCGCATAGACGGCGCCCGCGGCGATCTTCTTGTCGACCGCGACGTCGCGCGACACCGCATTGCCCTTGACCATCGACGTCTCGATCCGCGACATCGCCGTGTAGACGATCTTGTCCTTCGCGTTCACGGTCGTGCCTTCGAGCTTCGTGAACGCCATGCTGCCGCCGATCAGCGCCGCATAGCGGTGCGTCTCCAGGAACGCGGCCGCCTTTTCCATCCCCGGCTTCACGCGCATCCAGTTGAACTTGCCGCCGAAGTGGATCTTCGTGTAGCTCGCGTCGTTCGGGTCGATGGTCGTCAGGTCCATGATGTCCGACGCCTTCAGCGTGTTCGCGAGTGCTTCGATCTCGCTGCTGGTTGCGTGGCCGATCTTGATCCACGTGAGCGTGGCGCTGCCTGCGCCGGCGGACGACGTCTGCGTCCACTTCGCGACGTACAGCGTGCCGGCCGACAGGTCGGCCGCCTTGTCGGCGACGAACATGAACAGGCCGCCGTTGGTGGCGTCGTCGCCCATCATCACGGTGCGCTGGTCCGGCATCACCTGGATCAGCTCGTGCGAGATGCGGCCGAGGCAGTAGTGCTTCTTCGCCGTGCCCGTGCCGTCCGGATTCACCGTGATCTCGGGCAGATGGCCGTAGTGGTAGGGGTTCGCCTTCGTCTCGTCGCCGAAGGTGTTCTTGCTGAACGCCTTGAACTGCGCGTCGGTGGCGGCCTTGGTCGCGTCCGGTTCGTACTCCTCGCTCGACAGGTGCGTGCCCCACGGCGACAGGCTCGCACCGCACGTGATCCACAGGCCGTGCGCCTTCGACGTGTCGACGTTGTGATACTTGACCACCTTCAGCGCACCGCTGGACGGATCCTGGTCGAGCGTGATCACCGCGATCGGCGACGGCAGCTGGCCGTACTGCGATGCGCTCGCCTGGTCGCGCGTCGTGTATTCGAACTGCACGACCGCGAACACCGTGTTGCCCTTCACGCCGGCCACGGCCGCGTTCTTCAGCGTCAGCAGCGAGCTGCCGTCCGGGCAGTCCGAATAGAACTGGCGTTCCTTGCCCGCCACCGAACGGTCGATGATCGGCTGGTTGTCGATGTCGTAGTAGCCGCCCGCGAGCGTCGTGCCGCCGTTGCCGTCCGGCACCCTGTCGCCCGTCACGAAGAACGGCCGGTACGCGAGCTTGAAGTTGCGCGACGAGCCGTCCGAGAACGACACGGACAGCGTCGAGCCGACCGTCGTCGTGGCCATCGCGGCCGCGTTGTCGAGCGTGGGCGCCGCCATCGCCGAGAACGCCGCCGACGTGTACGCGGCAGCGGCCGGGGGCGTCGTCGCCGGCGTATCGTCGCCGCCGCAGCCCGTCAGCAGGGCCGGCAGCGCGAGGCCGGAGAGGGGCAGCATGGGCGCGCCGGCGAGGATCTTCAGGGCCTGGCGACGGGTGGCATTGGGCAACGCGGGCATGTGGAGTCCAGTTTCAGAGGTGAGAAGAATGACCCTCGCGATGCAGGCGAGCAGCAAGCAATGCGAAGGTAAATTGAAAACTGGACGGAAGTGTAGGGACGCTAGATGAAAGTTTTTTGAATTGAAAACGTAATGATGCGTCGGGCGTCCGTCAGGTGAGCTGACGGACGCCGGTCGCACGCGTTTGCGCTCAGTCGCGCTCGGGCGTCGCCGAGATGCGGTGGATCGACAGGTCGGCGCCGTCGAATTCGGCTTCGCGATCGAGACGCAGGCCGACGGTCGCCTTCAGCGCACCGTACACGAGCGTGCCGCCGGCCGTGGCGATGACGATCCCGCCGAGCGTGCCGATCAGCTGTGACACGAACGACACGCCGCCCAGGCCGCCGAGCGCGGGTTGCCCGAACACGCCGGCCGCGAGGCCGCCGAGCGCGCCGCACATCCCGTGCAACGGCCACACGCCGAGCACGTCGTCGATGCGCCACTTGTTCTGCACGCAGGTGAACATCGCGACGAACAAGGCGCCTGCCACCGCCCCCGTGACGAGCGCACCGATCGGGTGCATCACGTCGGAGCCGGCGCACACGGCCACGAGGCCCGCGAGCGGGCCGTTGTACGTGAAGCCCGGGTCGTTGCGACCGGCCATCCACGCGGCGAGCGTGCCGCCGACCATCGCCATCAGCGAGTTCACGGCGACGAGGCCGCTGATCTTGTCGAGCGTCTGCGCGCTCATCACGTTGAAGCCGAACCAGCCGACCGCGAGCACCCACGCGCCGAGCGCGAGGAACGGAATGTTCGACGGCGGATGCGCGGCGATCCGGCCGTCCTTCGCATAGCGGCCGTGGCGTGCGCCGAGCAGCAGCACGGCCGGCAGCGCGACCCAGCCGCCGAACGCGTGCACGACGACCGAGCCCGCGAAATCGTGGAACGGCGCGCCGAACGCGTGCGTGAGCCAGTCCTGCACGCCGAAACGGTCATTCCATGCGATCCCTTCGAAGAACGGATAGATGAAGCCGACGATGATCAGCGTCGCGACGAGCTGCGGATTGAATTTCGCGCGCTCCGCGATACCACCGGACACGATCGCGGGGATGGCCGCGGCGAACGTCAGCAGGAAGAAGAAGCGCACGAGCGCGTAGCCGCTGTGCTGCGACAGCGTGCCGATGTCGTCGAAGAATTCGACGCCGTACGCGATCGTGTAGCCGATGAAGAAGTACGCGAGCGTCGACACCGAGAAGTCGACCAGGATCTTCACGAGCGCGTTGACCTGGTTCTTCTTGCGGACCGTGCCGAGCTCGAGGAATGCAAAGCCCGCGTGCATCGCGAGCACCATGACGGCGCCGATCAACAGGAACAGTGTGTCGACGCCGGATTTCAGACCATCCATGCCGTGGCTTCCTTGCGCAAAAAACGGGCAAGGAATGCAAATATCGAGCCAACTTGGTGAACGGCTGCGTGCAATTGGTGCGGAAGGCCGCGCGGTGCGGCATTCCGGTGAAGCGTGCACGATCGCGGGGCAGCGCGCATGCGGCGCGGATGCCGCCGCGCGCGCACATACGTGGTGCGAAGTGTGCGCAACTGGTGCGCGCGACGCATGGCGCGGTGCGGCGTGGTGCGCCGCGATGCACCGGTCTGGCGCGTCAGCGGCGCGCGAACAGCACGCGCGGCCGCCGCAGGCGCAGCGCGCACGCGGACCAGTAGGCGGCCACCGTCGCAAGGCCGAGCGCGGCGAACGCAAGCGCCGCGAAGCCCGCGAGTGACTGGCCTTCGCCGTCGGGGCCGAGAATGCCTTGCGCGACGATCAGCGCGGCGACCCAGAAGCCGATCACGGCCTGCGCGAGCAGGCGTGCGGAGGCGACGCGGCGCGGGCGCCCGGCGGCGCGCAGACGCTGCGCGGACGGCGAGCGAAGACACAGGAACAGGGTGGCGGCGAGCACGGCGGCCAGCGCGATGAACCAGTCGATGAGGAAAGCCATGAGGAAGCGGGGGCGGATCGGATGGAGCGGATTGAAGCCCGCCACTTTAGTGTCGCCGCGCCTGCGATTGAATCAGACGAGTCCGAAATTGAAAGGCATATTTAATCGGAAGTCGTCATTGGCTCCGTTCCACAGGCGGTATCATCGACCCCGGTCCAACCATTCAGGCCGTGTGGCGCACGGCCGGAGATTGCTGATGAAGATGAAGACTTGGCGGGCGCGTCGCGTGCCCGGATCCATGCTGGTGGCCGCGGCCGTCGGTGCGACACTGCTGCTCGCGGGTTGCGAGAAGTCCGGCACGCCGGCCACGCAACCCGATACGGCCGCGAGCGCGGCCGCCGATGCCGCGAACAACGCGGCCAAGGCGCTCGACCAGGTGGCGAGCACCGTCAACCAGCAGATCAATGCCGCGAAGGCCGGTATCGCGAGCGCGGCGTCGGCCGTGCCGCCGCTGTCGGCGAGCGGTCTCGCGTCCGCCGCGCAGGCGCAGTTCGATGCGGCTGCTTCCGCGGTCGTCGCGCATGCGGCGTCCGAAGCGGGCGCGAAGATGGCCGAGGCCGGCAAGAAGCTCCAGCAGTGGAGCCGGCAGGGCGCGTCGGGTTCGAAGCCGGCCAGCGGCGAATAACCCGGCCCTTGCGCGATCTGCAAAATGTAATTATAGTGGTTACACATGTCGCCGGCTGCCGTTCGGGCCGGCGTCGCCGAGTGAGTGAGGAATGAATACCAGCAGCCGGTTCGCGTTTGCCGTTCACGTGCTTGCCTTGCTGTCGATGCAGGAAGGCGTGCCGCTGTCGTCCGACATCATCGCGGGCAGCGTGAACACGAATCCGGCGCTGATTCGCCGGCTGCTGTCGATGCTGGCGGCCGCGGGATTGACCGCGTCGCAGCTCGGTGCGGGCGGCGGCGCGCTACTGGCGCGCGAGCCCGGTGCAATCACGCTGCTCGACGTGTATCGCGCGGTCGACGATGCGCAGTTGTTCGCGCTGCACCGCGAGGCGCCGAATCCCGCGTGTCTCGTCGGGCGGCACATCCAGGGCGTGCTGATCGACTATATCGGCGACGCGCAGCGCGCGATGGAGGCCTCGCTTGCCACCCGTACGCTTGCCGACGTCACGGCAGACGTGCTCGAATCCGAGCAGCGCAACCTTGCGGCGGGAAGCGCGGGCGGGTGAGGGCAGGCAACGAATGACGCAGGGCAGGAGGCCGGGCGGCGCGCAGGCGCGGCGATCGGTACGACGGAGTTCCGCTCCGTTTTTTTTCGGTCTTATATGTAATTGCTTTAGTTACTTTTTTTCAGGAGAATCGACATGACGCAACCTACCTTGAACATCGCCCTGTTTGGCGCCACCGGCATGATCGGCTCGCGCATCGCGGCGGAAGCCGTGCGCCGCGGCCATCGCGTGACCGCGCTGTCGCGCCATCCGGGTGCAGCCGGCGGCGGCATCACCGCGAAGGCGGCTGACCTGTTCGATGCGGCGAGCATTGCGGCCGCGCTGCCGGGTCACGACGTCGTCGCGAGCGCATACAGCCCGAAGCAGGACGAGCCCGCGAAGATCCTCGCGGCGGCGAAGGCGCTGGTGGAAAGCACGCGCAACGCGGGCCTCAAGCGGCTCGTGGTGGTGGGCGGCGCCGGTTCGCTCGAAGTCGCGCCCGGCAAGCAGCTGGTCGACACCGAAGGTTTCCCGGACGCGTACAAGGCGGTCGCGCTCGCGCACCGCGACGCGCTCGCGTATCTGAAGACGGTCGGCGATCTCGACTGGACGTTCTTCGCGCCGGCCGCGATGATCGCGCCGGGTGAGCGCACGGGCACGTTCCGCACGGGCGTCGGCAAGCTGATCGCGGACGCGCAGGGCAACAGCAAGATCTCGGCGGAAGACTACGCGGTCGCGTTCGTCGATGCGCTCGAACAACACAGCTTCGTGCGCGAGATCGCGACGGTCGCGTATTGAGCGACGGCGCGGCGGCACGGCGCGCGAGCGCCGCTTGCGCCGTGCGCGGCCCGCACGACGGTAGCGACTTCAGGCGACGCCATCCCGACGGGTGGCGTCGCCTGTTTCGTCTACGGGGCCGATGATCGATCGAGCGGCGCGTGCGAGGTCGTGCGTGGGGCCGATCCTTCGACGTGTGATTGGTATTTATCCCGGTCGACGCCGCGCGGCGGTTTTCATATTGTTCCCCGTCATGCACGATGCATAGAAAAAATTTCTATCTACGAGGGACCGGGTAAATGGATGCCATCGATCGCAAGCTGCTGGAGCTGTTGCAGGCGGATGCCACATTGCCGATCGCGGAACTCGCGCAGCGCGTGAACCTGTCGCAGACGCCCTGCTGGAAGCGCGTGCAGCGGCTCAAGGAAACCGGCGCGATCCGCGCGCAGGTCGCGCTGTGCGATCCGCGCAAGCTCGGGGTCGGCACGACCGTGTTCGTCGCGATCCGCACGAACCAGCATACCGAGGAGTGGGCGCAGCGTTTCACGCAGGCCGTGCGCGACATGCCGGAAGTCGTCGAGGTGTACCGGATGAGCGGCGAGACCGACTATCTGCTGCGCGTCGTGGTGGCCGGCATCGACGACTACGATCGCGTGTACAAGCAACTGATTCGTGCGGTGCCGCTGTTCGACGTGAGCTCGTCGTTCGCGATGGAGCAGATCAAGTATTCGACCGCGCTGCCGGTGCGCGATCTGTCCGAGCCGGCGTAGCGCGTGGGGCGGTCGCGCAGCGTGTCGTGCGCGGCCGACGACGAGCGCCGTTGTCGTGACGGCCGGTCTGCTCAGCGGCCGCGCGCCATCGCGCGCGCGCGTTCGTCCGCCAGCGCGTCACGGCGCACGAACTCCGCGACGAACGGGCTGGCCGGGTGATGGTGTAGGGCATAAGGCGTGTCCCATTGCGCGAGCTGGCCATCCTTCATCACGCCGATCCGGTCGGCGATCGCGAACGCTTCCGCCTGGTTGTGCGTGACGAGGATCGCGGTGTGACCCGTGCGCTTCAGGATGTCGCGCAGTTCGAACGCGAGCCGCTCGCGCGTATCGACGTCGAGATTCGAGAACGGCTCGTCGAGCAGCAGCAGTTCCGGCGACGGCGCGAGCGCGCGGGCGAGGGCGACGCGCTGCTGCTGGCCACCCGACAGTTCGTGCGGATACGCGCTGCCCGAATCGGCGAGACCGACGAGTTCGAGCAGGTCCGCGACGCGTGCGCGCCGCTCGGCCTTCGGCATCCGCCGCAGGCCGAACGCGACGTTGCCGGCCGCGCTCAGGTGCGGGAACAGCGCATAGTCCTGGAACATCATCCCGATGCGCCGCCGCTCGGGCGGCACGTCGAGCGACGGCGCCGCGACGGGCGTGCCGTCCAGCACGATGCGCCCCATGCGCACGGGCTCGAAGCCCGCGATCGCACGCAGCACGGTGGTCTTGCCGCAGCCCGATGCGCCGAGCAGGCAGCCGATGTCGCCGCGCGGCAGCGCGAGGCTCAGCCCGTCGACCACCGTGCGGCGGCCATGCGGCGTGTCGTAGGCGACGCAGAGGTCGTCGAGTTCGAGCAGGTTCACGGTGTCAGGCTCCGATCTTGTGACGGGTGCGTGCGAGCAGGATCACGGGCACGAGCCCGGCCAGCACGATCGCGAGCGCGGCGACCGCGCCTTCCTCATAGGTGCCGCGCGCGGCTTCCGCATACAGCCAGGTCGCGAGCGTGTCGAAATTCAGCGGGCGCAGCAGCAGCGTCGCCGGCAGCTCCTTCATCGCGTCGACGAATACGAGCAGTGCGCTCGTCGTGAGCGCGGGCCGCAGCAGCGGCAGGTGCACGCGGCGCAGCGTGCCGCCGGCCGTTTCGCCGAGCGAGCGGGCGGCCTGTTCGAGCGACGGCGGAATGCGCGCGAGGCCGGCTTCGATGCTGCCGGCCGAGATCGCGAGAAAGCGCACGGTGTACGCGATCACGAGCGCGCCCGCCGAACCCATCAGCAGCAGCCCGTCGCGGCCGAGCGCGGCGCCGAGCAGCCGGTCGGCCGCGGCGAACGGAAGCAGCAGGCCGATCGCGAGCACGGTGCCCGGCACCGCGTAACCCAGGCTCGCGATGCGTGCGCATGCGCGGGCCGGGCCCGCACGCGCGCTGTCGCGCTGCGCGCGTGCGGCCCACGCGACGACGAGCCCGCACGCGAGCGTCGCGACGGTCGCGGCGGCGGCGATCGTCAGCGTGTTCGCGAGCCCCGTCAGCAACTGCGCGGACACGCCGCCGACGAGATGCAGCCGCTTGCCGGCCTCGACCGCGAGGTACGCGGCCGGCGCGCCGAAGCCGAGCAGCACCGGCAGCCAGCCGAGCACCGCGGCGCTCCACGCGGCCGCGCCCGTCAGCCGGCGCGGCGCGATCGGCCGCATGCGGCGGCCGTGCGCGTAGCGCTGGCGGCGGCGCCCGTAGCGTTCGAGCGCGATCATGCCGACGACGATCGCGAGCATCGCGAGCGCGATCTGCGCGGCGCCGGCGAGATCGGAGCGCGTGATCCACGTGGTGTAGACCGACACGGTCAAGGTCTGCACGCCGAGGAATTCCGACGCGCCGATGTCGTTCAGCGTTTCGAGCAGCGCCAGGCTGACGCCGACCGCGATCGCGGGCCGCGCGAGCGGCACGACCACGCGCCAGAACGTCGCGATGCGTTCCGCGCCGAGCGTGCGCGCGGCTTCGAGCAGGCTCGCGGACTGCGTGACGAACATCGCGCGGGTGCTCAGGTACACATAGGGATACAGCACGAAGCCGAGCACGAAGATCGCACCGGGCAGCGAGCGCAGGTCGGGCAGGCGGAACTGCCGCGGGCTGTCGAAGCCGAGCAGCCAACGGATCGCGCCCTGCACGGGGCCGATCGGATGGAGCAGGTCGAGGTACGCGAACGCGACGATGTAGGTGGGCACCGCGAGCGGCAGCAGCAGCGCCCAGGTCAGCATCCGGCGGCCGGGAAAATCGTACGCGGTGACGAGCCACGCGCAGCCGGTGCCGAGCACCGTGACGATCGTGCCGACGCCCGCGAGCAACAGCAGCGTATTGGCGAGCGCCCGCGGCAGCACGAATTCGGCGAGATGGGTCCAGTGCGCGAGGTCGGCGCCGAATGCGGCGGCGACCAGCACCGCGAGCGGCGCCGCGACCGCCGCGGCGATCGCGACGGCCGCGCCCAGCCACAGGCTGCCCGCGCGCAAGCGGAACGGCTGGCGGCGCGCGCGGGCGAGCGATGCATCAGTTGTCAAAGCCGACCTTGTCGACGAGCTGGCTGGCCGCCTTGCGATGCTTCGCGATGTCGGTCAGCGGCAGCGGGTCGACCTTCAGCGTGCCGAAGCTCGCGATCACCGGATCGAGCTTCACGTTCGCGCGCACCGGGTATTCGTAGTTCGCCTGCGCATACAGCGCCTGTGCTTCGGGCGACACGAGGTACTCGAGCAGCTTCACCGCGTTGGCCTTGTGTGGTGCGTGCTTCGCGACCGTCGCGCCGCTGACGTTGACGTGCGTGCCGCCGCTCTTCGCGTTCGCGAACGTCGGCCGCACGACCTTGATCGCGTCGCCCCACTTGCGTGCATCGGTGCCGGCTTCCGCGTTCTTCATGTGGCCGACGTAGTACGCGTTCGCGAGACCGACGTCGCAGATGCCGCCGAGAATGTCGCGCGCGACGTCGCGGTCGCCGCCCGTCGCCTTGCGCGCGAGGTTCGCCTTCACGCCGCGCAGCCATTTTTCGGTTGCGGCTTCGCCGTCGTGCGCGATCATCGCCGCGACGAGCGCCGTGTTGTACGGATGCTGTCCCGAGCGGATGCAGACCTTGCCCTTCCATTTCGGATCGGCGAGATCCTCGTAGCGAAACGCGTCGACCTTCAGGTCCTTCTCCACATACAGCACGCGATCGCGCAGCGACAGCGCATACCAGTCGCCTTGCGCGCCGCGCAGGTTCGCCGGAATCGCGTCGTCGAGCACCTTCGAGCGGATCGGCTGCGCGAGCCCGCCATCGACGAGGTCGAGCAGGTTGCCGATGTCGACCGTCATCAGCACGTCGGCCGGCGACTGCGCGCCCTCCGCCTTCACGCGCTCGAGCAGGCCGTCCTTCACGAACACCGTGTTGACCTTGACGCCGCTCTGCTTCGTGAACGCGTCGATCAGCGGCTGGATCAGCTTCGGCTCGCGGGTGGTGTACAGGCTCACTTCCTCGGCGGCCAGGGCCGGCGGCGCGAACGCGGCGGCGGCAAGAGCGAGGGCGCCGGCGAGCGGCAGCAGGCGGGTGCGCGGATTCGACATGGAGACTCCGGTGAGGCAGGCGGACGAAGAGGCGTTTCGGGGCGTGCCTGCCGCCCGGGCGACCCGAAACATTACAAAGCGAAAGATTTCGGATTCTAGATCGAAATGGGAACGATTATCAAATGAAAGCTTGCGGGAGGCGGCGGATGGCGGGCGGGCAATGGGGCGTCGCAGCGCGGGCGCAAGCGCGTAGAATGCCCGCTTCGACGAATTCCACGGAGCCGCACCGACCATGAACGACCAGCGCAAGAAGAACCCAGTCCGCAACGTGAGCATCCTGATCGTCGTGGCCGTGCTGCTCGTGATCGGGACGATCCTGTACAACGCGATCTCGCAGAAGCACGCATACGACGAGGCCCATCCGGCCGAGGCCGCGAGCGCCGCGTCGCACTGACGCGGGTACGTACGCGCATGATCGCCGCGCGGCCCGGGCGGGCAGCCGGCGATGCGCAGGAACGGTGGGAAGGCTAACAGCCGCGGCGGGCGACGCGCGATGCGTCGCGTTACGCCGGGAGAGACGCGGGCGCCGAAGCCGGCGCACCGCACAGAGCATCAGTCGTGCGTCATCGTGACGCAGGCGCAAACTTCGGGCGGATCCGTGCGTAGAACACGACCGCGAGCAGCACGAGCCATGCCGCGCCGACGTAGAGCGCGACCCGCGTGTCCTCGAACCAGCCTAGCATCACGATCACGAAACCCATGAACGCGATCGTCAGCGCGGGCGCGACGGGCCACAGCGGCACCTTGAACTTCAGCGCCGCGACTTCCGCGCTCGACAGGCGACGGCGCATCGCGACCTGCGACAGCAGGATCATCAGCCACACCCACACAGTCGCGAACGTCGCGATCGCCGCGACGACCAGGAACACGTCCTTCGGCATCAGGAAGTTGAGCACCACGCCGACCAGCAGCGCGCCGGCCATCACCAGCACCGTGACCCACGGCACGCCGTGCCGCGACGTCGTCATCAGCACGCGCGGCGCCTGGCCCTGCCGCGCCATCCCGAACATCATCCGGCCTGCGCCGAAGATGTCGCTGTTGATCGCCGAGATCGCCGCGCTGATCACGACGAGGTTCAGGATCGTCGCGGCCGACTTCACGCCGAGCGCCGAGAAGATCTGCACGAACGGGCTGCCGTCGCTGCCGACGCCGGTCCACGGGCTGATCGACATCAGCACGACCATCGTCAGCACGTAGAACAGCAGGATGCGCGCGGGCACCGCGTTGATCGCGCGCGGAATCACGCGCTCCGGATCCTTCGCCTCACCGGCGCTCATCCCGATCACCTCGATGCCGCCGTACGCGAAGATCACGACCGACAGCGACGCGATCAGCCCACCGATCCCGTTCGGGAAGAAGCCGCCGTGGTTCCACAGGTTCGCGAACGTCGGCACGTCCGCCGCATGGCCGAAGTGCATGCCGGTCAGCAGGATCGCGACGCCGCCGCCGATCATCGCGACGATCGCGCCGACCTTGATGATCGACAGCCAGAACTCGAGCTCGCCGAACACCTTCACGTGGCACAGGTTCAGCCCGCAGATGACCGCGACGACGCCGAGCACCCAGATCCACTGCGGGACGTCCGGAAACCAGAAGCCCATGTAGATGCCGAACGCGGTGATATCGGCGATGGCGACGATCACCATTTCGAGCGTGTAGGTCCAGCCGGTGACGAAGCCCGCGAACGGGCCGAGGTTTTCGGTCGCGTAATGGCCGAACGAGCCGGCGACGGGTTCGCGCACGGCCATCTCGCCGAGTGCGCGCATCACCATGTAGACGGCCGCGCCGCCCAGGATGTAGGCCAGGATCACCGCCGGGCCCGCGAGCTGGATCGCGGACGCCGAGCCGTAGAACAGGCCGGTGCCGATCGCCGAGCCCAGCGCGAGAAAGCGGATGTGCCGCGCGCTCAGGTGGCGCTGCAAGTTTTTCATCGAGTCTCCGAATCGTTATGCGACGGACCGGGCGAGCGGGGCCGGTCCTGCTGGCTTAAGTTGTCTATACAACTTAAATGTGAACAAATGATAACAAGCCGGGCCATGGGACCGGAATCGGGTATTCCCTGACTGGCGCAACCGGCGGAATCGGGGGTGGGGCAGTCGCGCGGCGCGCGCGCGGGCCGTGTGGGGCGGGCGGATCATGCTGCGGGAGGGTGTTGCGGAAACGGCAGCGTCGCCGGCCGGCCCGCTTGCGCAGGCGGCCGGCGATGGAACAACGTCATGCGGGCAGGCGGATCACGCTTGCGTCCTTGCGGATCAGCAGCGACGACGCGAGCATCTGCTTGCACTGGTGCGCGAGCACCTTCAGGTCGTGCGTGAGGTCGGCGCCCACCGCGTCGGATTTTTCCGCGGACACAACCATCGCGTCGAGGTCGCGCGTGATCTGCTTCGCCGCGTCGAGCTGGTCGGCCGGCGGCGGTTCGCCGGCTTCCGCCTTCTCGAGGTTCTCGAGCACGGCGGACAGGCCGCGGTGCAGCGCGTCGTCGTGAGCGAGACGCTCGTCGACCGTGCACGCGCTGCGGATCAGCGGTGCGGCCGCGGTGATCTGCGCGCCGAGCACGTGGGTCTGCACGAGCAGGTCGTTCAGTTCCGGCACGAAGCGCTGGTGTGCCTTCGGCTCGATCATCATCCGCTGGAAGGCCTGGCCGAGGTTCGCGAACGCGATGTGGACGTCCTTGCGCGCGAGGCGGTAGCGGTAGTCGTCGTCGAGGGTGGTGGCGGGTGCTTCGATCGCCGCGGCGACGACCGGCACGACGGCCGCGCCGTCGGCGGCCGGCACGGGCGGCGGCGACGCGCCGCGCCCGGCGCGCCACACGGCCTCGAAATACTTGCGCGTCGACGTCAGCATGTCGGTGACGAGCTTGCCCATCAGCCGGTATTCCCAGTACGGGAACAGGCGGCTCGCGGCGATCGCGATCATGCAGCCGACCACGGTGTCGATCGCGCGCTCGCCGATGATGCGCATGCTGCCCGGCGCGAGCAGATGGAACATCAGCAGCACGTACGACGACGTGAACACGACGCTCGCCGCGTAGTTGAACAGCAGCAGGCTGTAGCTCATCACCATCGACCCGAACATGATCGCGATCAGCAAGTGCGGCGCCTTGACCGTGTAGATCAGCGCGATGCTCGCCGCGCAGCCGATCAGCGTGCCGATGATCCGCTGCGCGTTGCGCTGCTTGGTCAGCGAATAGCCGGGCTTCAGGATGATGATGGTCGTCATCACGATCCAGTAGGCGTTCGTGAGCGGCAGCAGCCGGCCGAGCCAGAAGCCGACCGCCACCGCGATCGTCACGCGCAGCGCATGGCGGAAGCTCGGCGAGCGCATGTTCAGGTTCGAGAAGATCAGCAGCGGCGACATTCGGCGCCGCTGCAGGAAGCGCGTGAGCGCCTTGTCGATCTTGAGCTCCGTCTGCTGCGGATCGGCATGGCCCGACAGGTTGCGGCGCATCCGGTCGATCAGGCGCGTCGCGCTCCAGATGCGCCGGAACGTCGCGACCACCGCCGCGTACGCTTCCGCGTTGGTGGCCGCGAAGTTCTTCTTGCGCATCAGCTCGATCTCGTACTCGATCGCGCGCAGTTCGGCCTTCACGCTGATGCGCGAATGCGGCGCGCGGTTCTCGAGCACCGCGAGGCCGATCTCCTCGAGATCGGCGGCCGCCTTGCGGATCAGGTCGCGGTAGAAAATGATCAGGTCCGAGCCGCCGAATGTGTTGCGCACGAGCGGGTAGTCGGTGTGCGCGCCGACGAACAGCTCGTGCAGGTCGACGCTGTTGATGAACAGGTTGTACATCGTCGTGCGGCCGGGGTCGAGCTTGCCGCGGCGCAGCTTCGGCAGGTTGCGCAGCACGATGTCCCGTGCGGTTTCCTGCGTTTCGACCGCGGTGATCTGCTTGGCGACCAGGTTGCGGTAGCAATCGTCGAGATCGGCGTCGAGATCGTAGAACTGCGCGCGCGCGAGCAGGTAGTCGGCGCACGCGAACAGGCTTTCGGCGAGCGCCTGCTGCTCGATCCGGCGCGCCTGCCATTGCGACACGAGCGTCGCCCAGTACGTGTACCAGAGGCCGCCGGCGAGAATCCAGCCGGCGTTGATGAACGCCTGCAGCGGCGTGAACTTGTCCTCGAGCGTCATCACCATCATGAACAGCGTCGCGAAGCTGATCTGCGGCCAGCGGTTGCCGTACACGACGATCAGCGACAGCACGAACGTGAGCGGCACGATCGTCAGCCACAGCGCGAAGATGTTCGGCGTGGCGAGGCCGGTCGCGAGCGCGGCCAGGCAGCCGATCACGCTGCACGCGAGCATCTCGTTGTGCTTGTACTTGAGCGGGCCCGGCATGTCGACGACGCACGCGCCGAGCGCGCCGGTCGAGATCGTGAAGCCCAGATCCCGGTTGTGAAACACGATCAGGCACAGCACGGCCGGCAGCGACACGCCGACCGCGATCCGCAGGCCGCCGAAAAAGTACTGGCTGTAGAAAAACTTTCTGATTTCGACCGAATAGCGCATCGATGGGCTGAATGACAGACGAAGACGCCCGGGGCGGCGTATTGACTGGCGACGAGTCTATCGTATTTCGCGGTCCGCAAAACCTGGCCATTCGGCCGAGGGGCTTTGCGACGGCCCTTTTGCTATCCTTGGTGCTCCTGTTCGCCCGGCCCGGCCGGCGCGACGCTCAGACACCCGCTTCATGCTCCATCTCTTCTATTCGAACCGTCACGAAACGCTGGCCGACGCGCTGCTCGACGATCTCGCCGCCTTCCCGGCCCGTCACGGCCCGTGGGCGCAGCAACAGGTGATCGTGCCGAGCGCGGCGCTGCGCCGCCGTCTCGAGCTCGACATCGCCGCACGTCACGGCGTGTGCGCGAACGTCGAGTTCACGTATCTCGCGCAATGGCTGTGGGCGCAGATCGGCCGCGTGATGGAGGTACCCAAGCGCTCGCCATTCTCGCCCGACCGCCTCGTATGGCGCTGCTACCGGCTGTTCGCGCAGGCCGCGGGCGGCGCGCCGTGGCTCGCGTCGCCGCGGCTGGCCGCCTATCTGTCCGCGTCCGACGATGCGATGCGCTACGAACTGGCGCAGCGTGTCGCGGCCGTGCTCGATCATTACCTGACCTATCGGCCCGAATGGCTGGCCGCGTGGCAGGCCGGCGAATCGGTGCTCGCGGGCGACGCCGCGCCGCGCGGGATCAGCGACGCCGCGCGCGACGACGAGCACTGGCAGGCCGCACTGTGGCGCGCGCTGCTCGCGGAGCTGAGCGACAGCGGCACACCGCCCGCGCACCGTTTCCTCGTGGAGGCGCGCAACCTCGATCCCGACACCGCCGAGCGGGTCGACTGGCCGGAGTCGGTCAGCGTGTTCGCGCTGCCGACGATGCCGCCACTGCACGTCGCGCTGCTGCGCGAGCTGTCGCGCTGGATCGACGTGCGTGTCTATGCGCTCAACCCGTGCCGCGAGTTCTGGTTCGATATCGTCACCGCCGCGCACGCGGAGGCGCTCGACGCGGCCGGCCGGCTCGACTATCAGGAAGTCGGCCATCCGCTGCTCGCGGAGTGGGGCCGGCAGACGCAGGCGCAGTTGCACATGCTGCACGAACTGACTGAAAGCGCCGCGTCGGGCGATGCATCGCGTTTCGTCGGGAATCCCGCGCCGACCTGGCTCGCGCGCGTGCAGAACGCGATTCTCGACCTGCAGCCGGAAGCCGAACTCGGCGACGCACCGGCCGAGCGCGGGATCGAGGTGCACGTGTGCCACAGCCTCGCGCGCCAGCTCGAGGTGCTGCATGACCGCCTGCTCGCCTGCTTCGATGCCGACGCGACGCTGCAGCCGTCCGACGTGCTGGTGGCGGTTGCCGATCTCGCGGCGGCCGGGCCACTGATCGATGCGGTGTTCGGCACGGCGGGCGCCGGCGGCGCGCGCGTGCCTTACCGCGTTACCGGCCTGCCGCCGTCGCAGGCGAACCCGGTCGCGCGCGTGCTGCTCGAATGGCTCGCGTTGCCGGAGCGCCAGGTCGGCGCGCCGGAGCTGGTCGAATGGCTGCGCGTCGACGCGGTGGCGGCCCGTTACGGCATCGACGCGGCCGCGCTCGAAACAGTGCAGACCTGGCTCGCGGCCGCCGGCGCGCGCCGCGGGCTGTCGCCGACGGCGAGCGACGATGCGGCGGTGCCGGCGCCGCGCCATACGTTCTCCGATGCGCTCGCGCGGCTCTTTCTCGGCTATGCGATGCCCGAAGGCGCGGCACCGGTCGGCGCGTGGCTGCCGATCGAGGCGGCCACCGGCAGCGAGGCCGAACTGCTCGGCCGGCTCGCGCGCTTCACCGACGATCTCGACGGCTTCGCGCGGCGGCTCGCCGACGCGCACGCGCCGCGCGCATGGAGCGAACTGTTCGCCGATACGCTGGCGCGCTTCTTCGACTCCGGCGCCGCGTATGCCGATGCGCTCGCGGGCGTGCGCGACGCGCTCGACGCGATGCTCGCCGCGATGACGGAAGGGGCGCCCGACGAGGCGTTGCCCGCGGCCGTCGTGCGCGCGGGGCTGGCGGCCGCGCTCGACGATCCGGCGCGCGGCGGGGTGCCGTGGGGCGGCGTCACGTTCTCGTCGCTGACGAGCCTGCGCGGCTTGCCGTACCGCGTCGTGTGCCTGCTCGGGATGGACGACGGCGTGCTGCCGAGCCTCGCGCGTGCGGACGAATTCGACCTGATGGCCGTGCTCCCGAAGCTCGGCGACCGGCAGCGCCGCGACGACGAGCGCAACCTTTTTCTCGACCTGCTGCTGGCCGCGCGCGATCGGCTGCTGATTGCGTATACCGGGCGCAGCATTCGCGACAACGCCCCGTTGCCGCCCGCGGCGCTCGTCGACGAACTGCTCGACCATCTCGCGCTCGTCACGGCCGGCGCCGACGCCGCGCCGGATGCGGTCGACGCCGCGCGGCGCGCGTTCATCGTCGAGCATCCGCTGCAACCGTTCGCGGCCGAGTATTTCCGCCCCGGCAGTGAACTGGCTTCGTACGACGCCGAGCGCGCGACGCTTGCTTCGCTGCTCGCGGCCGAAGCCGCGCGCGATGCGACGCGCGAGCAGCCGTTCTTCGCGCAGCCGCTGCCGGCCGAGCCGGTCGAGGCCGTTGCGTTCAGCGAATTCGAACGCTTCTGGCGGCATCCGGCCCGCGCGCTGCTGCGCGCGCGGCTCGGCATCGTGCTGTCCGACGCGCAGGCCGAACTGCTCGACACGGAGCCGTTCGCGCTCGACTTCGCCGGCAGCGACGCGCTCGCCGAGCGTCTGCTGCCGCTCCTGATCGAATCGGAGGAAGGGGGCGTGCACGATCATGCGCTGCGCATCGCGGACGCCAGCCCGGAATTGCCGGGCGGTGCGACGGGCGCCGTCTGGCGCGACCAGGCACTCGGCGCGATGACGCAGCTTGCGTCGAACGTGCGCCATGCGCTGGCCGACGGGATGGAGCGGCGGCCGTTCACGCTGTCGATCGCGCCCGCATGGCCCGACACCGACCAGGCGCTGTTCGGCGCCGATGACGCGATGCTGTCGGACGACGCGGTGAGTGCGCCGCTCGAGCTGCACGGCACGCTGAACCGGCTGACGCCGGCCGGCCAGATCATCTATCGCTATGCACGGCCGAGCTCGCGCGACTACCTGTCCGCGTGGCTCGCGCATCTCGTCTACTGCGCGGTGGAGCCCGACGGCCCGCGCCGCACGCTGTGGTTCGGCAGCGGCGGCGCATTCGAGCTCACGCCGGTCGCGGCGCCGCTCGAGCGCCTCGCGCCGCTCGCCGCGCTGTTTCGTGCCGGGCGGCGCATGCCGCTGCGCTTCTTCCCGCGCAGCGCATGGGCGCGCATGTCCGACGGCGAGGCGAAGGCCGCGAGCGTGTGGATCAACGAGCGCGTGGCGAGCGAAGCCGACGATCCGGCGATCGCGATCGCATGGCGCGGCGCGCATCCGTCGCTCGACGAGCCGTTCGGCACACTCGCGCGGCTCGTATTCGAGCCGATGCTGGAACACCTGAAGGAGGTCGCATGAGCGCCGCATCCCAGCCGCTGGCGGCGCTCGAGCTTGACGTGTTCGCGTGCCCGCTCGACGGCGTCAATCAGATCGAGGCATCGGCCGGTACCGGCAAGACGTGGAACATTTGTGCACTCTACGTGCGCCTGCTGCTCGAAAAGGATCTCGGCGCGGACGAAATCCTCGTCGTGACCTTCACGAAGGCGGCGACGGCCGAACTGCACGAGCGGATTCGCGGGCGGCTCGCGCAGCTCGCGCATGCGCTCGATACCGGCGACGACGGCGGCGATCCGTTCGTCGCGCGCCTGCTCGAGACGACGCTCGGCGCGGCCGGCGCGCTCGACACCGAAACCGCCGCGAAGCGGATCCGGCGCGCGCTGCGTGCATTCGACCAGGCGGCAATCCACACGATCCACGCGTTCTGCCAGCGCGCGCTGCAGGAAGCGCCGTTCGCGGCCGCGATGCCGTTCGCGTTCGAGATGCAGGCCGACGATGCGGCGCTGCGCTTCGAGCTTGCGGCGGACTTCTGGCGCACGCGTGTCGAGCCGATGGCCGCGCGCTGGCCCGGCTTCGCGACGTGGCTCGTCGATTCGGGCGCGGGCCCGGCTGCGCTCGACGCCCAGCTCGCGCGCCGGCTGAAGAAGCCGCTCGCCGCACTGCGCTGGGACGGCGTCGTCGAACCGGACGAATCGGCGGAGGCCGCCGCCGCCGAGTGTTTTGCGGAGGCCGCACGGATGTGGGCCGCCGAGCGCGACGCGATCGATGCGTTGCTGCGCACCGCGCAGCCCGCGCTCAACCAGCGCTCGCACAAGCCCGACGCGGTTGCCGATGCGCTCGCCGCGTGGTCCGCGCATTTCGCGCAGGGCAACGCAACGGCCACGCTGCCGAAGGCCGCGCTCAAGCTCACGCGCACCGCGCTGGTGAAGGCGACGAAAAAGGGGGGCGCGACGCCCGAACACGCGTTCTTCGACGTCGCCGATGCGCTCGCAGCAGCGGTGGCCGCGGCCGAGGCCGCGCAGCATGCGCGCTGGCTCGCGCTGATCGCCGACTGGCTCGATACCGCGCCGGCCGAGCTGGCCGAACGCAAGCGCACGCGTCGCGTCGTGTCGTTCGACGACCTGCTCGCGAACCTGTATCACGCGCTGCATGCGCATCCGTGGCTCGCCGAGACGCTGCGCGCGCGCTATCCGGCCGCGCTGATCGACGAGTTCCAGGATACCGACCCGCTGCAGTTCGCGATCTTCGACCGGATCTTCGCGCCGGGCGGGCCGCTCTTTCTCGTTGGCGATCCGAAGCAGGCGATCTACAGCTTCCGCGCGGCGGACCTGCACACCTATCTCGCCGCGCGGGCCAGCGCGAGCGCGTGCTATACGCTCGCGGTCAACCAGCGCTCGACGCCGGCGATCGTCGACGCGTGCAACCGTTTCTTCATGTCGAACCCGCGCGCGTTCGTGCTCGACGGGCTCGACTACTACGCGGTGCGGGCCGGCACGCGCGTGCGGGCGCCGTTCGTCGACGAGACGGATCCGGGCCCGGCCGGCGATTTCCGGATCTGGGCGCTGCCCGGCGGCGACGGCACGCTGCTCAAGCGCGACGCGCAGGCGCAGGCCGCTCAGGCATGCGCGGCCGAGATTGCCCGGCTGATGCGCGGTGCGCGGGAAGGGCAGGCCCGGCTCGGCGACACGCCGCTGTCGCCGGGCGACATCGCGGTGCTCGTGCAGACGCACCGGCAGGGCAGCCTCGTGAAGCGCGTGCTCGCCACATGGGGTATCGGCAGCGTCGAGCTCGCGCAGGCATCGGTGTTTTCGACCGGCGACGCGGAGCAGCTCGAACGCGTGCTGGCGGCGATCGACGCGCCGGGCGACCTGCGGCGCCTGCGCTCGGCGCTGGCGGCCGACTGGTTCGGCCTCGATGCGGGTGCGCTGTGGCGCATGGAGCAGGGTGATGGCGATGCGTCGCGAGAAGCGGCCGACAGCACGGATGCGATGAGCTGGGTCGAGCGCTTCTCGCGCTACCGGCTGCTGTGGCGCGAACGCGGCTTCGCGGTGATGTGGCGCACGTTCACGCGCGAGCTGCGGATCGCCGAGCGGCTGATGGCCGGCGCCGATGGCGAGCGCCGCGTGACCGACATCAACCATCTGGCCGAACTGACGCAGGCGCGCGCGTCCGCGCAGCCGGGCATTGCGCCGACGCTGCGCTGGCTCGCCGCGCAACGCCTCGACGGCGGTGGAGAGGAGGCGCAGCTGCGTCTCGAATCCGATCGCAACCTCGTGCAGATCGTCACCGTGCACAAGTCGAAGGGCCTCGAATACGCGGTCGTGTTCTGTCCATTCCTGAACGACGGCGGGCTGCGCGAGCCGCCCGCGTCGGGGTTGCCCGATGCACGCGAGTATCACGACGACGCGGGCGACGCCGTGCTGCATTACGGATGCGACGACGCAGCCGCCGAGCATGCCGCGCGCCAGGCGTTGCGCGAGCAGGCGGCGGAGCGCGCGCGACTCGTCTACGTGGCGCTCACGCGCGCGGTCTATCGGTGCTATCTCGTTGCCGGGCCTTATCTGTCGTCGCGCTCGACCCGCGAGGCGCGGCGCAGCGTGCTGAACTGGCTCGTGGCCGGCGCCGGCCAGTCGTTCGACGCGTGGCTCGACGAGCCGCCCGACGAAGCCGCGCTCGATACCGCGTGGCAAGCGCTCGCAGGTGGCCCGGTGAGCGTCGCGCCGTTGCCGGTGCCGGCGCGTCGCGAGCGCCTGGCCGCCGGCCACGATGCATCGCAGACGCTCGCGGCACGCCATGCGACGCGCGTGCTGCGCGACGCGTGGCGGATGGCGAGCTTCAGTTCGCTGACCGCGTCGATGGCGCGCGAGGAGGCGGGCGTCGCGCTCGTGCCGGACGACGAGCTGCGGCCCGATCACGATGCGCTTGCCGCCGCGACGCCGGACGGCGCGTTCGCCATCGCCGAGACGGTCGCGGCCGAGCCGCCGGACGACGACATCCTCGTGTTTCCGCGCGGGGCGGCAGCGGGCGAGTGCCTGCACCGCCTGTTCGAACTCAGCCGGTTCACGGAGCCCGATTCGTGGCACCAGGCCGCGCTCGGCGCGCTGCACGACCGGCCGGTCGAGGCCGCGCCCGAACTCGCGACGCGCCTGCCGGCGATGATGGCGCGGCTCGTCGACGATGTCGTGCGCACGGAGCTCGTGCCGGGCATGCGGCTGGCGGTTCTCGATCCCGCGAAGCGGCTCGACGAAATGGGTTTCCTGTTCCCGGCGCCGTCGCTCGAGTTGAGCGCGCTGCGCCGGCTGCTGGTCGCGCACGGCTATCCGGACGTTGCGCTGGACGCCGGCATGCTCACCGGTTTCATCAAGGGTTTCATCGACATGATCGTCGAACACGACGGCCGTTTCTGGATCGTCGACTGGAAGTCGAACCATCTCGGCAACACGCCGGATGCCTACGGCCCGCGCGCCCTCGACGTCGCGATGGCCGATCACGCGTATCACCTGCAGGCGCTGCTCTATACGGTCGCGCTGCATCGCTATCTGCGCGGCCGGTTGCCCGGCTACGACTACGACACGCATATGGCGGGCTACCTGTACCTGTTCGTGCGTGGCGTGCGGCCCGGCTGGCGCAGCGGCGGCGAACCGGCCGGCGTGCATGCGCGGCGGCCCGCGCGCGAACTCGTCGACGCGCTCGACCGGATGATGGAAGGGGGCCGCGCATGAACGTGTCCGACGACATGCTCGAATTCACCGGCGGCCTCGTCGCGCGCCTGCCCGAGCCCGCCGATTTCGGCATCGCGCTCGCGGAAGGTTTCGCGCGCCGCATCGGTGACCTGTCGCGCGGCGCGGGTGCGTCGGCCGCGGCCGCGCGCTGGGCGGCGCGTGCCGCGTTCGCGACGAGTCGCGCGACCGCCGGCGGCCACGTATGCGTCGCGCTCGGTGCGCTCGCGCAGCGTTACGAGGCGACGATCGACGAGGTGCGCGCGGCGCTCGCCGCGAGCGGCCTGGTGGCGTTCGGCACGCTCTCGCGCGGCGACGAGCGGCCGCTGATCGTCGATCGGCACGATCATCTCTATCTGTCGCGCTATTTCGACTACGAACGGCGGCTTGCCGAGGCGCTGGTCGCGCAGGCCGGCGCCGCCGCGCCGGGCGATGCGCTGTCGCCCGAACGGTTGCGCGACAGTCTCGCGCGTTACTTCGGGCCGGCGACGGGCGAAGTGGACTGGCAGCGCGTCGCGGCGATCGTGGCGCTGACGGGGCGGGTGACGATCGTCAGCGGCGGTCCCGGCACCGGCAAGACGACGACGGTCGTCGGCGTGCTGGCGTGTTTGCTCGACGCGCATCCGGGGTTGCGCATCGCGCTCGCGGCACCGACCGGCAAGGCCGCGCAGCGCATGCAGGAAGCGCTGCACGCGCGGGCGGGCGACCTGCCGCCGGAACTGGCCGCGCGCCTGCCCGACACGTCGTATACGCTGCATCGCCTGCTGGGCGGCGGCGGGGGGGCGGGCTTTCGCCATCATCGCGACAACCCGTTGCCGTACGACCTGATCGTGGTCGACGAGGCGTCGATGATCGACGTCGCGCTCGCCGCCCATCTGCTCGACGCGCTCGCGCCCGGTGCGCGGCTCGTGCTGCTCGGCGACAAGGACCAGCTTGCCGCGGTCGAGGCCGGTGCCGTGTTCGCGGAACTCAGCGCGCGGCCGACGTTCACCGCCGCGGCACGCACGCGTATCGCGCATGCACTCGGGATCGACGAAGCGGCTTTCGTCGCCGCGTTGCCGGTGCCGGACGGCGAGATGGCGCAAGCGGGAACCGGTCCGGCCCCGGCCTCGGTTTCGGCTCCGGCCGCCGCGGCGCTATCCGCGTCGGCATTGGTGCCCGCTGCGCACAAGCCAGCTGCGCGGCGCAACGTGGATACGCGCCAGGCGTCACTGTTCGACGACGACCCGCAGGACGACGCGGCTTCTCCCGCCGACGTCGCCTCGCCGGCCGCTTTGTTGCCGTCTGCTGCATCCGCACCTGCACCGACCGACATCGACGGCCCCTCCGCGACCGCTGGTCCCGCTTGGATCGAGGCCGGCGAGCTTGCGTGGCTCGACGCGGTCGAGCTGGCGCCATTCGACCCGAGCGACGCGGGCAACATGGCGCGCGCGTCGGCCGCCGCCACGCGCGCGGGCGAAACGGCTGTCGTTCCGCCCGCGCCCGCGCCGCTCGCGGACTGCGTCGTGTGGCTCGAACGCAATTACCGCTTCGGTCTCGATTCGCCGATCGGCCGCCTGTCGCTCGCGATCCGCCGTGGCGACGTGCAGGCCGCGCTCGACGCACTGCCGAACGACGATGCGGCTGCAGCGTCGTTTCATGACGATGCGGGCGACATGCTGGCGGCGTCGACGGTCGAGCGGCTCGCGCGCCGGTTCGGCGCATACCTCGATGCATTGCGCACCGCGTTGTCCGAACCGGTGCCGGATCCGCTGCCGCTGTTCGATGCGCTCAACCGCTTCCGGATCCTGTGCGCGACGCGCACCGGCTCGCGTGGCGCCGAGCACGTCAATGCGCTGGTGGCCACGCACGTGCGGCATGCCGCTCGCGTGCCGCTCGCGGTCGGCGCACACTGGTTCACCGGGCGGCCGATCATGGTGACGCGCAACGACTATGCGCTCGGGCTGTTCAACGGCGACATCGGCATCGCGCTGCCAGACGCGCACGGCGTGCTGCGCGTGTGGTTCCGGCGCGCCGACGGCACCGCGCGCGCGGTATCGCCTGCCGCGCTGCCGCCGCACGAAACGGCGTTCGCGCTGACGGTCCACAAATCGCAGGGCTCCGAATTCGACGAGGCCGCGCTCGTGCTGCCGGCATCGTTCGGCCGCGTGCTCACGCGCGAACTCGTGTACACGGCCGTCACGCGCGCCCGCGCGCGCGTGCAGGTGATCGGCCCGCGGCGCGTGCTGGCGCAAGCGGTCGCCACACGCACGCAACGCGATTCGGGGCTCGCGGCCCGCGTCGACGAGGCGCTCGCGCGGCGCCGCGAGGAGACGCCGCGATGATGATCCGCTACACGCTCGATCCGGCCGAAGTCGAATGGACGGCCGTGCGCGCGCAGGGCGCCGGCGGACAGAACGTCAACAAGGTGTCGAGCGCGATTCACCTGCGCTTCGACATCCGCGCGTCGTCGCTGCCGCCCGTCATCAAGGAGCGGCTTCTCGCGCTGTCCGATCAGCGCATCACGCGCGACGGCATCGTGGTGATCAAGTCGCAGGAATACCGCACCCAGGAGAAAAACCGCGACGCGGCGCTCGCGCGGCTCGATGCGTTGATCGGCAGCGTCGCGTTCACGCCGCGTGCGCGGGTCGCGACACGGCCGACGCGCGCATCGAAGGAGCGGCGGCTCGAACACAAGTCGCGCCGCAGCGTGGTGAAGTCGGGCAGAGGAAAGGTGATCGACTGACGAAAGGCCGATCGGCCGGGCGGGGCGAACGAACCCGTACCGCCGCGCCGGCTATCGCATCACGGTTCCCGCACTGTCGAGCACGAAGTCGACGCAGAACACGACGAGGCGGCTCTGCGCGCGAATCGCGACGGCCGCCGTATAGCAGTCGCGGCCTTCGGTCAGCGAGAAGTGCGGCCCCATCAGCGCGACGCGTCCCGGCGCCGCGACCGCGCGCTGGAAGTACGGCCGCCGCGACCAGTTGCTGTGGGTTTCCGGGAACAGTGGTGCGAGTCGCGTGCCGATCGCCTGGCCGTCCTCGGGACGCGCGCCGATCGACGGCAGGAACTGTTCGCCGATCTCGTCCGTGACGAACACGCGGCGTGCGGCCGGCACCGTGAAGACGCGCTGCGCGGCGTCGTGCAGGTTGTCGCTCGCGGAAAACGCGGCCGCGCCGGCGAGCACGAGCCGCTCGATCGCGTCGAAGCCCGGCTGCTCGGCGACGACCGGCGCATGCCGGCGGGCGATGAAGCGTTGCCATGCGGCGTCGAGCATCGCGGGTGCCGCGGCGCTCGCGTGCGCGATCGACCCGTCGGGCTGACCGAACTGGAAGCCCTGGACGAAATCGATGTCGGCTTCCATCAGCGCCTGCAGCGCGTCGTCGTTTTCGACGCCTTCGGCGAGCACCATCGCGCCGGCCTGATGGAGCATCGATACCAGGTGATGCATGATGCGGCGATCGTCGGCCGACGTGTTGGCGCGTTCGACGAGCGAACGGTCGAGCTTGACGATGTCGGGCCGAACACGCCACACGCGGTCGAAGTTCGAGAATCCGGTGCCGAAATCGTCGATCGCGATCAGGAAGTCGCGATGCTGGATCATGTCGATCGTGCGGGCGAGCGCGGCTTCATCGCGCGCCGGCTGCTCGACGACTTCCAGCACGATGCGGTTCGGCGGCAGTGCGAAATGCCGGCACAGGGCCTCGACGAACTCGCGCTGCACGAGGCCCGAATCGAGCACGCGCGGCGTCACGTTCAGGAACAGCCAGCCGTCGCCGATGCCTTGCGCGACGAAGTTGGCCGTATGCAGGCAGCGCGCGAGGCGGTCGAGCAGCAGCGCATCGGCGGCCGCGCGGGTCTTGTCGAACAGCGCGATCGGCGACACCAGCGTGCCGTTCGCGTCCACGACGCGCAGCAGTGCTTCATAGCCGACCACGCGCTTGTGCGTGATCGACAGCACGGGTTGAAACACGCTGCGCAGCGTCGTGTCGCGATACGTGGCGATCCAGCCGCCGGGCGTCGGCGTGAGGCGTTCGAGCACGGAATCGAGCGAGAGGTCGCGGGAGGGCTTCATGTCAACGGTGCCCGGCGGCGAATGGAGGGGCGGTGTCGTGCCGCCACGCAGAAGCCGTCGCACGCGCGGGTGGACGCGAGAGAACGTGGAGCATCGTGACCGCCTTCTGCGGATGAGTGTTCCGAGTGTAACGGGAATGGCGCGACGCGCGTATCAGGGTAACTCCACACGCAAACGCTACACCGCTGCCTGGGCGCGCGCGTTAGCCGGAGAGGACGCACGCGCCACGGCCGCCGGCCGTGCACGCGGCGACAGTGCTGCGTGTGCCGAGTGCATTGCGTGCGAAGAATGCGGGAGGCGAGAGACGGCAGGCGGGGGGCGGGGCGGGCGAAGCCGCGGAAATGTCGGACAAGCCGGTCGGCTGCACTGCGATCGCCGCGGCCGTCGGCCTCCGGCGAAACGCGACGCGATCGGGCGCGGCCACGGCTGGACCGAAGTCGAAGTGCGGCAACCGAGGGGCGTCGCCGGCCCGCGCGCCGCTCAGACCGTTGCGTCGCCGCGCGGGCCGAACCCGGGAATCCGCTTGATCACGCCGGTCGCGAGCGCGGTGCCGACGAGCACGATCGCGCAGCCTTCGATCATCACGACCGACACGCGTTCGCCGAGGAACAGCGTGCCCCACAGCAGGCCGAACACGGGAATCACGAACGTCACGGTAATCGCACGGGCCGGGCCGACATGCGCGATCAGGTAGAAGAAGATGAAATACGCGATGCCCGTGCAGGCAATGCCGAGCGCGAGCACGGCGCCCCACGCATGCGCGCTGACCGCTGCAGCCGGCCAGGTCGCGATCGCGAACGGCAGCAGCAGCACGGTCGAGCCGATCATGCTGCCGGTGGCATTGACGAGCGGATCGACGCCGCTGAGCTTGCGCTTCGTATAGTTGGCGGCGATCCCGTACAACAGCGTCGCGCCGAGCGCGGCGGCGGCCGCAAGTGCGGTCGCGCTGGCGCCGGTGCTGCCGTGTGCGTTCGCGATCTGATCCCACACGAGCGTGAGCACGCCGGCAAAACCGATCACGAGGCCGAGCGCGCGCGGCAGCGACAGCTTGTCCTTCAGCCATACGTAGGCGACGAGCGCGCCCCACAGCGGCGTCGTCGCGTTGATCACCGACGTCACGCCGGCCGACAGCGTCAGTTCGGCATAGGCGAACAGGCAGAACGGCGCGCCCGAGTTCAATACGCCGACGACGAACAGTGGCCACGCGTGCCGGCGCAGCCGGGCGCCGAGATCGGCGGGCTTGAAGCGCGTCAGCGCGAGGCCCGTGAGGAACAGCGCACCGATGCCCACTCGCAGCGCCATCAGCGGCGCGACGCCGAATTCGGCGACGCCGATCCGGATGAACAGGAACGACGCGCCCCACAGGGCGGCAAGGATGGTCAGCAGAAAGGCGTTCTTGGGCGACATCGAGTGTGGCGGGCGAGGGGACGGGATGCGCTGAATCTTACACCGCGTTAACGCGCCGTCGTTTCACGATCGGATGAAACGACAAGAAACGGGAAATCCGGCGGGAAATCCGTGCGCCGCCGACGCGGCGAACCGGCCGCGCGACCGGTTCAGCCGATCAATGATGGTGCCAGCCGCCGTGTCCGCCGCGTCCGCCGAACCCGAAGTTCAGCGATAGCGCGGGGCCCCAGTAGCCGCCCCATGCCGGCGCATAGGCGGGGGCCGGATAGTAGTACGTGGGGCCGGGGTCGACATAGACGGGCGCGGGCTGCACCGGCGCCGCGGCGTAATAGCCGCCCGGATAGTAGCCGTAAGGGTAATAACAGCCGGCGAGTGTCGCGCAGGCGAGCGCCGCGGCGACGAGGGTCCTGTTCATGGTGTTTCTCCGGCGGCGCCGGCAATCGGCAGATGCTTAAGCTTAGGCCGCACGGCGATGACACGCTGCGCAAAACGGTAACGGATCATTTCCGCGGCCGATCCGGCGCGCTGGCGCGAACCCCGTCGCCGGATGCAAAAACGGCGCTTCCGCATCGCGGAAACGCCGTCTGGCCGAAACGTGCCCACCGGTGCCGCGCGTCGCGCGAACGGCGGGCCGGCTTACTTGCCGACCTGGTTGCCGATGAGGCCGCCGGCCGCCGCGCCGCCCAGCGTCGACAGCGCGTTGCCGCCGATCGCCGCGCCGGCCACCCCGCCGACACCCGCGCCGATTGCCGTATCGCGCTGGCGTCGTGTCATCGAATCGCAGGCCGACAGGCTGGCCACCGTCGCGACGAGCAGCGCGCATACCCCAAAACGCCGAATCGAATAGCTCATGATCATTGTCCTTGTGGTAGTGAACGGAGGAACGCACGACCGGCTGTCGGCCGCACATAACCCCAATTTACGCGCCGCTCCATAAGGCTGCTGTAAGGACTTGTTAAGCCTCGAGCGGTTTCGTAATCAATTGTTTCCCTTGTGCCGGCAGGCACGTGGCGTGCGACGGCGCGCAAAAAAGCCCGCTCGAAAGCGGGCTTTTGCCGTGCATCGCGATGCGGTCCGGGCGGACCGCCGCGGCCACTTGGCGGCTTACTGGCGGTGATAGATCTCGGCGCCGGTCTTCACGAACTCGACCGCCTTGACCTCCATCCCCTTCTTCAGCGCTTCGGTTTCCGACACGCCCTGCTGCGCCGCGAACTCGCGCACGTCCTGCGTGATCTTCATCGAGCAGAAGTGCGGGCCGCACATCGAGCAGAAGTGCGCGACCTTTGCCGAATCCTTCGGCAGCGTTTCGTCGTGGAATTCGCGCGCCTTGTCCGGATCGAGGCCGATGTTGAACTGGTCTTCCCAGCGGAACTCGAAACGCGCCTTCGACAGCGCGTTGTCGCGCACCTGCGCGCCCGGGTGACCCTTGGCGAGGTCGGCCGCGTGCGCGGCGAGCTTGTACGTGATGATCCCTTCCTTCACGTCGTCCTTGTTCGGCAGCCCGAGGTGCTCCTTCGGCGTCACGTAGCACAGCATCGCGGTGCCGAACCAGCCGATCATCGCAGCGCCGATGCCCGACGTGATGTGGTCGTAGCCCGGTGCGATATCGGTGGTCAGCGGCCCGAGCGTGTAGAACGGCGCTTCCTTGCACCAGTCGAGCTGGAGATCCATGTTCTCCTTGATCAGCTGCATCGGCACGTGGCCGGGGCCTTCGATCATCACCTGCACGTCGTGCTTCCACGCGATCTGCGTGAGTTCGCCGAGCGTCTTCAGTTCGCCGAGCTGCGCTTCGTCGTTCGCGTCGTAGATCGAGCCGGGGCGCAGGCCGTCGCCGAGCGAGAAGCTCACGTCGTACGCCTTCATGATCTCGCAGATCTCTTCGAAGTGTTCGTACAGGAAGCTTTCCTTGTGATGCGCGAGGCACCACTTCGCCATGATCGAGCCGCCGCGCGACACGATGCCCGTCATCCGGTTCGCGGTGAGCGGCACGTACTGCAGGCGCACGCCCGCGTGGATCGTGAAGTAGTCGACGCCTTGCTCGGCCTGCTCGATCAGCGTGTCGCGGAAGATTTCCCAGGTGAGATCCTCGGCCTTGCCGTTGACCTTTTCCAGCGCCTGGTAGATCGGCACCGTGCCGATCGGCACCGGGCTGTTGCGGATGATCCACTCGCGCGTTTCATGGATGTGCTTGCCGGTCGACAGGTCCATCACCGTGTCGCCGCCCCAGCGGATCGCCCACGTCATCTTGTCGACTTCCTCGCCGATCGACGACGTGACGGCCGAGTTGCCGATGTTCGCGTTGATCTTCACGAGGAAGTTGCGGCCGATGATCATCGGCTCGGATTCCGGGTGGTTGATGTTCGCGGGGATGATCGCGCGGCCGCGCGCGATTTCGTCGCGCACGAATTCGGGGGTGATCTCGGCGAGCGCGTTCGCGCCGAAGGCCGCGGCGCCGAACGCCTGGCCCGGATGCTGGCGGCCCATCATCGCGGCGAGCTTCGCGCCGTTCGGGCCGCTCGACTTCAGGCTCTCGATGTACTCGGCGCGGCGCTGGTTCTCGCGGATCGCGATGTATTCCATTTCCGGCGTGATGATGCCTTGACGCGCGTAGTGCATCTGCGTGACGTTCTTGCCCGGCTGGGCGCGGCGCGGATTGCGGTGCAAACCCGGGAACCGAAGCTCGGCGGTGGCCGGATCGGCCGCGCGCTCGAGGCCGTACTGGCTCGACAGGCCGTCGAGCACCTCGGTGTCGCCGCGCGCTTCGATCCAGCCCTGGCGCAGCGCGGGCAGGCCCGCGCGGATGTCGATCTTCGCGTCCGGATCGGTGTACGGGCCCGACGTGTCGTACACGTAGATCGGCGGATTCTTTTCGCCGCCGAAGCCGGTCGGGGTGTCGGCCTGCGTGATTTCGCGCATCGGCACGCGGATGTCGGGCTGCGAGCCGGTCACGTAGACCTTGCGCGAATTCGGAAGCGGGGCGACGGCCGCGGCATCGACATGAGCGTCGGCGGACAGAAACTTCGGATTGGCGTTCATGCAATCTCCTGTGTGAGCGCCGGACACGCGCTTCGGCGCTTGCCCGGAGCCCTTGACGAATGTGGGGCTCGAGCTAAGCAGGAGACGAGGTTTGACGAGGCGGCGGATTTCGTCAGAAGGATGGCGGCGAAATCCGTACGCTTCCCTGCGCTGGCATTATCCAGATCAGGTTCTAAGGGTATTTCTCACCCGCAATGCCGGTTGTTTGACCAAGCGCATTGCAGGACCCCCGCGTTAGCAAGGGCACACGATACACCGGCTTGGCGGCGGTTTCAACCGGGAGAGGATCGGCTGCCCCGGTGCGGTCGCCACAGCGCGGGCGATGCGATGGCCCGTCGAAATGGCCGCGCGCGCCGCCGCCGCATGGCCTCACGGCGTGGCCGCCCGCGGCGAAGCGGTGCAACATGACGCGCCTTCGCACGCGCTCAAAAGAAATTTTCGCAGCGGCTGTCATTTTCCGCGACGTCGTCCGTCTATTCGGCTCCTTGAACCCATGTCTTGGAGAGATGTCATGAAAAAGGTACTGATTGCCGCTTGCGTTGCCGCTTTCGCCACGATCACCGCGGGCGCGTACGCGCAGAGCGACGCGATGTCGCAAAACGGTTCGTCGATGTCGAAGGACGCGATGGGCCACGATGCGATGGCGAAGGACGGCGCGATGAAGAAGGGCGCCATGAAGAAGCATGCGATGAAGAAGGACGCGATGTCGCACGACGCGATGGGCAAGTCGTCGGGCGACAAGATGGCGCCGTCGAACTGACGGCGCCGGACAGGAGGGGCGGTCGGCGCGTGTGCTTGACGACGGCCGCCCGTCCGCGTCTCGTTTTGTCTCGTTTCGTTTCGTCGCAGCGTTCCGGGAGTCCTCTTCATGCCAACCGTTCCCGCCACCACGCGCACGGCCGCCACGCCGCCCGCGCCCCCGATCCATCCGCCGTGGGTGCGCGTGAGCCATTGGCTCAACGCGCTCGCGGCCATCCTGATGGTGCTGTCCGGCTGGCGCATCTACGATGCGTCGCCGATCTATCCGCCGTTCGCGTTTGCGCACGGCATCACGCTCGGCGGCTGGCTCGGCGGCGCGCTGCAATGGCACTTCGCGGCGATGTGGCTGCTCGTCGGCAACGGGCTGTTCTACCTGACGATGGCGATCGCGACCGGACGACTCGCGCGCAAGATGCTGCCCGTCACGCCGGCGTCCGTGTGGCGCGACGTGCGCGGCGCGTTGCGCGGCCGGCTCGCGCACGACGATTTGAACGTCTACAACGCGGTGCAGCGTGCCGCGTACCTGGTCGCGATCGTCGATCTGATCGTGCTGGTGCTGTCGGGGCTGACGATCTGGAAGTCGGTGCAGTTTCCGCTGCTGCGCGAACTGTTCGGCGGTTACGACAACGCGCGCGTCGTGCATTTCTGGGCGATGTCGCTGCTCGTGGCGTTCTTCGTCGTGCACGTCGCGATGGCGCTGCTGGTGCCGCGCTCGCTGCTCGCGATGCTGCGCGGGCGCTGACCCGTCAAATCCGGGCGAAGGAAATCATCATGTCGGAATCCGAAATCAAGCGCGACGGTTCGCGCTGGACGCTCGACCGCCAGTCGCTCGAGCTCGACGTGCGTCGCGAGCTGGACATGCCGTCGCGGCGGCTGTTCAACCGGCGCATCCTGACACTCGGCGGGCTGACGATGCTGACCGGCTGCACGCTGCAGGACGACGCGTCGGTCAATCCGTTCCTCGAGCAGGTGTCGCGCATGAACGATCGCGTGCAGGCCTGGCTATTCAGCGGCGCGCGGCTCGCGCCGACCTATACCGAAGCCGACATCACGCGGCCGTTCCCGTTCAACGCGTACTACGGCATCGACGACGTGCCGCACGTCGACGCGTCGACGTACCGGCTCGTGCTGTCGGGCCGCGTGACGGGCAAGCGCGTGTGGACGCTCGACGAACTGTATGCGCTGCCGCACGCGGAGCAGATCACGCGGCACATCTGCGTGGAAGGATGGAGCGCCATCGGCCGCTGGGGCGGCACGCCGTTCGGCGCGTTTCTTGCGCGTGCCGGTGCCGATACGCACGCGAAATACGTCGGTTTCAAATGCGCGGACGACTACTACGAGAGCATCGACATGCCGACCGCGCTGCATCCGCAGACGCTGCTCGCATTCGACTACGACGGCCGCCGCCTGCCGCCGGAATTCGGCTTTCCGATGAAGCTGCGAATGCCGACCAAGCTCGGCTACAAGAATCCGAAGCACATCATGGAAATCTTCGTGACCGATACCTACCCGGGCGGTTACTGGGTCGATCAGGGATACAACTGGTTCGGCGGATCGTGAAGCGGCGGGGGCGCACGCCGGGGCCCGCCGCCGTGCGTTCACGCTGCGTCAGGTACGTCAGGCGGATTCGCGCACCTGCAGATCGACGCGCAGGCCGACCGCCGCGGCCATGTTCACGAGCGCGTCGAGCCCGAACAGGTTGATCTTGCCGCGCAGCAGATCGGACACGCGCGGCTGCGTGACGCCAAGCTGCTTCGCGGCCTGCGCCTGGCTGAGTTCGAGTTGCGCGATGCGCTGCTTGAGCGCGATCATCAGTTCGGAACGCAGCTTCATGTTTTCGGCCTCGGCCGGCTGGCCTTCGATCGCGTCCCACACGCTCGCATGGCGTTCATTGGTCATCGTTGCCTCTCTATCATCAGTGTCCGATAGCGGCGGGCGACCAGGCCGCGTTGCACCTGGTCGATCTGGTGGCCGGCGTCGCGACGCGCGGCCAGCGGAAAACCGCGAAGCTCGTCGAGTGCGTTGCCGACGAAGACAACCGGCTTCGGCGGGAGAATGATGGAATTATACAAAATATTGTATGGAAGTGGGCAGGTCGCAGGAAGGGATGTCGGCGACCCGGGACGGGCCTGCCTGACCGTCACGATAAGCGCGAAGCGACGCGCGATACGCATGACTGGCCGTCAGGCCGATGGTTGGTTCGCGATTGCGGAAGAGGGTTGCGCAGAGGCCCGAAACGCCCGTGCGGCGGGTATCCGGCTCCGGATTCGGTTGGTCCGGAGGCCGAAAAATGTCGCGCCGAAACATCAGTCGATATCCTTTCAGACAGGTCTGACGATGCTTTCGAATCGGTAATGCCATAATGTCAGGCGTGCGCAGCCGAAGCGGTTCGCGCACGTTTTTTTGACCCTCTGCCGCCGCTTGCCGGTTTTCATTTCGTCGCCGTTCGCACTGCCATGTCGTTCCGCACGTTCGCTTCCGCCTTCCTGGTCCCGTCCGGACCGTTTGCCGGCATCGCCGGCGTTTTTCAGCGGAGCACGCGATCCATCGTGCGGGTGGGCTGAACGATGACGCCGCTCGACCGCCTCCTCGATTTCTTCGCCCGCCTGCCGATCCGGATCCGCCTGCCGCAAAGCCGCGGCGGCCGCGTCGCGCTGGCGCTGGTCTTCATCTATTTTGTCTGGGGTTCGACCTACAGCGGCCTGCATTTCGCGCTGCAGTCGTTCCCGCCGCTGCTGCTGTCGGGGCTGCGCAACCTGCTCGGCGGGATCGGCCTGTTCATCTTCGCGCTGCGGCGCAAGCCCGAATGGCCGACGCTGCTGGAAATCCGCAACTCGGCGATCGTCGGCACGATGCTGGTCGCGCTGTCGTCCGGCACGATCGCGCTCGGGATGCGCACGGTCAGCAGCGGTTCGGCCGCGGTGATGGTCGCCACGGTGCCGCTGTTCGCGACCGTGATCGCGGCGGTTGCCGGGCGTCCGGTGACGAAGGGCGAGTGGTCGGCCGTCGCGCTCGGGATGGTCGGCATCGTCGTGCTGAATTCGGGCGGCGCGGCCGCCGCGAACTCGGCGCTCGGCACGATCTGCGTGCTGGCCGGCGCGCTGTTCTGGGCGGGCGGCGCGCATCTCGCGACGCGGCTCAAGCTGCCGTCGGACCTGTTCCTGTCGACATCGCTGCAGATCGGCCTGGGCGGCCTGATGTCGACGATCGCCGCCTGGTTGATCGGCGAGCGCATCGAGCAGGTTGCGGCCGCCCCGGTGTTCGCGTTCCTGTATCTGATGGTGTTCTGCACGATGGCCGCGTATGTCGCGTACGGCTACCTGATCCGCCATACGAGCCCGATCATCGCCAGCAGCTGCATGTACGTGAACCCGATCGTCGCGGTCGCGCTCGGCGCGCTGATGCTCGGGGAACCCGTGACGAAGGCGACCGTGATCGCGACGGTCGCGATCCTCGGCAGCGTCGGGCTGTCGTTCCTGTTCGACCCCGCGCGCCGGCCCGCGGCCCGCGCGGCAGCCGACGCAGCGCCGGCCGCGCCGGCCGTGACGGCCGTGGCGACCGAATCGGCAGCGGGTGCCGCGTTCGCACCGGATCAGCCTGCGATGCCGGATCCGGCGCCGATCCTCACGCCGTCGGCGGTGCCGCTTGCGGTGCCGGTACCGGGTGCGGTCGTGGACCCGGCGGCCGTCATCGAACCCGCACCGGCATTCACGCCGCCGCCCGCCGACGAACCGGCCGCGACGCGCGCCGACGCGTGATGCCGGCGCGCCCGGCCGTGCTCAGCCGTGCCGGGTGCCGCGATGGTGGAACCAGCCGGCGAGCGCGGTAAACAGCAGGCCGGCCGCGCACAAGCCGGTCCAGCCGAACGCGCGCCATGCGACGACACCGACCGATGAGCCGAGCGCGCCGCCGATGAAGTAGCACACCATGTACACGGTGTTCACGCGGCTGCGCGCCTCGGGCTTCAGCGCGTAGATGCGCGACTGGTTCGAGATCTGCGCGGCCTGCACGCCGACATCCAGCACGATCACGCCGATCACGAGCCCGACGAGGCTTTTTCCCGACAGCGCAAAAATCACGAACGACGCCGCCAGCAACGCGATCGCGAGCGAGATGATCGCGCGCGGGCCGCGCTTGTCCGCGAAACGGCCCGCGTAAGGCGCGGCCAGCGCGCCGGCCGCACCGACGATCCCGAACAGGCCGGCGGCCTGCGGGCCGAGATGGAACGGCGCGCCGGCGAGCAGCAGCGTGAGCACCGGCCAGAACGCGCTGAACGCGGCGAACAGCGCGGCGCCCGTCAGCGACGCCTCGCGCAGCCCGCGCAATTCGACCGCCAGGTGCCACATCGAGCCGAGCAGCTTGCCGTACGGCAGCGTCGACGTCGGCGAGCTGCGCGGCAGTCGCAGCACGATCACCGCGGCCAGCGCGACGAGCGCCGCGACCGACGCGCCGAACACCGCCCGCCAGCCGAAATATTCGGCCACGAAGCCGGCTGCCGTGCGGGCGAGCAGGATCCCGATCAGCAGACCGCTCATCACGGTGCCGACCGCATGCCCGCGCTCGGCCGGCGGCGCGATCTCGGCCGCGAACGGCACGGCCTGCTGCGCGATCGTCGCGAGCACGCCGATCGCGAGGCTCGCCGCGGCGAGCACCGCCAGTGTGGGCGCCGTCGCGGCGACGATCAGCGCGATCGACAGGCCTGCGATCTGCATCAGGATCAGGCCGCGGCGATCGAAACGGTCGCCGAGCGGCGCCAGCAGGAACATCCCGGCCGCATAGCCGAGCTGTGTCGCGGTCGGCACCGCGCCGATCCACGACGCACCGTCGGGAAAGGCCGAGCGGAAGCTGTCGAGCAGCGGCTGGTTGTAATAGATGTTCGCGACCGACACGCCGGCGATCGTCGCGAGCAGCAACAGCAGGCTGCGCGAGTAGTGGGGCGAGGCGGTGTCGGTCGGACGGTCGGTGGGGGCGGCGGGCATGGCGGCAACGGAACGGAATTGGACGGCGTGGCGCGCGGCGCAGCGGCGTTGTGCTGGCGGCCGGGCGCCGATCGAGGGTGCCGATCATACCGGAGCACCGTGAATCCTGCCGGGCGGGGAGCCGGATGGCCGGGCAGTCAGGCGGCCGGCCGGCGCACTCGCGGCATGACGGGCCGCGAGCGACCGCTATTGGCGCGCTCAGCACGCGACGCGCCACGGCTGGCCGCAGCCGCCCGTCATGCGCACGCGATGCGCGCCGTCAGTCGACCAGCTCGCCGCTCGGCTCGTAGAACGGATAAGGCCCGTCGCCTTCGTCCACATACACGTGGTGGGACGTCATCCCCATGTCCGGCGTATGGACGTGCACCGCGAACGCGGGCGGCTCGAGCCGGAACGCGGACGGCCCGTCCGCGCGCAGGTCGAACGCGACCTGATGGGCGGGCGCCGGCACGGCCGACGCAAGCGTGCCGCCGAAGCGCGTGAACATCGTCCGGTGTACGTGGCCGCACAGCACGCGTTCGACGTTCGGATAGCCGCGCAGCAGCGCATCGAGTTTCGCGGCGGCGGCGGGCGCGAGGCGCAGCGCGTCCATGTGTCCGATCCCGGACGTGAACGGCGGGTGATGCAGCGCGACGATCACCGGCCGCTCGCCCGCGGCCTCGAGCTGAGCGGCGAGCCACGCGAGCCGCGCATCGCACAGGTCGCCGCCGCTCGTGCCGGGCACCTGCGAATCGAGCGCGAGCACGCGCACGGCGCCGACGTCGAGCGCGTACTGCACGAACTCGCCGTCGTGCAATTCGGGGCGATCGGCGAACGCGCGGCGCAGCCCCGCACGGTCGTCGTGATTGCCGACCATCAGGTAATACGGAATCTCGAGCGGCGCGAGCAGTTCGCGCAGATGGCGGTATTCGTCGTCGTGGCCGAAGTCGGTCAGGTCGCCGGTGACGAGCACCGCGTCCGGCCGCGGCACCAGCGCGTTCAGCTTCGCGATGCAGCGCGCGAGCGCGGCGGCCGTGTCGACGCGCCGGTACGCGAGCTGGCCCGGACGCTTGATGTGGAGATCGCTGATTTGAGCAAGCAGCATCGTCGTTCCTCGGAGTGTCTGGCTATCGTGGGGCGCTATTACGCGGCGAGTGCGATCAGGCCTTCCGCCGCGATCGCGATGCCGACCGCCGTGCCGCGTGCGAGCTCGATGCGGCCCGGCACGTCGATCACGAGCGCGTCGGGCGCCGCCTGCTCGATCGTGAGCCGCGTGCGCTCGCCGAGGAACGCGCACGCGCCGATCGCGCCGCGCAGCGGCGCATGCGCGGGATCGGCGAGCCGTGCGTCCTCCGGGCGGAAGAACCATTCGTCGGCGGCGTGCGGCGTGACGATCGAACCGCCGGTCGTCACGAGCGCGCCGTCACGCCATTGTCCCGCAAGCCGGTTCAGCGTGCCGATGAACTGCGCGACCGTGCGGTTCGCCGGCCGGTAGTAGATGTCGCGCGGCGTGCCGATCTGCTCGATGCGGCCCGCGCCCATCACGACGATCCGGTCGCCGAGCTCCATGGCCTCGGCCTGGTCGTGCGTCACGTACACGGTCGTCACGCCGAGCTCGCGCAACAGCGCGTTCATCTCGCGGCGCAGCACGTCGCGCAGCTTCGCGTCGAGCGCGGTCAGCGGCTCGTCGAGCAGCAGCACGCGCGGGCGCACCGCGAGCGCGCGCGCCAGCGCGACCCGCTGGCGCTGGCCGCCCGACAGCTGATCGACCGGTTTGTCCGCATGCGCGTCGAGCCGCATCATCGCCAGCAGTTCGTCGACGCGCTCGCGCAGCGCGCGCGGCTCGGTCTTGCGGATCTTCAGCCCATAGCCGACGTTGCCGCGCACCGTCAGGTTCGGGAACAGCGCGTAGTTCTGGAACACCATGCCGACCTGGCGGCGCTCGATCGGAAGCGCGGTCACGTCGTCGGTGCCGAACGCGATCGTGCCGCCGGCATCCGGCGTATCGAGGCCGGCGATCAGGCGCAGCGTCGTCGTCTTGCCGCAGCCCGACGGGCCGAGCAGGACGAGCGTCTCGCCCGCGCCGATCGACAGGTCGAGCGGTTCGAGCACGCGCGTGCCGCGGAACGTCTTCGCGCAGCGGGTCAGGGTGATGGGTGTGGAATCGAGTTTCATGGGGGCGATAATTTTTGCGCGGGATCAGCGCGCGCGGCGCTTCACCGCGCGCGTGCCGGACGGATCGACGCCGAGCCACTGCATCGCGACGAGCAGCGGCAGCGTCATCAGCAGGAACACGATCGTGTACGCGCTGCCGACTTCGAGCCGCAGCGATGCGTAGGTATCGGCGAGGCCGACGGGCAGCGTCTTGGTATCGGGCGTATGCAGCATCCACGTCAGGTTGAATTCGCCGATCGACAGCGTGAGCACCGCGAGCGCGCCCGCGACGATGCCGGGGCGCAGGTTCGGCAGCACGATCGTGACGAAACGCGTGACGAACGACGCGCCGAGGCTCGCCGCGCCTTCCTCGAGCGTGCGCAGGTCGGCACCGGCCGCAACCGCCGCGACCGCGCGCACCATGAACGGCAGCGTGAACACGACGTGGCCGACGACGATGAACCACAGGCTCATCCGGAACGCGATGAAGCCGCCGTACACGACCAGCAGCGCGAGCGCCGACGCGAGGCCCGGCAGCGCGACCGGCAGCACGAGCGCTTCCTCGATCACGCGCGCGACGCGGCTCTTGCTGCGCGCGAGCGCATAGCCGGCCGGCACGCCGACGGCGAGCACGATCGCGAGCGTCGCGAACGCGACGCCGAGCGACAGCGCGACCGAGCCCTGGTATTGCTGCCACACCTGTTCGAGCCAGCGCAGCGTGAGGCCGCTCGACAAGCCGCGGAAATAGTTGACGGTGAGGCCCGCGAGCACCGACATCACCACGGGCACGATCAGGAACGCGCACAGCAGCAGCGTGACGCCCCATTGCAGCGCGGCGATCGCGCGCGCGCCCGACACGCGCGGCGCGCGCCGGGCGGCGCCGTTCGCATGCGATGGAGCGGGCGCCGGCGACGGCGCGGACGAACCGGAAAGCGATTGCATGAAGGGATCCTCAGGCCGCGGCGGCGGCGGTGTGGCCGGTGAACCGGCGCGCGAGCGCGAGCACGGCCCACGTGACGATGCCGAGCACGATCGACAGGCCGGCCGCCGTCGCGATGTTCGCGTTCAGCGTGAACTCGGTGTAGATCGTCATCGGCAGCACGTTCAGGTCGGTGGCGAGCGTGAACGCCGTGCCGAACGCGCCCATCGCGGTCGCGAAGCAGATCGCGCCGGCCGCGATCAGGCCCGGCGCGAGCGCCGGCAGCACGATGTCGACGAAGATGCGCCACGGCGATGCGCCGAGCGAGCGCGCGGCTTCCTCGAGCGACGCATCGAGCTTCGACGCGGCCGCGATCACGGTGACGATCACGCGCGGAATCGAGAAGTACAGGTACCCGACGAACAGCCCGGCCACCGAATACGCGAACACCCACTTGTCGCCGGTCAGCTTCGCGGACAGCATCCCGATCAGCCCCTGCCGTCCGGCGAGCATGATCACCATGAAGCCGACCACGACCCCCGGAAACGCGAGCGGAAAGGTGAGCAGCGCGAGCAGCACGCGCTTGCCCGCGAACTCGCGGCGCGCGAGCAGCAGGCCGGAGATCGTCGACAGCGCGAGCGTCGCGAGCGTGACGCCGGCCGACAGCGCGACCGTTTCACCGAGGCTTTTCATGTAGCGTGCATTGCCGAGCAGCGCCGCGTATTGCGTGTAGAACGCGCCGTCGGCGGACACCTGCACGAGTGAAACCATCGGCAGCAGCCAGAACGCGGCGAACACCGCGAGCGCCGGCGCGACGAGGGCGACGCGCCAGCGCAGCGGGAAAGTCAGGTCGAGCATGGCTTGGGTCAGGCGCTTATTGCATCACCTGCAGGTATTGCAGGCCGAACGCTTGCTGGCCGGCCGCCATCTTGCCGAAGTCGACCGATTTCGCGCGCGCGTATTCGCTCGCCGGCAGGAACTTCGCGGCGACGTCCGCGCCGAGCGCCTGCGCGCGCACCGGACGCAGGTAGGCATTGGCCCACAGCTTCTGGCCTTCGTCGGACAGCACGAAATCGAGCACCTTCTTGCCGTTCGCATCGTGCGGCGCACCCTTCACGAGGCTCATCACGTACGGCACCGCGATCGTGCCTTCCTTCGGAATCACGAACTCGACGTTCGCGTGATCCTTGTACTTCGCGCGATACGCGTCGAAGTCGTAGTCGAGCAGGATCGGAATCTCGCCCGACAGCACGCGGGCATATGCGGTCTGCTTCGGCACGATCGGTGCGTTCGCCTTCAGCTTGCGGAACCAGTCGAGCGCCGGCTTGAAGTTGTCGAGGCTGCCGCCGAGCGCCTGGTTGACGGCGACCGCGCCCGCATAGCCGACGAACGCGCTCGACGGATCGAGGTAGCCGACCATGCCCTTGTATTCAGGCTTCAGCAGATCGGCCCACGAGCGCGGCACCGGCTTGCCGTCGAGCGCGTCCTTGTTCACGAAGAAGCCGAGCGTGCCCGAATGGATCGCGAACCAGTAGCCTTGCGGGTCCTTCAGGTTCGCGGGGATGTCGTTCCAGTGCGTGGGCTTGTACGGCGCGATCACGCCCTTGTCCTTCGCCTGGAACGCCGACGACACGCCGAGATAGACGACGTCGGCGACCGGGCTCTTCTGTTCGGCGATCAGCTGCGCGATCGCCTGGCCCGAGTTCTTGTTGTCGAACGGCACGCGGATGCCGGTCTTCTGCTTGATCGCCGCGATTTGCGCGGCCCAGTCCGCCCATTCGGGCGGGCAGTTGTAGCAGATCGCGGTTTCGTCGGCATGGGCCGCGGGGGCGAACGCGACGAGCGCGGCGCAGGCGAGCGGTGCTGCGAGCACGCGCAGCAGCGAGGTCAGGCGAAAGGACACGGTGGGTCTCCGGGCGGGGTAGGGGAAGTTCGCCGCGCCGCGCACGACGGCGCGGCGCGCGCGTTCAGACTTGGCGCAACTGCAGGTCGGCGGCCGGCGCCGCGACCGTCGCGCCGTCGCGCACCGTATGCGGCAGGATCAGCGACGTGCGCTCGATCGTCGTGCCGCCGATGCATTCGACGAGGCGGCGCCATGCATGGCGGCCGATGTCACGGTTCGGCGTCGCGACGCTCGCGAGCGGCGGCGCGAGCAGTTCGCCGATCGCGATGCCGTCGAAGCCGAGCACCGACAGGTCGTCGGGAATCGAGAAGCCCGCGCGGCGCAGGCCGCGCATCACGACCATCGCGAGCAGGTCGTTGCTGCAGAACAGGGCGGTCGGGCGCGTGGCCTGCGCCGTGAGGTGCGCGAGCACCGCGTCGGGCAGCTCGGTCGCGTTGAAGTCGACTTCGACCGGCGGCAGCGTCGCGACGCCGGCTTCCTCGAGCGCCTGCGCGTAGCCGAGATGACGCTGGCGTGCGCGATCCGAGGCGGCGAGCGAGCCGGCCAGCATCAGCACGCGGCGATGGCCGCGCGCGGTCAGCAGACGGACGCCGTCGTACGCGGCGCTGCGATTGTCGACCGACACCGACGGGCGGCGTTGCGTGTCGTTGTGCATCAGCACGTAGTGCGGGCCGTCGCGGTCGAGCATGTCGAGCAGCGGATGCGTGTCCGCATCGGCGACGGTCAGGATCAGCCCTTCGACGCGCTGCTCGCGCAGCGTCTCGATCGCGTGACGCTCGCGCGCCGCGTCGTATTCGGTCGTCATCAGGATCAGCTTGAAGCCGGCCGCGGTCGCGAGTTCGTCGATGCCTTGCAGACAGTCGGCGAACACCGGGTTCGACAGCGTCGGCAAGACCACGCCGATCAGGCGCGTGCGCTCGCCACGCAACTGCCGGCCGAGCGGACTCGGGCGGAACTGCAATGTGTCGATGGCGGTGCGGATCGTCGCCAGCGTGGCGGGGCTGACGGTATGCGGTGCGTTGATCGCGCGCGAGACGGTGGCGATCGAGAAGCCGGCGAGCGCGGCGACGTCCTTGATGGTCGGGGGCATGGTGTTCCGCGATGTAAACGTTTTCGGCCGGCAAATTATCGAAAACGTTTGTGACTTCGCGATGACGCCCGAGACGTCTGTTTCGCCAGAAAGCACGATACAAACATCAGACGTTTGACGCCCGGAGAGCGGGGCGGATTCGATTGTATCGGCGGATGCTGCGCTGCGGGATGAAATCGGTGGCGGTGTCGCGCGGAAGTCGAATACCGATATGAATTCGCGCGAAGACGGTGTAGGCAGGCATGCTGCATCGCGAGGTACTGCGCGTGAATCAGTGAGCGCACGCACAAGCAATGGTAGAATCGCGTCCGCCCTTTTGCCGGGGTGATGAAATTGGTAAACATAGCGGACTTAAACGATTGAGTGCCCGGCCGGAAACGGTCGGTGCAGAACCCTTCAAATTCGGTGAAACCCCTGATGCGCGACGCGCGTCGAGGCAACGCCGAGCCAAGCCTCGCGGCACGGCCACGGCTACCGCGAGGAAGGTGTAGAGACTAGACGGGGGGCGCCTAAGGCGCACGGGCGGTGATCACGCCCGCGCGCGACGGCGAAGGCATAGTCCAGCGCACGAACGGCGTCGTTTCCACGACGTCGACTTCGAAAGAAGCAGTGTGACGAAAATCCGCCGCCTTAATTGGCTTGCCGGTTCAAGTCCGGTCCCCGGCACCATCGATCGCATCGACGCGATTCGAACAAGGTCTGAGAAAAACCCGCGAGAACTGAAGCGCTCGCGGGTTTTTTGTTGCGCGATGAGTCGATGAATGGGTTCGCCATGACGGGATGGATTCCTGGCCGGCGCCGCCAAGGAGCATGGCCCGCATCACTGCGACGAACACAACGCCATGTGATACTGGCACGCACGCCGCACCGGACGCCTTCGCCATCCTCGCCAAGGGCGCGCCCGGCGATCGTTTCCAACGCATTTCGCCTCCCGCAACAGCACCCGCCATGACCGACTCGACCCATCACTATTACGAACCGTCGCAAGGCCACGGCCTGCCGCACGACCCATTGAACGCGATCATCGGCCCGCGCCCGATTGGCTGGATCTCATCGCGCGGCAGCGACGGCACGCTCAACCTCGCGCCATACAGCTTCTTCAACGCGTTCAACTATCGCCCGCCGATCATCGGCTTTTCGAGCATCGCCGCGAAGGACAGCCTGCGCAACGTGCAGGAGACCGGCGAGTTCGTCTGGAACCTCGCGACGCGCGATCTCGCCGAGCGGATGAACCAGACTTGCGCGGCCGTGCCGTACGACGTGAACGAGTTCGAACTCGGCGGCCTGACCGCGACTGCGTCGCGTCTCGTCAACGTGCCGCGCGTCGCGGAAAGCGGCGTGAACTTCGAGTGCAAGGTGACCGACGTGATCCGGCTGCGCGATCATCGCGGCGTCGAGACGCCGGCCACGCTGGTGCTGGGTGAGGTCATCGCCGTCCATATCCGCCATGACCTGTTGAAGGACGGCATCTTCGACACGTTCGGCGCGGGCATCATTCTTCGTGCGGGCGGCCCGTCGGCCTACGCGCACGTGACGCCCGACAGCCGCTTCGACATCTTCCGCCCCGACGCGTGATCGATCGCGCGCCGGCGTAAGCCGGCAACCGGGCACTGCACTGCCCGTACCCGAAGAGGCCCCGCGGAGATCCAGGATGTCCCGGGGTCTTTTGCTTCATCCCCTCACGTGACCGGCACGCGCCGATCCGTTCGTCCGCGCGACCCGAGCGCCACCGGCCGGGCGATGGCGCAGCGCCGCAAACACGTCCTTCGCCGACCGCGCCGGCCGCGCTCATGCGTCGCCTAAATCCGCCATGGCAAATCTGCTCACGACGAACGAGCGGGTTGGTCATCGACGTTCCGCGTCACAGGGCATAGATTTCCAAGGTTGGCGTGCTTATCCGTGCGCCCGCCCGCGCGTGAGTCGGAAACCGGCCGCGCGTTTTTATCAGCGTGAGACACAATCGAGCGTGGAGACGACACGATGAGCCTGTCAGAGCCATTGCGTCTGCATGTGCCGGAGCCCACCGGGCGTCCGGGCTGCAAGACGGATTTTTCCTATCTGCATCTATCGCCGGCCGGCGCGGTTCGCCGCCCGCCGATCGACGTTGCGCCGGCGGACACCGCCCATCTCGCCCGCAGCCTCGTGCGCGTGCTCGACGACCACGGCGAAGCCGTCGGCCCGTGGGCACCCGATCTCGACGATGCGCGCCTGATCGCCGGGCTGCGCGCGATGCTCAAGACCCGCATCTTCGACGCACGCATGATGATCGCGCAGCGTCAGAAGAAAATCTCGTTCTACATGTTGAGCCTCGGCGAAGAGGCGATCGGCGCCGCGCATGCGATGGCGCTGCGTCGCGGCGACATGTGCTTCCCGACCTACCGCCAGCAAAGCATCCTGATCGCGCGCGACGTGCCGCTCGAACGGATGATCTGCCAGCTGATGTCGAACGAAGGCGACCCGCTGAAGGGCCGTCAGCTCCCGGTGATGTACTCGGACCGCGAAGCCGGCTTCTTCTCGATTTCCGGCAATCTCGCGACGCAGTTCATCCAGGCGGTCGGCTGGGCGATGGCGTCGGCGATCAAGGGCGACACGAAGATCGCCTCCGCATGGATCGGCGACGGCGCGACCGCGGAAGCCGACTTCCACACCGCGCTGACGTTTGCGCACGTGTATCGCGCACCGGTCGTGCTGAACGTCGTCAACAACCAGTGGGCGATCTCGACGTTCCAGGCGATCGCGGGCGGCGAGGGCACGACCTTCGCCGGGCGCGGCGTCGGCTGCGGCATCGCGTCGCTGCGCGTCGACGGCAACGACTTCCTCGCGATCTACGCGGCATCGACCTGGGCGGCCGAACGTGCGCGCCGCAATCTCGGCCCGACGCTGATCGAGTGGGTGACCTACCGCGCCGGTGCGCACTCGACGTCGGACGATCCGACGAAGTACCGGCCGGCCGATGACTGGGCCCACTTCCCGCTCGGCGATCCGATCGCCCGCTTCAAGCAGCACCTGATCGCGAAAGGCATCTGGTCGGACAGCGCGCACGACGCACTCACGGCCGAGCTCGAAGCCGAGGTGATCGCCGCGCAGAAGGAAGCGGAGAAGTTCGGGACGCTGGCCGACGACCGGATTCCGTCGCCGGCGTCGATGTTCGACGACGTGTACAAGGAGCTGCCCGCGCACCTGCGCCGCCAGCGCCAGGAACTGGGAGCGTGACCATGGCCCGACATGAAACGACGACGGCATCGGCGCAGCCGATGACGATGATCCAGGCGCTGCGCTCCGCGATGGACGTGATGCTCGAGCGCGACGGCGACGTGGTGGTGTTCGGGCAGGACGTCGGCTATTTCGGCGGCGTGTTCCGTTGCACCGAAGGGCTGCAGGCCAAGTACGGCAAATCGCGCGTGTTCGACGCGCCGATCTCGGAAGGCGGGATCGTCGGCGCGGCGGTCGGGATGGGTGCATACGGCTTGCGGCCCGTCTGCGAGATCCAGTTCGCGGACTACTTCTACCCGGCGTCCGACCAGATCGTGTCGGAAGGCGCGCGGCTGCGCTATCGCTCGGCGGGCCAGTTCACCGCGCCGATGACGATCCGCATGCCCTGCGGCGGCGGCATCTACGGCGGCCAGACGCACAGCCAGAGCCCGGAGGCGATGTTCACGCAGGTCTGCGGATTGCGCACGGTGATGCCGTCGAATCCGTATGACGCGAAAGGGCTGCTGATCGCCTCGATCGAAAACGACGACCCGGTGATCTTCCTCGAGCCGAAGCGCCTGTACAACGGGCCGTTCGACGGCCATCACGAGCGTCCGGTCACGTCGTGGCTCAAGCATCCGGGCAGCGCGGTGCCGGAAGGCTATTACACGATCCCGCTCGATACGGCCGCCGTGGCGCGTCCCGGCAACGACGTGACGGTGCTGACGTACGGCACGACCGTCCACGTGTCGCTGGCTGCCGCCGAGGAAACCGGCATCGATGCGGAAGTGATCGACCTGCGCACGCTGTGGCCGGTCGATCTGGACACGATCGTCGCGTCGGTGCGCAAGACCGGCCGCTGCGTGGTGGTGCACGAAGCGACGCGCACGTGCGGCTATGGCGCGGAACTGGTGTCGCTCGTCCAGGAGCATTGCTTCTACCACCTGGAAGCACCGGTCGAGCGGACGACGGGCTGGGACACGCCGTATCCGCACGCGCAGGAATGGGCGTATTTCCCCGGCCCGGCCCGGGTTGGCGAAGCGTTGCGACGCGTGATGGAGGCCTGAGATGGGGATTCATGTCATCAAGATGCCGGATATCGGCGAAGGGATTGCCGAGGTCGAACTGGTGGCCTGGCATGTGCAGCCGGGGCAGACGATCGCTGAAGACCAGCCGCTCGCCGATGTGATGACCGACAAGGCGGCGGTGGAGATTCCGTCGCCGGTGGCGGGCAAGGTGCTGGAGCTCGGCGGCCGGATCGGCGAGATGATGGCGGTCGGCAGCGAGCTGATTCGTCTCGAAGTCGACGGCGACGGCAACCTGAAGCCGGGTGCGAAGGCGCGCGACGCGGGCACGGAGGCGGCGCCGCGTCCGGCGGCCGACGCGCCTGCCAAGTCAGCCAGCGCAACCGGATCGTCCGAAGCGCACGCGTCGACGAAGACGCAGCGTCACGCCGCTGATCGCGCACCGGCCGAGCCGCGTCGCGCGGAACACGCGGCGCTCGCGCCGGGCGAACGGCCGCTCGCGTCGCCGGCGGTGCGCCAGCGCGCGTGGGACATGGGCATCGAGCTGCGCTACGTGCGCGGCACCGGCGATGCCGGGCGGATCCTGCATGCGGACCTCGATGCGTATGCGCGCACGGGCGGCGGCGGTGCGGCACGCGCATCGCAGGCGCGCGGCTACGACGAGCGCAACGATGAAACCGAAGTACCGGTGATCGGCCTGCGGCGCGCGATCGCGCGCAAGATGCAGGAAGCGAAGCGCCGCATTCCGCACTTCAGCTACGTCGAGGAGATCGACGTCACCGAGCTCGACGCGCTGCGCACGGAGCTGAACCGGCGTTACGGCGACACGCGCGGCCGGCTCACGCCGCTGCCGCTGCTGATCCGCGCGATGGTGATCGCGCTGCGCGACTTCCCGCAGATCAATGCGCGCTACGACGACGAGGCGGGCGTCGTCACGCAATACGGTGCAGTGCACATGGGCGTGGCGACGCAGACGGACGGCGGCCTCACGGTGCCGGTGCTGCGTCATGCGGAAGCGCGCGACGTCTGGTCGATCTCGGCCGAAATCGCGCGGCTCGCCGACGCGGTGCGCGCGAACCGCGCGCAGCGCGACGAGCTGAGCGGCTCGACGATCACGATCTCGAGCCTCGGTGCGCTCGGCGGCATCGTGTCGACGCCGGTCATCAACCATCCGGAAGTCGGCATCGTCGGCGTGAACCGGATCGTCGAGCGGCCGATGATCCGCGACGGCGCCGTCGTCGCGCGCAAGATGATGAACCTCTCGTCGTCGTTCGACCATCGCGTGGTCGACGGCGCGGATGCGGCCGAATTCATCCAGGCCGTGCGCGGGGTGCTCGAGCGCCCGGCAATGCTGTTCGTGGAGTGAGGGCAATGGCGAACGAACACACCACATTGCTCGTGATCGGCGGCGGTCCGGGCGGCTACGTCGCGGCGATTCGTGCGGGGCAACTCGGCATTCCGACGGTGCTCGTCGAGCGCGAACGGCTCGGCGGCACGTGCCTGAACATCGGCTGCATTCCGTCGAAGGCACTGATCCATGTCGCGGACGCATTCGAGCAGGCGTGCGGGCAGGCCGGCGAGGGGATGCTCGGGATTCGCGTGCACACGCCGCAGATCGACATCGCGAAAAGCGTCGCGTGGAAGGACGGTATCGTCGAGCGGCTCACGCGCGGCGTCGGCGCATTGCTGAAGAAACACGGCGTGCGCGTGCTGCATGGCGACGCACGCGTGATCGACGGCAAGACGGTCGACGTCGTCGTCGCCGGCGGCGACACGACCCGCATCGCCTGCGAGCACCTGTTGCTCGCGACGGGTTCGGAACCGGTCGCGCTACCGTCGATGCCGTTCGGCGAGCATGTCATCTCGTCGACCGAGGCGCTGTCGCCCGCGTCGTTGCCGACGCGGCTGGTCGTCGTCGGCGCGGGGTACATCGGGCTCGAACTCGGGATCGTCTATCGCAAGCTCGGCGTCGACGTCAGCATCGTCGAAGCGGCGGAGCGCGTGCTGCCCGCGTACGACGCCGAACTCGCGAAGCCGGTCGCCGATTCGCTCGCGCGGCTCGGCGTCGGACTATGGCTGGGTCACAAGGTGCTGGGCCTCGCGAGCGACGGCGCGGTGCGCGTGCAGGCACCCGACGGCGCGGAGAAGACGCTGCCGGCCGACCGCGTGCTGGTCGCGGTCGGCCGCCGGCCGCGCGTCGACGGCTTCGGGCTCGATTCGCTGCCGCTCGATCGCAACGGTCGCGCGTTGCGGATCGACGACGAATGCCGGACGTCGATGCGCAACGTGTGGGCGATCGGCGACGTCGCCGGCGAACCGATGCTCGCGCATCGCGCGATGGCGCAGGGCGAGATGGTAGCCGAGCTGATCGCGGGCCGGCGCCGCAAGTTCACGCCCGCATCGATTCCGGCCGTGTGCTTCACCGATCCCGAGATCGTCACGTCCGGCTGGTCGCCCGACGATGCGAAGGCGGCCGGTGTCGACTGCATCAGCGCATCGTTCCCGTTCGCGGCGAACGGGCGCGCGATGACGCTGCAGGCGACCGACGGTTTCGTGCGCGTCGTTGCCCGGCGCGACACGCACCTGATCGTCGGCTGGCAGGCGGTCGGGCGCGGCGTGTCGGAGCTGGCCGCGGCGTTCTCGCAGTCGCTCGAGATGGGCGCACGGCTCGAGGACATCGGCGGCACGATCCACGCGCATCCGACACTCGGCGAAGCGATGCAGGAGGCCGCGTTGCGCGCGCTGGGGCATGCGCTGCACGTGTGATCCCACGCCGGCATCCCTGCGTGAACGAAGCCCCGCTACGGCGGGGCTTCGTATTTGTGCCGGCAGCGGGTGATGACTTCGGGATGCGGAGCGGGCCGCGGGTCGCGGTTGACCGTCCGGCGCGAACCGTTCATCGTGTCGATATCCAGTCCGGATCACTGGCCGCACACCGGCGGGTTCATCGCGGCGCGAGCGGGCGAAGCCCGGCGTGCGTGCGGCTTTTGCTCCCGGCCCGCCAATGCAGGCTTCATACGGAAATACCGCAGATGAAACTGTTGCTCGTCGGCGCGACCGGGCTCGTCGGGCGCCACGTCCTCGAAGTCGCGCTGGCCGATGCGCGGGTGGGGCAGGTCGTCGTCATCGCGCGCCGGCCGTTGTCGCCGCATCCGAAGATGCGCGCGCTGGAGGTGGACTTCGACCGTCTGCCCGAGTCCGCCGACTGGTGGCGGGCCGATGCGGTGATCTGCACGCTCGGCACGACGATGCGAGTCGCGGGCTCGCAGGCCGCATTCCGGCGCGTCGATCACGACTATCCGCTCGCCGTCGCGCGTCTCGCGCACCGCGCCGGCACGCCGACCTACGTGCTGAATTCCGCGCTCGGCGCGGATCCGGCGTCGCGCATCTTCTACAACCGGGTGAAGGGCGAGCTCGAACAGGCGCTGGCCGCAGTCGGGTTTGCGTCGCTCACGTGCGTGCGGCCTGGCCTGATCGGCGGCAGCCGCGACGAATTCAGGTGCGGCGAGCGGATGCTGGTGCTCGCATTGACCGCCGCCAAACCCGTGTTGCCGCTGAAGTGGCGCGTGAATCCCGCGCCGCGTATCGCCCGTGCGCTGCTCGATGCCGCGCTCGATGCGCGCCCGGGCGTGCATGTCGTTGGATCGGACCGGCTCGCCTGAACCGGAACGGGCGACACGCCACCGTCGCTGGCCGGCGTGACGACCGCGCTGGAAGTCATCCGCCTGTCTTGCCTGTACGCGCCGCGCCGCAAGACTGTTTCGTCATACCAAACGATGGTGGCAACGTGGCGTGCATGCTGAGCTACGATGAAGACATCGCGTCCCTCGCCTGCCGAACCCCGAGTCGTGTGCACCCACTACCGCGCCCCCGATGAAGACCCGGGCATCAGCGAACTGAGAATCGGCATCGGCGACCTGTTTCGCCGCGAGCCCTGGCAGCCCGATGTCTATCCCGACTACGCGGCGCCGATCGCGCGTGCCGACGGCGACGGCCTCGCGGTCGTCAGCGCGGTGTTCGGCTTCTGGCCGAAGTTCATGCAACCCGAGCGCCTTGACGAACACGGCCGCAAACGAAAGAAGCTCGATACGGTGAACGCGCGCGACGTCGAGGTCGCGCGTCGCTTGCTGATTCTCCTTCCCGCCGGCGCCCTGGTCGCCGCCCCCGATCAGGCGGCGCCCGCCGGCACCTGAGCTTTCATTTTTCCTGCGCGCAACCGGCGCCGCGGCGGGGCGGACGCGTCCCGTCAGCTCGGACGTTTTCGAAAAGTGCCGGATTCCGGGTAATCACCGATATCACCCAAGTTGTATATACAAGATCATCCGCTGGCAATGTCGGCACACGTCGTGCCGGTTGCGCGCCAGCGTGCAGACCATGCGTGCGTGGCGCATGCCGGCGATCCACGGCGCACCGCACCCGACGAGCCGAAAGGGCGGCTCGGCACGTTTTCGTCTCGTCCCAACCATTTGTGATCCTCAGTATCTTGGAGATTTTCCCGTGTCTACGAATCCCAGTGGGAAAGCCGGCGGCCTGATCGAGGTACGCTCGATCGATTTCATTCCCGACGCCGAACGCCACGGCGGACTGTTGAGCCAGTTCACGCTGTGGCTGTCGGCGAACATGCAGATCACGGCCATCGTCACGGGGGCGCTGGCGGTCGTGCTCGGCGGCGACGTGTTCTGGTCGCTGGTCGCGCTGCTGCTCGGCCAGCTCGTCGGCGGCACCGTGATGGCGCTGCACGGCGCGCAAGGGCCGCAGCTCGGGCTGCCGCAGATGATCTCGAGCCGCGTGCAGTTCGGCGTGTACGGCGCGATGATCCCGATCGTGCTCGTGTGCCTGATGTACATCGGCTTTTCCGCCAGCGGCTCGGTGCTGGCCGGGCAGGCCGTCGCGCAACTGCTGCACGTCGACGACGCGGCCGGCATCCTGCTGTTCGCCGCCGTGATCGTCGTGCTGACGGTGTTCGGCTATCGCGCGATCCACTTCGTCGGCCGGATCGCGAGCGTGGTCGGCCTCATCGCGTTCGTCTACATGTTCACGCAGCTGTTCGCGAACCACGACGTCGGCGCGCTGCTCGCGAACAAGCATTTCTCGCTCGCGAGCTTCCTGCTGTCGATGTCGCTGTCGGCATCGTGGCAGATCGCGTTCGGCCCGTACGTCGCCGACTATTCGCGCTACCTGCCGCGCTCGACGTCGTCGGTCGCCACGTTCCTCGCGGTCGGCCTCGGCTCGGTGCTCGGCGCGCAGGCGGCGATGGTGTTCGGCGTGTTCGCGGCCGCACTCGCCGGTGCGCAGTTCGCGCACCACGAAGTGTCGTATATCGTCGGCCTCGGCTCGACGGGCGCCGTGGCCGCACTGCTGTACTTCAGCATCGCGTTCGGCAAGGTGACGGTGACCGCGCTCAACGCGTACGGCAGCTTCATGTCGATGGCGACGATCGTCAGCGGGTTCCGCGGCAAGGGCGCGGTGTCGTCGAAGAGCCGTCTCGCCTACATCTTCGGGATGATCTGCGTGTCGACGCTGATCGCGCTCGCCGGCCGCCATTCGTTCCTGAAGGAATTCACCGCGTTCATCCTGTTCCTGCTCGCGTTCTTTACGCCGTGGAGCGCGATCAACCTGGTCGACTACTACTGCTTCACGCGTTCGCGCTACGACGTGCCGGCGCTGTCCGATCCCGACGGCCGCTATGGCCGCTGGAACGTGATGGCGATCACGATCTACGTGGTCGGCATCCTGGTGCAGTTCCCCTTCATGTCGACGCACATCTATACCGGCCCGCTCGTCGACGCGCTCGGCGGCACCGACATCTCGTGGATCCTCGGCCTCGTCGTGCCGGCGGTGCTGTATTACATCGGCGCGCGCGCGTCGCGGCGCAGCATCCCCGAGCGCCTGATCCTGCCGCTCGAACGCGGCGAGGTTCAGCACTGACGCGCCGCGTCTTCCGCCGGGCCGGCGAGCAGCCGGCCTGAGCGGCCCCGCGCGCCGAACCCGGCGCGCCGGCAGCCCCGCTGCACATCACTTTCGTTATCTGCGATGCCGGCATGGCAGACCACCGTGCCCGGCATCGTTCCATTCTCTTTCAATCGAATAGTATGACTAAGCAAATGAACGCACGAGGGCATCGTTCCCGGGCGCGAACGGCGCATGCCGGTCTTCGCATGGCCGTCGCGGCCGCATGCCTGGGCGGCTCGGGTGCCGCGCTCGCACAGGACGGCGTCACGTTGTACGGCGTGATCGACGAATTCGCGCAGTACGTGAATACCGGCGACGGCTATACGGCGGCGATCGGCTCGGGCGGCCAGTGGGGCAGCCGGTTCGGGATGAAGGGCGGCGAGGACATCGGCGGCGGACAGAAGATCGAATTCGCGCTCGAGAACGGCTTCAACCCGAACGACGGCTCGCTCGCGAGCTCGGGCAGCCTATTCAACCGGCAGGCGTGGGTCGGCATCGCGGGGACGTGGGGCAAGGTGCGCGCGGGCCGCCAGAATTCGCCGCTGTTCAACGACCAGGGCGGGCAGGATGCGTTCGGCGGCGTCACGCAGGCGTCCGGCATGGACAACCTGACCGTGTTCGCGTTCCGCACGAGCAATACGCTGTCGTACCAGAGCCCCGAGATCGCCGGTTTCCAGGCCGGGCTCTACTTCGGGTTCGGCGACGCGGGCGGCGTGCGTTCGGCCGGCTCCAGCCAGCAGTTCGACGTGACCTACGAGCACGGGCCGTTCGCGGCGTTCGTCGCGGGCCAGTGGCTGAAGAACACGACGGCGAGCACGACCGATCGCACGATCATGGCCGGCGCATCGTACGAGATCGGCAAGGCGACCGTGTACGGCGGCTTCTCCGCGGTGAAGTGGGCCGACCTCGGAATCGATTCGCGCGTGTACGGGCTGTCGGTCAAGTATCAGCTCAACCCGGCGAACTACGTCGCGCTCGGCTATGCGTACCTGCACGACCAGGCGTCGCAAGGCGACAACGCCGACCAGTTCGGGTTGATGTACGAATACGACCTGTCGAAGCGCACGAGCTTCTATGGCGCGCTGTCGTACCTGCGCAACCGCAACCAGGCCGGCTACACGCTCGCCGGTGCGGCGAATCCGGGCCTGCCGCTCGCGTATCCGGGCGCGAACGCGCGCGGCGTGCAACTCGGCATCGTGCATCGTTTCTGACGGTGTATCGGCGCCGGCCTTGCGGGCTGCGGCAAACGAGAACGCCCGCGTCGAAATCCCGACGCGGGCGTTTTTCAATGTCGGAGCCGGGTAGCGGCGCCGTGCGCGTCGCGGGGTGCTTACGCGTTCGTGGCGGCCGCTGCGCGGAAGCGTTGCACGACCTGCAGTGCGACCAGGGCGAGCCCGGCCGCGGCGATCAGCCCGCCGACGAGCGGCACGGCCGCGTAGCCGAAGCCGGCCGAGATCGCTGCGCCGCCGGCTGCCGCGCCGACCGCGTTGCCGAGGTTGAACGCGCCGATGTTGACGGCCGATGCGAGGCCCGGTGCTTCATGGGCGGCGCGCATCACGCGCATCTGCAGCGGCGGGACCACCGCGAACGTCGCGACACCCCAGACCAGCAGCGTGACCGCGGCGCCGGCGTGCGTGCTGGCGAGCAGCGGGAATGCGGCCATCGTCACGATCAGCAGCACCAGGAAGCCGATCAGCGTGCCGTCGAGCGAGCGGTCGGCGAGACGGCCGCCGGCGATGTTGCCGATCGAGAAGCCGACGCCGATCAGCACGAGCATCGCGGTCACGAAGCCGGGTGTCGCACCGGTCAGGTGTTCGAGCGTCGGGGCGACATACGTGTACAGCGTGAACATCGCGCCGGCGCCGAGCACCGTGGTCCCGAGCGCGCCGAGCACGACCGGGCGCGTCAGCACCGACAGCTCGGCACGCAGGTTCGGCATCGTGCCGGCCTTGCCCTTGGGCAGCGCGGCGAACAGGCCGGCAATGGCGATCAGGCCGAGGCCCGCGGTTGCCGCGAACGACATGCGCCAGCCGATCATCTGGCCAAGCCAGGTCGCGGCCGGCACGCCGCCGACGTTCGCGATCGTGAGGCCCATGAACATCGTCGCGACCGCGCTGGCCTGCTTGTCGCGCGGCACGAGGCTGGCCGCGACCACCGAGCCCAGCCCGAAGAACGCGCCGTGGTTGAGGCTCGTGACGAGCCGGGCGAGCAGCAGCGTCGTGTAGTCCGGCGCGACGGCCGACAGCAGGTTGCCGATCGTGAAGATCGACATCAGCGCGATCAGCGCCGAGCGGCGCGACCAGCGCGCGAGCAGCAGCGTCATCAGCGGCGCGCCGGCCATCACGCCGATCGCATACGCGCTGATCAGCATGCCGGCCTTCGGAATCGAGACGTGCACGCCGTCGGCGATGACCGGCAGCAGGCCCATCGGCGAGAACTCGGTCGTACCGATGCCGAACGCTCCGGCGGCGAGCGCCAGCAGCGGCAGCGCGGCGCTGCCGTCCGGGCGGGAAGCGGAAGAGGTCGTGGTGTTCACGCGATGGGCTCCTGTAAGCATGGGGCAACGGCACCGGGCCGTTATGGACAGGGTGAAGTGTGCCCGCATGACTTTTGCGGAAAAAGCCGCGTTCGAGCGAAATTATCTTGATTTCATGTCAACAATGCGGGGCTGGCGCGGCGTGCGTGCACGGTCCGTGGGGCAGGACTTTCGGCGATTCGCCGGCCGGCAGCCGGCTCGGCGCACGACCGAATTCGTTTGCGGCGAATGGTTTTTGTCACCGGGAAGCGCGCGGCGTTCGGCGCCGCGGGCGGGATCCGGTCGCGCGTTAGGTTCGATGGATGGCCTGATTTCAACGTGACGCGGCCGTCAGACGGTGACGGGCCAAGGCGAGCCCTGACGGGCCGGACGGGTGGCGCGCACCATCACCGGGCCGGTCGCGGCGCGCGTGCCCGACCTTTCCCGCAAACCCCTTACCAGGGCGGCTCACGGCCAAAAAAAGCCCCGGTCACAGGGGGACCGTGACCGGGGCGGAAACGCATCCTCTCTTTGGCACGAGGGTTGGATGCGGGCGCAGTATATTTCGGGGCATAACATTTCGAAATGACGTTAAACGGCCGTTTTTGGTGTCAATTTAAAATTGTCGGCGTCGCGGCGTCGGTTGTCGTCGATTTCAAAGACTGTTCCTCCGTTCGAGCGGACGTGTGGTGCCCGATGGCAGCGGGGCCGAAGATCGTGCGACGCCGTCGTGCAGCCGGTCCAGATCCATGGTTGGGCGATGCCGCGAAATCTGCCGCCGGCGCGCGGGTCGCGCACCGCGGATGGCCGGTCAGCCCGCGCGGCCGGTCGCGTCGCGCACGGCCTCGATAAACCGTGCGACGACGGGGGAGGCCGGCTTGGCCGCGCCGTCGAACACGAACTCGATGTCGAAGCGGCTCGCGAGTTCGTCGAGCGCGACGAGCCGGACCGTGCGCGGGCACGTCGGCGACGCGCTTTCCGGCACGAATGCGCAGCCCATGCCGGCCGCGACGAGACCGATCAGCGTCGGGATGTCGCTGCCGGCCTGCGCGATGCGCGGCGTGAAGCCAGCCCGATCGCACTGCGCCATCAGGAAGCGGTGGTGTGCGGCGGAGCGCTGCGCGTCGAACCACACGAACGGCTCGTGCGCGACGTCGGCGAGCGTGCGCGGCGGGTGGAAGCGGCCGCCGGGCGGCGCGGGCATCGCCAGCACGAAGCGGTCGCTCAGCAGCCGCACGCCCGACAGATGCGGCGCCTCGTCGCGGCGCCACGCCATGATCCCGCCGTCGAGCTGGCCGCGCATGAGCGCGGCCGCTTGTTCCGCCGACAGCATCGGCGCAATCGACAGCTTCACGTCCGGGCACACGTCGCGAAACGCCTTGAGGACGTTCGCGACGACCGGCAGCGGCAGGCAGTTCGGCAGCGCACCGAGCCGCAGTTCGCCAAGCTGGCCGGCCGCACTGCGCAACGCGCGTTCACGGCTGTCCTGCAGCGTCGCGAGCAGCCCGGTCGCGTCCTGCAGGAAGCTCGCGCCGGCCGCCGTGAGCGTGACGCCCGTCGCGCGGCGGATCAGCAGCGGTGTGCCGATCGCATCCTCGAGCTCGCGGATCTGCCGCGACAGCGCGGGCTGGACGATCCCGGCCGCGCGGGCGCCAGCCATCACGCTGCCGGCTTGTGCAACCGCCACGAAGTAACGCAGGTGACGCAGTTCGATCTGACGCATGCGGCGAAGGCTCCGGTTTCCGATTCGATGGGTATGCCCTGCAAGCATAGCAACGATCATTCGATGGTATTGGAAAGCATGGCTGGCGTGCCGTACGATGGTTGTCGTTGTCGTTGTCGTTGTCGTTGTCGTTGTCGTTGCCGTTGCCGTGCCTGATGCCGGGCCGCGTGCGTTCCCTCCGTCCTCATCCGTGTCCCGCACCATGCCGCTTCATATCCCGACCCCCTATATCCGTTCGCAGATCGCGTCGCGCCGCCTCGGCACGAATATCTGGTTGAAGCTCGACGCGCTGCAGCCGTCCGGTTCGTTCAAGTTGCGCGGCATCGGGGCGGTGTGCGAGGCGCGCCATGCGGGCGGCGCGCGCCGCTTCGTGTCGTCGTCGGGCGGCAATGCGGGCATCGCGGTCGCGTATTGCGGTCGCCAGCTCGGCGTGCCGGTGTGCGTCGTCGTGCCGGAGAGCGCGTCGGCCCGCGCACGCGAACTGATTCGCGTCGAGGGCGCGGAGGTGGTCGTGCACGGCGCGAGCTGGGCCGAGGCGAATGCGTACGCGCTGTCGGCCATCGGTGCGGACGACGCGTTTGTGCATCCGTTCGACGACCCCGTGTTGTGGCAAGGGCACGCGACGATGATCGACGAAATGGCGGCGAGCGGCCCGAAGCCCGACGCGGTCGTGCTCGCGGTCGGCGGCGGCGGCCTGCTGTGCGGCGTGCTCGAGGGCCTCGCGCGTAACGGCTGGCACGACGTGCCGGTCGTCGCGGTCGAGACGGCGGGCGCGGACAGCTACGCGCGCTCGGTCGCGCAGGGGCATCCGGTCGAATTGCCGGCGATCACGAGCATCGCGACGTCGCTGGGTGCGAAGCGGCCGTGCGACGCGGCGGTCGAATGGGCGACGCGGCATGCGATCCATCCGGTCGTCGTATCCGATGCGCAGGCGGTGGCCGCATCGCTGCGGTTTCTGGACGAACAGCGGATCGTCGTCGAGCCGGCGTGCGGTGCCGCGCTGGCCGCGCTCGAACAGGCGGTGCCGGTGCTTGCGTCTGCGTCGGACGTCGCGGTGATCGTGTGCGGCGGCGTGACGGCGACGGTCGAGCAGTTGCAGACGCTGAACGCGACGTTGCGGTAGGGCGTCGAGTCATCCGGCGCGGTGCGGCCGCGCGGGGGATGGAATGCGGCTCCGCCACTCGTCATTGCGGGTGACGGGGGCGCTGCCGACCGCCGAACGGGCGAGGCGGATCCGCGGCCAGGGCGCGATCGCGCGCGCCCGCCAACGCAATCCGGAATCTGCGTGGCCTGTCGCGATGGCGGGTCCCCAGGCGCGGGTCATGTCACGGCGCGCGTGCAGCCGGTGGCCGACTGTGCGGCCATCGCGTTGGAGGAAGACGGGGGAAAGGGGTATATCGCGCGCCGCACGCGATGCACGCACGGCGCGGAGGACGGTCGCGGTCAGTTCGCGGCCGGTGCGCTGGCCCCGGCCGGTGCGGACGAAGCGGCGGGATCGGCGGAGGCAGGCGCGGATGCCTTGTCTGCCGACGTCGGAGCGGCATTCGAGGGCGCAGGTGCGGAGGCCGCCGACGCCGGCGTTGCGCTGGCGGGTGTCACGGGCGCCGATGCGGCCGGCGCCGAAGCCGAAGCCGGGATCGATGCCGAAGCCGGGACCGGCGCCGAAGCTGCCGTTGGCGCGGACGCGGGCGTCGATGTCGAGGCCGGCACCGCAGCCAAAGCCGGTGCCGAAGCGGGCGTTGGAACCGAAGCCGCCGTACCCGTCCCCGATACACTCCCCCGCATCGCTCCCGGCGCGACCACGGCCGGTGTTCCGGCGGGCCCGCCCGGCACGACGACCGCGCCTGGCGCCGGCGCGACGCTCGGCACGGAAAGCGGTACCGGCGCGGCCGGCGGCGTCGGCACGACCGGCGTCGTCATCTTGAGCGGCTCGCCCTGCGGCGTCGGCGCGGGTTCGGGCAGCGGCGCGACGTGCTCCTTCTCCGCCGCCTTCACGGTCGCACGATCGCGGCGGGCCGGATCGATCTTCAGGAAATGCTCGACGAGATTGAAGAAGCGCTCGTAGAACACGCCGGCGGGAATCGTCTCGCTCGCGGTCTTCACGAGTGCGTCGTCGCTCGACCCGATCGGCAGCGATAGCGAACCGAACACGCTGAGCCCGACGCTCGCCGACGTATTCGACTTCTTCAGCGTGTAGCGATCCTGCACCGCGTTCACATAGGCGATGCTCGACGAGCCGTCGGCATTCGCGTCCGCGCACACGACGTGAAATTCGATCACGACGTGCATGTCGTTGCTTGGCTGGAAATTCTTGCTGCCGTCCACCGAATCGTTGCGCGACGACGAGACGACATAGCCCTGGCTCAGCAGCGCGCGCCGCGCGGCCTCGCAGGACGCGTCGGATTTCGAGTGGAACGTGTGTGCATACGGGCTGCTCGTCGCGTCGAATTGTTCCTGCTGATAGATCGGCTTGGGCGGCGACGAGCACGCCGCCAGCACGGTCGCGGCCGCGAGCGCGCACGAAACGGAAAACAGGCGAAATCGGTTGTGCATGGCGTCTTTCAAAAGGCTCGGCGAGATGCTGCGCGGCGGCGGTGGGCGCCGCGTACGCAGGCCGCGCAACGGCGGTGCCGGTGCAATGCGCATCGGCAATCTCGTATGGCCGGGGCGTCATTATAGTTTCGTTTGATGTCGCGCTTGCTTTAGCCGGCCGGCGCCGGCCGCGCGGCCGCGAGCAATTGCGACGCCAGCGGGTGGTGTTCGCCGCGCCGCGAGCGGATCGCATGGATCTCCTCGGTCACGTCGCCGGCCCGGCCGAGCCGGCGCAGCCCGCGCAGCAGCGACGCGTCGTTTGCGCCGAGTTCGCTGAGCGGAAACACGCCGAGGCCGCGTGCCGCGAACACGGCCATCAACGCGCTGTCCTCGAATTCGCCCGCGATGCGCGGCACGATGCGTTCGCGTTCGAACCACCGGTCCAGACGCGCGCGTAGCGCCGAATGGGCGGTCGGCAGCAGCACCGGCAACTCGGCGAGGCACTGCGGAAAGCGCTGTCGCGCGGTCGGCGCGACGAGCGCCGCGGGCCCGTACCAGTCGACCGGCGAGGCGACGAGCCGTTCGCTCGTCACGCGCAGGTTCGACCCCGACGGCGCGCCCTGGCCGGCCAGCACCAGATCGAGGTGATGCAGCGCCAGTTCCGCGAGCAGCGCGTCGTGCTCGCCTTCGTGGCACAGCAGCCGCAGCGTGGGCGTGTCGAGCACCGGGGCCAGGATCGCATGCGCGGCGAGCTTCGAGATGCCGTCGGCGAGGCCGACCGCGAGCCGCACGGTGGGCTGGCTGGCCGCGGCGCGCACCTCGTCGGGAATCAGCCGGCCCATCTCGAAGATGACCTCCGCACGCGCATACGCGGCCTGCCCGGCATCGGTCATCGCGACGCCGCGCCCGGTCGGGCGCAGCAACTGGTGACCGAGCGACTTCTCGAGTTCGCGCACCTGGGCGCTGATCGTCTGTACGGCCATGTCGAGCCGTTCCGCCGCGCGCGCGAAGCCGCCTTCCTTCACGACGACCCAGAAATAGTACAGATGTCGGAAATTGAGCATCGGATCAACGTTTCGTAAAAACCGAACTAAAGATCAGATTCTCTCTGATTTTTTCGAAGTCGTGGGGTGCCTATCATCAGGCTTTCCCCCTTCGAATCGGCCCTTTTCATGGACTACCTGCTGACGCTTGCCGCCGACCCCGCCGTCTGGGTCGCGCTCCTGACTCTGGTCGTGATGGAAGTCGTGCTCGGCATCGACAACCTGATCTTCATCTCGATCCTCAGCAACAAGCTGCCCGAAGCGCAGCGTGCCCGCACGCAGCGCCTCGGTATCGCGCTCGCGCTCGTGATGCGTCTCGCGCTGCTCGGCAGCGTCGCGTGGATCGCCAGCCTGACCGAACCCGTATTCACGTTGTTCGATCACGCGTTCTCGTGGCGCGACATGATCCTGCTGTCCGGCGGCCTGTTCCTCGTATGGAAGGCGACCACCGAGATCCATCATCACGTGTCGCACGACGGCGACGGCGCGGGCCCATCCGGCGGCGCGGCCGGCCTGACGGTATGGGCCGCGATCGGCCAGATCGTGATGCTCGACATCGTGTTCTCGATCGACAGCATCGTGACCGCGATCGGCATGACCGAGCACATCCCGATCATGTTCGTCGCGGTGATCGTCGCGGTGAGCGTGATGCTGTTCGCCGCGCAGCCGCTCGCCCGTTTCATCGACCGCAACCCGACCGTCGTGATGCTCGCGCTGTCGTTCCTCGTCGTGATCGGCATGACGCTGATCGCGGAAGGCTTCGGTTCGCATGTGCCGAAGGGCTATATCTACGCGGCGATGGCGTTCTCGGCGTTCGTCGAGGGCATGAACATGCTGGCGCGGCGCGCGAAGGCGAAGGCGAAGGCGAAGGCGAGCGCGAAGCGCGCGGCGCCGGCCGACGGTCACTGAGCAAGCGGGCGGGCGAGGCCCGCCCTTGATCCGGAATTTTCAACGAAAGGAGAAGCGCGATGAAATGTCCCGTCTGCAAGACGCCCGACCTGCTGATGGCCGAGCGCCAGTCGATCGAGATCGACTACTGTCCGGCCTGTCGCGGGGTGTGGCTCGATCGCGGCGAACTCGACAAGCTGATCGCGCGCGAAGCCGGCAATGCGCCGGAACGCCGCGATGAACCGGCTGCGCGCCACGAGGCGCACGCGCCGCGCGGGCGCGACGATGGCTGGGGGCGCGACGGCCGCTCGCACGACGACCGTTACCGGCACGACGGCCAGCGTCGCAAGAAGTCGGTGTTCGACCTGTTCGATTTCGATTGAGCATCAAGCATCAAGCATCAAGCATCGAACACGGCGGCGCGCACGCACCGTGCCCCACGTCGCAACAAAGCCCCGCCAGGCGTCATGCCCGGCGGGGCTTTGTCATGCGTGTCGCACGATGAACAGGTGCCGACGTTAGCTGCGTTACGCGTTGCCGGCCGTCACGTCGATGCGGCGCGGACGCGTTTGCTCGCGGCGCGGAATCGTCAGCGTCAGTACGCCGTCGCGCAGGCTCGCATCGATCCGCGACGTGTCGAGATCGGGACTCAGCACGAACGTGCGCACGTAGCGCGGCGCGCGGACTTCCGCGTGGCGCACGCGCAGCCCGGCCGGCGTGTCGAGGCGCGTGTCGGCTTCGATCGTCAGCGTGTTGTCGTGCACCTTCACGTCGAGGTTCTCGCGCGGCACGCCCGGCAGGTCGGCGCGCAGCGTGACGCGCTGCGTGTCCTCGACGATGTCGACGGCCGGCGTGATCGCGGGCCTGCGTGCGGCGTCGGTGGCCGCGGCGGCCGCAGCGGGAAAAGCGGCGGCAGCGGTCTGGCGTTCGGTCAGGGTCTGGCTCGTATTCATGTCGTTCTCCTGAGTGTTACTGGACGGTGATCGCGCGCGGCTTCGAGGCCTCGCGCCGGCCGACGCGAATCAGCAGGCAGCCGTCTTCATAGCGGGCCGTGACGTTGTCGGCATCCGCGTTCTGCGGCAGCTCGACGACCCGGCGGAATGCACCGTGAAAGCGCTCCTGCGCATAGCGGCGCACGTCGTCACCGGCGTCGTGCGGCACGGGCTTGCGCTCGCCGCTGATCGTCAGCAAGTCCTTGTCGATCGATACGTCGAAGTCGGCCGCGGCCATGCCGGGCGCGAACGCGACGATCTCGATCGCATCGTCGGTCGCGCCGACGTTCAGCGCGGGAAATGCGCTCGGCCGCCCTGCGCGGATGCCGGTCGGAAGCTCGCCGAGCAGGCTCGCCATCTGCCGCTGCACGCGGGCGAATTCGTCGAACAGATCGTTACCGAAATGAATGCCGCTCATGAAGGTCCTCCGGAACATGAAGCGCGAAAGACGCGACGCCGCGACGCCGATAGCGAGCGCGATGCGCGGTTTTCCGCTGAGTCGAAACGGAGGCAGTGCGCGTGACGGGCACTGCCTGGCAACGGGTAATTAGAGGCCGTCGCAGCGGTTTTCAAGAGGGCGCGTGCAACTTCCGTCGACGCGTGACGATGCGGTTCGATGCGACAATCGTCGCGCTATCCACAGACCACGGAGACGGGACGAACATGGACATTCAACGCATCGCGATCGTCGGGGCCGGCGTGATCGGCGCGAGCTGGGCGGCTTTCTATCTGTCGAAAGGCTTCGACGTCGTCGCGACCGATCCCGCGCCGCAAGCCGACGCGCGGCTGCGCGACGCGCTCGCCGTCTTCGTCGGCGAACGGGCCGCCGAACTGTCCGCGCGGCTGTCGTTCGACGCGGATCTCGTGCGCGCGCTCGACGGCGTCGATTTCGTGCAGGAAAACGGCCCCGAGCGGCTCGATCTGAAACGTGAGCTGTACCGTCGGATGGACGACGTGCTGCCCGCCAGCGTGCCGATCGCGTCGAGCTCGTCGGGGCTGAAAATGTCAGAGATCCAGAGCGCGTGCGACAAGCATCCGGAGCGCTGCCTGATCGCGCATCCGTTCAACCCGCCGCATCTGATTCCGCTCGTCGAACTGGTCGGCGGCGGCGCGACGGATCCGAACGTGATCGCGCGCGTGAAGGCTTTCTACGACGCGCTCGGCAAGCAAACCATCGTGCTCAACAAGGAAATGACCGGCCACGTCGCGAACCGGCTCGCGGCCGCGCTGTTTCGCGAGGTGTACCACCTCGTCGGCGAAGGTGTGGTGAGCGTTGCCGACGCGGACAAGGCGGTCGCGTGGGGGCCGGGCCTGCGCTGGGGGCTGATGGGGCAGTGCCTGACCTATCACCTCGGCGGCGGCGCGGGCGGCATCGCGCACTTCCTCGAGCACCTGTCGGGGCCGATCACGACGTGGTGGGACGACCTCGGCACGCCGTCGTTCGATCCGGCCGTCGACCGCAAGCTGAACGACGAACTGCGCGCGATCCAGGGCGATCGCTCGATGCAGGAACTGGCGGCCGAGCGCGACCGGTTGCTCGTCGAGCTGATCGACGCGCGGCGCCGCAGCTTCCTGCCCTGAACGTGCCGCCGCGCCGGGCCGCCGAAGGTTATTGCTGTGTGGTCGTGTGCGGTGCCTGGTGCGGCGTCTGCGCGAGCCACGCGGGCTGCACGGCCTGCACCAGTTCGCGATTGCGTTCACGCGTGGCGGCATTCGGCGGATAGTTGCCGTCGTTGGTCGGCAGTTCGCCGTCGAGATAAGCCTGCTTCAACTGCGCGACGACGTCCGCGCGCGTCAGGCCCTGCGCGGGGGCAGCGGCATCGGTTTGCGCAAAGGCGGGGGACAGCAGCGCGGCTGCGGCGGTCGCGACGGCGAATCGCAAGACATTCATGGTGGGCTCCGATCAAGGGGACGGGTCAGCGGATTCACGGCTCACTGCCGTGCATTCCGATGGGTTCCATTGTCGCGAGCGGGTACTGCGTGGACGCTGACACGTTCCGGGCAACGCTGTCAGTTGCGCACGGACGCCGCAGCGGGGGCGGCGTTGAGGTTGCCGCGATGCGTGATAGAAGGCGGTCGTTACAGCTCGGCCGCCGCCGCGATCAGCGTCGCTTCGAGCGCGAGCGTCGAGCGCGATGGGGCCGCGGGCCGGTCGATCACGTATTCGAGCTCGCCGAGTTCGGGCAGTCCGGCGTCGAGCCGTGCGAGCCCGGCCGGAATCACGTAGCCCGCGAACGCGCTGACGCCGAGCCCCGCCCTCGCGGCCGCGCGCAGCACCGCGATGCTGCTGCTCACGACGGCGATCCGGTAGGGGCGGCCGACCGCCTCGAGCGATTCGAGCACGCGGCGGCGCGACACGCTCGGCTCCGGATGCATCGCGAGCGGCAGCACGGCTTCATGACCGGTGATCCGCGAATCGGGGCCGGTGCACCAGTACAGCGGTTCGCTCCGGATGACGCGGCCGCGCCGGCTGCCTGCGACACGCTTGGCGAACACCAGGTCGTGACGACCTTCGTCGAGCGCATCGAACAGGTCGCCCGACAGCCCGGTCGAGATCGCGAGCTCGACTTCCGGATTGCGCTGCACGAAGCTCGCGAGCGCGGCCGTCAGGTGGGCCGACGCGAAATCCTCCGACATCGCGAGCCGCACCTTGCCCGACAGCGGCGGACCGCACACCGACGTGACGGCCTCGTCCATCAGTTCGAGGATGCGCACCGCGTAGCGGAACAGCGCATCGCCGTGCTGCGACAGGTGCACGTTGCGCGTGTCGCGCTCGAACAGCGGCCGGTCGAGCAGCTCCTCGAGGCGGCGGATGTGCTGGCTGACGGTCGACTGCGACAGGCTCACGCGCTCGGACGCGGCGGTGAAACTGCCGGACTGGGCGACGGCGACGAAGCTGCGCAGCAGCTCGGGCGGTAAGGGACGCATTGCTAAATCTATCTGTTATGTAATCGGGGGCTGGTGTTGCGCATGATGGAACTCCTTATGATAGGGGCTTCAGTCGCGCGCAACATTTTTAATGTTGCGTACGATTTTTGATGACGTGCGGTTCAATTGTTGCTGTAGCTCAGAGATGACGTTGTCACGGGAGCGCAGTAACACCTCAAGTTCCTTGTTGTGGGCATCCAGTCGGTAATTTGCGCGAGCTAGTGCCGCTACCTCTGCTTGGGCTTCCTCAATTAGGGCTCGATATTCTTTCAATCTGGCTTCCGTGCCAGTCAGCTCTGCACGGCTTTCCTTGAGGCGGGACTGCGGCGATGCATCTTTGCGTCGACGGATCTCCGTCAACACGGGCGTGTGAAACCGATACAACGTTGCTCGATCAACGCCGGCCTCCTTGCACACAGCCGAGACAGTCAGTCTTGTTCCCTTTGGGACCACGAGAGGGGCGCTGTCAACCAGTCGTTGGACTGCCGCTAGAAGATTCCGACGAGTCTCGTCGACAGAATGCCGACCGTAGGACGCCAAGGCTTCCAGGCTTGCCTCATGTACACCGGTCATTCACCCACCTCCTGTCCGTCGAGACGCCGCAGGACCTTTTCAGCATACCCCAAGATCTGCTTTGCACGCGCCCGTCCTCCAGGACCCATGTCGTCCAGCGCGAGAGCCTCATTCTGTTGATCCTTGATGCCTTCCCAGACCGGGCGATGCTCCTGGCTGATAACACCGAAACTGCAGTCCACGCACATCTGAGCTTCGAATACGCAAAGACCACCACATCCGTTACCCTTGGCGTTCCCGACGCACCAAGAATGGCCGGTGCCATTGAGCGTGATCGTATCTGCATACTCCCGAATCAATTCCTCTTTGTTGGCCGCGGTTCGGACAGACGAGCGCCAGTCAGATAGCCAATGTCCGCCATTCGCGAGCGGTGTATCGGAGTCGATAAGTCCGGTGACGATTTCAGTTTGCCGAGAACGCTTTTCGTCGGCGATCATTCCCATGAGTTCGACGTCGACCTCATACTCATCGCTCCCCCCATCCGCATAGTATGTGGTCATATCAATACTCCAATGACCGAAGTGATCCCGCAGGTACAGTAGGTCGCCAAGTTCTGCGCGCGCGATGTACTTTGCATAGCTGCGTCGGAACTGGTGAGGATGAAGTGCATAGGGTTGGCCGTCGTCGCCGCGGATGCCGTGGTCTTTACAAAAGTTTTTCAGGTTTTCCCCGATCGCTTTTCCCGAAAGGACCGAAACTGTGCCACCCTTGTCGCCACCGGTCGACAGAAATAGCTTCTTCTTCTGTCTGCGTACCGTGTCGAGACGCTTCGCCAGTTGAACTTTCGTCGTGGTATGCGCTATTGCAATGCTTTGCATTATTTCGTGTTCTTCGTTCGCGATTCGGTCACGAAGTGGCGCAGTTAGCTTCGATAGTACCTCTACTGCCTCCGCGACCACGGCGGGCACAAGCCAACGCTTGGAGCGGACTCCGGTTTTATAGATCGTTCCGTGCAGCCAGAGGATATCGGTACTCCCGTCGTGGCTCTTGCCAGGTACGATGCAACGTTCTTCGAGCGACATCATTTCGGAGTCGCGAATGCCTGAGAACATATCAATGACGATATAGCAGGCAGTGCGCAATCTCGTTTGCGCCGTCCTCAGATCGGTCGCTCCAGAATAGCCTGCCGCGCGAGCCGCATCGGAGCTCGCCATTGCTTGATACCACCATCCTTTGTCGGCCAACGTCATCTCGAGTCTAGCCGCCTGTGTGGCCTCAGACGCGGCCAAAATCTTGATTGAGCGATTGCGTACGTAGTCGATAGCAACTTCTGCGATTCTCTTTGCGATCGCGTCAGCGATGACGAGTGTCTTCGGTTTCGCGTACTCTCGGAGTTGTGTCCCCGATAGAGAATGGCTTGTCTCGTGAGGCCACGGATGCTCTTGAAGGGCATCATGAAGTTTGCCTCTTTGCCGATACAAATCCTCGAGAATGAGAAGGCGGGCGGACGCTTGACGCGAAGAAATGGCGGCGCCAGAGATATTTTTTCTTGCCTGGGCTACATAGTCCAACGTGTGGCCTTTCAGATCAGAAAACCGCGTAATCCCGCGGGATACCATCCACCTCAAGAGCGGAGTGATATTTTCTATCTTGGTGCATAGGGTCAAAAATCCCGGACGCTTTCGACCCTCAACAGGATCAGAAAATAGCGACCAGATATAGTCCTTCGTCGCTTCGAGAAGTTTCTCGTACTTCGGATGGGTAAGCGGACATCCATCTGGCATGCCAATGCGCCAATCGATCTGTTTTCTAGACTGGTTCTTGTTTTCCTGGGGAATATAGGGCGAGAAGTCCCAAACCGTATCTTTATACCGGCTGAGGGGCAACGATGTGCCGTCAGGAAGGGATGTGTATGAGACAGGCATACGAGCCTTGTCGGTCGCATCAACTTCTTTGAGGGGGCGCAGATCAAGCAGGCTTAGCGTCACAGAACACCTCCTTTCCAGGTCGGATGGGGATTCACTCGTGCTCTTTCCTTTGCGGCCTCGACAAGTACGTCGGAGAACTGTGGCGCGATGTCGACGTCAATGCGGCGAAGAATCGGGCCATAGGTCTTGACCCAATGACTAGGATTCATCTTGGAACGCTCACTGAGAAGGCGGTAATAGAAACTGAAGAGACGCCACAGATCGTCTTCGAACACACACATGCTCGGACATTTGAAGCACGCAAAAAACTTCTTGCAGACGGAATCACCGTCGCGGAACGGATTCTTGCATCGAGCTATCCCCGTGTTGTATCCACCAGAAAGAAGGTCTTGTACCGAGTGCAACGGAATGCCACCATCTGCCGCCAATAGAACCTTGCCTGCTACATCGATTCTTGTGAAGTGGCTTACCATGCCGTCGACAACCAAGGCATGATCGCGTACAGCCTCCATCGACATGTCGATGTAATGTCGAGCCGTAGTTTCCGCGGATGCATGACCCAAAGCCTGTTGTACGCGTCGAATATCACGTGTACGTCGGTACAACTCAGTAGCAAAGGTAGGACGAAGTCTCGCTACATTGAGAGGAAGTGGTTGATCGGCGTCGTCAACTATTTTATGTCGAAGTCCAAATTGCTTGACTGCCTGGTTTGCAATTAGGCCTGTAATTCGCACGACCTGGCCAGCACGCGTTCCGGCGGAAATTTGTCGTCGTAGAAAAACATACTCGCGATCGCGCTCAGCTGCATCGGCAGACAGCGAGGCCGTAAAGTTGCATATGAATCGAAAATGATCGCCAACACTAGCTGGGATCGTCTGCATGGATGGAGTTTGATCGTGATTTGTTCCTGCTTTCCGGACAGATGTCGAATGCGTCGACCAACCGCGTCGCTTCGTGGTGACCAAGATTTCCCGGTCTGCCAAAGGGTGTTCCCGCAGGCTGTCACGACGGAGATCGAGAAGTGGCTGCATATTTCGCCCGGTCGCGAGAGCGAGTGAGACGATGTGCACGGCCATAATTTGGAGCGGCGTCAGACGATGCGTCCCACCGCCGTGGATCAAGACAAGATCCTTGTGGAGGGCAGCAACAATGCGCTTATGTTCTGCTGCGGAATAGCTTTGTCTCTTTGGTGCCTGCTTGTTTGCGTTCGGGTACGGGTTTTGAGGAAACGTGAGCAGTGGGCTGACAGCTTCAGGGGCACGTTTCTGGCGATTAACGAGTACGGACTTCACGTGACCATAGACCTTTCGCTTCGAGATGACCGACCATGGTCTCCCGCTCCTCTTTACTAGCTGAAGTTCAAGCCATGCGAGGAATTGATCAATCAATTTTCTGTCTATCTGATGCAGATGAGTAACGGTTTGACCTAAATCTGAAATTTCGTCGAGAAAGCGAAAGAATGTCCGAACTACACTTTCGTAGTAGACCGCAAGCGTAATGCCGACAAGCTCGTGGCGCATGCTCCAGAATGCGTCGCGAATATGGCTGACAAGTTCGACTCGATCATTGTTGCAGTGTGGTCTGAAGTCAAAGTAGATTTCTCCATGGTGTTGGCATGTGATGTGAAATTCCCAACCAGGAGCCAAGTCGACGACGTTGCCGGAATCAATGGTAAGGTTTGCTTTTCGGTCGAGCCGTGAACGTCTAATTGCCATTTCGTAGTGCCTCGCAAAGTTCAGCCTGATAGCCGTCGACATCGTCATACTGCACAAGGTCAGAGGCATGGACGTACTGCTCCGTCGTCGTTATTGAGCTATGGCCCATGCGATCTCTAACCCATAAGATCGCTTGACTTTGAGTTCTAGCCCGGCTCATTCGAAGCAGTTCGTAGGTTCCGAATGTGTGACGGAGCATGTGTGGATGGCATTTGATCCCTGTTTTCGTGCTTGCCTTAGCAAATGCATTGTTCATGCCGGTCAATGACAAAGGTGCGCCGCTCTCTGCGAGAAACAAGAGCGTCGTTTCCCGTCTATATAGGCGTTTGTGTTTATTGAGCAGCTTTGGCCAGATAAATGTGAAGTAGTCGTAGAGAGCTACCGCTAGATCGTATGGCAGCATAATTGTGCGATCTTTCCTTCCCTTGGTTGGAATGATAGACGGATCAAGATGAATGGGGATTTGTTTGGTTGCATCTCGTCCTGAGGGATTAGGTAGAACACGGTAATCAAAGCCAACCACCTCCTCGCGACGCATCCCCGTAAGAAGCATCAGATAGCCCATCAGCCGAAGTCGATGGGGCGACAAGGCATCAAGGAACACCTTTGCCTGGTCCAGATGAAGAAACATCGGAAGAGATTTGTGAGTACGGAGCGTTAGTTCGTTTGCTTCGAAACGTCCGCCGGATGCATTGATATGCGCGAGGAATTCTTTTGATTTTGGTACCCAAACCTCCTCTTTCGAGAATGGGAGTGAGTGCACGAGACCCGACGTAACGGCCCATCCGTAAAATGCACTGACGGCTCTGACTCGTTGGTTGACAGTACTTGTAGCGCATCCTCGTTCGATCATGGCATCACGCCAAGCAGCAAGCTGCACGGAATTGACCTTTTTCCAGGCAAGGGAGTTTGCCTCGAGAAATGCGAAGAACTCGAAGATGGCAAAACCGTAGGCTCGCCAGGTGTTTGGGGAGCGTGTACGACCTTTCACGGTCGCGATGTATCGAAGGTACTGGTTGGGTGTCTCGACAAGTTCCATGTTCTTGTCGCAAAGAAATGGAACTTTTGGTCGAACCTGGCCGGCTACCTTGTAAGTGACGTCAGTAAAGAAAAGTTTCATTTTTGAAGTTGAAAAATGTATCAGTTGATAAGGATCACGAATTTATATGTTTTCATATGAATTTGACGTATGTGTGAATATGGAGTTAATTTTGTAGCATACCGAATGAATTTGACGTAGACCGGTGATGTCAATTTTTGGGGGGCGTTGGTGAAGGGGGATGCAGACCCACGATGATCGCGTCAATGCTTCCATGACGGAACGTGAGACAGTTTTGCTATACGTGTCTGAAGTTGTGTGTACTTCGCCGTCGAATGTCGCGGCAGCATGCCAGCGGAATTTCCGATCGGCGGCTTAATCCCGTGCGGCGCTAGGCTGCGCCGAGCGCTCACAACGGCTTCGGATCGTGTGGAATCGCGATCTCAACGGCGCGGACGCGCCGGCAGCCAATCGAAGCGAGCGCAGCTTCTGCGGCATTGAGAGAGCGGCTTCGGCGATGATCGCGGTATCGCGGGCGTCGGTCTTGGCTTCGCCGGCGTGCAGATCAGCGATGCGGCGCATGGCCAGTCCGGGCAGATAGGCGACGAGTACGCCTTCAGCGCGGGCGACGGCCACAGGGAGCGAGCACATGGTGGAAGGCTGATCGACGACGAACAGCAGTCGACCGTGAGTCTTGAGTCGGCGATGAGGACGCGCAGCTTGACCTCGTCGTTAGGTAGCGCCTTGTCGTGCACGCATGCATGTGCTCGGTGTCGCGCAAGCGACTTGATGCGCTGGGAACTCAGTCATCAAGTCAAGCGGCGCGCATCGCCGGTCGCGTTGCAGCTGGGGGGAATACGTACCATAAGCCGTCATCGTGTCGGAAGAAAAATATCGCCAACGATCGGTCAGGCTTGGCGGACTCAACACAGACACAGCGTCCTTCGCGATATACCTTGTCCCTGAGCTGGAAGCGCTTGATGCGAATCGGTGACGTGTCGGAGGGGGCAAGCCACTTGTCGATCAACCTGCGCAAACAATACCCGTCGTAGTTCATCGCACTCTCCATGACCCGTCACCGCGACTCGACCACCTTGTGAGTCCGCACCTTGGCGCATGCGGTACCGCCAAGGCGCGGGTGCTCCGATTTGCCCTCGGGTAACTTGACTTCCGGGCTGGTGTCGGGCGGTCATTATCAGTCGCATGACTTATTTATACAGTCATGCGACTGATATAGCAATGTCGTGACGCCTAGGAAAATCACCTATCTGCCTGATAAATAGAAGAAATATAATGGGGGCCGATCTTTTCATGCTCGATTGACTGGCAATTATCAGTCGCGTGACATATTCTTTATAACAGGGTGGTTGCTCGCCATGGTGGCTAAGGCGGCGACTGATGAACTGACTGCGATCGCTCGGTCGAGGGAATGTTGATATCTGAGCGGTTGGACCGTCCGAAGCGCACACCGGCGGCTGCCGGCAAGAGGTCAAAGATGAGGGAACTGACGATTGAGCTGACAGAGGCTAAAGAGTTAGCCGACGAGCCAAAGCGTCGCGGCAACAGAACGACACGAATCCCCGAAATCGTGGAGGCCGCGATCAATGTGCTCGCGCAGTACGGTAACGTTGGCTTCGCTTTGCGCCGCGTGGCAAGCGATGTTGGGATCCACCTGGCGACCTTGCAGCACTACTTTCCGACCAGAGAAGACCTTTTGCGAGCGGCGTTGGAGGCGGTGGCAACACGATATCTGATGCTCTATGAAAGTGTGGTCGACGACGATGATCTATCGCCGGAGGCTCGGCTGGATGCCATCGCAGATATCGTCTTTGACGAGTTGGTCAAGCGTGGTACGCACATTGCACCATTTTGCCTGGAAGTCTGGAGCATGGCCGAGCGCGAAGAATTTGCCCGAGACCTGATGGCAAGTTTCAACCGTCGATTCCAGGAGACGTTCGCCCGACTGCTGGCCAAGATCAATCGATCGCTTACACCCCGGGAGTGCGCGTTACGCGGTCGTCTGCTGTACTCCCATTTGGCCGGTTTGATCGTTTTAGTCCGGCCGGCACATGGCGCATCGTCAGACGATGAAGCACTTCGCGCTGCGACGAAGGCTGTCTGGAGGGCGCTCAGCTGCGCTTCACAGTAGCGCGGCACGAGAAGGTAATACAACGTAAATGACCCACTAATGATGGGGGAGACACATGTACGCACCTATTCAACAGTTGTCGTCCGATCCACAAGGTTTCGAGCGTCTGACATCGCAGCGGCTGTGCGAGGCGTTTGACGGCGAGCGGTTGGAACTCGAGTCTTCCCGGAATCGGTTTGAGCCGGTCGGAAAGATTACGCGTCGCCGATTGAGTAGCATTGAAATGCTGCGTTCCGAGGCGGCGATTTCCAATCGTCCGTTCGGAATCCGTCGAGATTCGAAAAGCGGCAGGGGCGGGCAGGACGAGTTAATTTTAGTCGTCGTTCTGGCAAGTCAACTGTCATGTGAAATCGGGAATAACTACTACACTTTGGCCGAGGGCGACATTGCGCTCATCGGCCCGGAGCACCCTGGCCGGTTGGAGTTCTCGGCAGGCTTTGATGGGCTATGGGTACGTCTTCCGAAAATCGAATCACACATTAGACGCGTGATTTTTCAGGATGCGGTAGACAGAAAATTTGATAGCCGGCACGGAATCATGCATGTCCTGTTGAGAACGCTGCTGAGCACATACGAGTCGGCGAATTCGATTGCAGCGGATAGCGTCCCGTGGCTGGAGAGCAGTTTGCTGGATCTCATCGCGGCGGCGGTAAGCGCCAGTTCGATCGAGGCGAAAGAGGGGCCTGCAACGACGTATAGTCGCGCGACTCTGCAGCGGATCAAATCGCACATTGTCGCCAGGTTGCACGACGACACCCTTACCCCATCTTCCATCGCAAGCGCCATGGGCATAAGTGTTCGTCGCCTGAATGAACTCTTCGCTCAATGTCAGACCACGGTAACAGAGTGGATCATCGCGGAGCGACTCGAGCGATGCAGAAAACGATTGCTTCTTAGAAGCCAAGTCAGGGAAACAATTTGCCAAGTAGCGTACGAAGAAGGATTCAAGAACATTAGCCACTTCAATCGAGCCTTCAAGAATCGATTTGGCGAAAGCCCAGGCCAACTGAGAGATCGTATCCGCCGCGAATGCCTTCCGTCAGTCGACGCCGAAAGGGGCGTCCAACTGGAAATCATGTGAGCATCTGTATGCCCGTGCCCGTGCCCGTGCCCGTGCCCGTGCTGACGCGCCCTGTTCCACCGCGCGAACGCGCTATCAACTAACGTCCATCGTTCTCTGCGGCATGACGCTCGTCATGCCGTCACACCGGGCATCCCTCCCAACGTTTCCACTCCGCGGCCGGCAGCATCGTTCATCGATGCTGTCGCGCGAAGCATCGCCATGTGATGCGCGGATGTCGCTGCCCGACAAGCAAAGCTTTTCCGCGCTGTGAGCAAAGGTGGACAGTCCGCGAACGCCTATTGTTCGAGTAACGGAAATGCGCGCGACGCTCACACCAACGGCCGCATACCGCAATAAGAGCCGATGCTTCGCCATGGGCAACTATCTAGGAGACGCAAGTGCCTGATACCACCATTCAAGGCTACCCAGCTTCTGCGCTGTTCGACGAAGAAGCGGGGACGATCAGCCCACTGGTCTACTCCGACCAGGGTATCTACGAGCAGGAACTGGACCGCATCTTCGGGCGGTCGTGGCTGTTCATCGCTCACGAGAAACATATTCCCAAGACCGGGGATTTCTTCTCCACGTACATGGCGGAGGATCCCGTCGTTGCAGTTCGGCAAAAGGACGGGTCGGTCGCCGTCTTGCTCAATCAGTGTCGTCATCGCGGCATGAAGATTTGCCGTGCGGATCAGGGCAACGCAAAGGCATTCACATGCAGTTACCACGGTTGGGCCTATGGGATTGACGGCGCTCTCGTGAACGTCCCGTCAGAGGAGCACTACGGGCCGTGTTTCAACAAGGAAGAATGGCCTGCCAGGCGCGTCCCTCGAGTTGAAAGCTACAAGGGCCTGATCTTCGCCAACTGGGACGAGCATGCGCAATCGCTGAAAGAATCGCTCGGCGACGCCGCGCTGTATCTGGACGCACTGCTCGATCGGTCGCCTGCCGGTACGGAGCCGATCGGCGGGATCTACAAGTGGGTCATCCCCTGCAACTGGAAGCTTGCCGCCGAGCAATTCGCTAGCGATATGCACCACGCGGTCATGTCGCATGTGTCTGTGCAAGTTGCGACAACACCGGAGTATGCGGGCAAGGAACTGCCGCTGCCGGGGCGTCAACTGTTATCGGACCAAGGACATGGCACGGGCTTTTTCCTGGCCCCGGGCCTTCATGAAGACTGGATTGTGTCGCAGGCTGGCCAGCGCGAGCCGGGATACGATTCGGCGGCCCTTGCCCAGCGGCATGCCGCTCACAATGCCGGCGTGAGTGCGGTGACCGCGCAACACATGACCGTGTTTCCCACGTTCTCATTTTTCGGGGGCGTGCACAGCTGCCGCGTCTGGCATCCGCGTGGCCCTGGCGAAATCGAGGTCTGGGCGTTCTGTCTGGTCGATTCCGACGCTTCACCTGCCGAGAAGGAGCAGCTCCGGCAAGCCACGTTGCGTACCTTCTCGCCCGCAGGAACCTGGGAACAGGACGACGGCGAGAACTGGGTCGAGATCCAGCGCGTGCTGCGCGGACATCAGGCACGCCGTACAACCATGAGCATCCAGATGGGTAAGGATATGAATCCCGCTGCGGATCCCGTATTCCCCGGCACTGTCGAGGGCTGCTACAGCGAGGAGGCCGCGCGGCGACTCTATGGCCACTGGCTCAAGTTGATGTGCATTCCGACGCAAAACGATACGTGCGCCAAGGAGGCCGGCCATGGTTGCTAACGAAATCGCTGCGACGCGCGCGAACGCCGTTTCGGCAGCAGAGCACTTTGCGATCGAACAGTTCCTCTTTCTCGAAGCCGAGCTTCTCGACGACAGAAACATCGCGGAGTGGATCGAGCTGATGGCCGACGACCTCCGTTATGTGATGCCGATCCGCCGCAACGTGGGGCCGCGCGAGCGAAAACTGGAATGGACCAGTCCTGATGAACTCGCGTACTTCGACGAAAGCAAGGAGAACCTCAAGCTTCGTCTGCGCAAACTCCAATCGGGCGCTGCATGGGCCGAGGAGCCGCCGTCTCACACGCGGCATCTGATCACGAACGTACGCGCAAGCGCTGCCGGGCAGGGTGAATACCTCGTCCGCTCGAACTTCCTCGCGTATCGCAGCAGGTCGGAACGACAGACCGACTATCTGGTCGGGGAACGCCATGATCGCCTGCGCTGCGTCGATACGGACGCGGGATTTCAGATCGTCAGTCGGCGCATCTTGCTCGATCAGACGACGTTTCTCGCGAACAACCTCAGTTTCTTCCTTTGAGGGTGAGCGCAATGTCGTTTACCGATGTTTGCTCAGTGTCGGACATCCCGAGCGACGCCGGGTTGAGGATCGACGCCGGACCCGAGGCGGTCGCCGTGTTCAAGATCGACGGCGATTTCTACGCGATCGAGGACAAGTGTCCGCACGGCGACTGGTCCTTGTCAGACGGCTATCTGGATGACGGCCTGATCGAATGCAGCCTGCATATGGCGAAGTTCTGCGTGAAAACCGGGAAGGTCTGTGCGCCGCCGGCGATACGCGACGTCAAAGTGTTTCCGATCAAGGTAGTGGGTGACCGCGTACTGATCGATCTTGAACCTGAGGCCGGCATATGAAACAGCCGCTTGCGATTGTTGGTTCGGGCCTCGCAGGTGTACGTGCGGCGCAGACGCTTCGTGCCAATGGGTATAGCGACAGGATCATCCTGGTCGGCGAGGAGGCCCAGCACCCGTACGAGCGACCAGCGTTATCCAAGGAAGCACTGTGCGGGGGCGCTCCGCCGGTGCTGTGCTCGACGGAAGACCTGAATACGTTGGAGCTCGACTGGCGTCGAGGGGCGCGCGCGGTGTCGATTGACGGAGGCGTACTCGCGCTTGACGACGGTACGTCGGTGGCAACCGACGGCATTTTGCTGGCGACCGGCGCCCGGGCTCGCAAGGTTGACTTGCCCGGGGTGTCGTTGCCAGGCGTCCATACGCTACGCGCGCTGGATGATGCGTTCGCGCTTCGAGACGCGCTGGCGGCGCAGAGCGAGATCGTTGTCATCGGTGGTGGCCTGATTGGGTGCGAGGTGGCCAGCACCGCGCGGAAAGCTGGGCATGCGGTAACTGTCGTCGAGTCTGGCGAGGAACTGATGGAGCGTGCGCTCGGGCGAATGATGGGGCTTTGGGCGCGGGTCCAACTCCAGCAACTCGGTGTGGTCGTTCATCGATCCGCGACGGTCGCTTCGATCGAAGGCGATGCACGGGCGCGCGGCGTGAAATTGTCGAACGGCGCGTACTTGCCGGCTGACGTCGTTGTCCTGAGTGTGGGAGCCCAGCCATGCGACGAACTCGCACAAGCCGCAGGTGCGGCGTGTATGCGCGGCGTGGTCGTCGATGCCGCTGGCCGCAGCACCATTCCTGGAATCTTCGCTGCCGGTGACGTTGCCTCGTGGCCGCTCGTGGAAGGCGGGCGCCGCTCTCTCGAGAGTTTTCTCAACAGCCAGGCGCAGGCGGCCGTCGCAGCATGCGCAATGATCGGGCGCGTGAACGAGCAGCCTCAGACCGCGCTTTCGTGGACCGAAATCGCCGGGCGAAAGATTCAGCTTGCAGGCGATCTCACCGGCTCGGGAGAGATGGTCATTCGGGGCGATGAGACAGGCGCGTCCTTTTCCGTATTCCGCGTATCGAATGGACGGGTGGCGGGTGTTGCGACAGTCGACGCCCCGCGTGAATACGCAACGGCCAAACGGCTCGTCGAGTCGCGAATCGCGGTGCAGACCAATCTACTGGCCGATTCCTCTACCGAGCTTCGCAGCTTGCTTAGCTACAAGGTGAACTAAATGAAAAAACTGGAAAACCAGGTTGTGCTGGTGACAGGCGGCGCATCTGGCCTGGGCCGCGCCATCGTCGAGCGGTTCGTTTCGGAGGGCGCGCGGGTAGGCGTGCTCGACCGCTCGGCTGATCGGATCGCCGAAATCCGCGATGCACTCGGTAATGCTGTGATGGGCTTCCAGGGCGATGTTACGTCGTATGAGGACAACCTTCGCGCAGTGAATGGATTGGTCTCTCAGTTCGGCCGCCTGGATTGCGCGATCGGGAACGCCGGGATTTGGGATTTTAAGACCGCACTGGTCGACCTCTCGGAAGACAAACTCTCTTCGGCGTTCGACGAATTATTCGCCGTGAACGTGAAGGGCTATCTTCTGCTCGCCAAGGCCGCTTTGAAGGCGCTGGTCGAAAGTCGCGGCAGTCTGATCTTTACGGCATCGAACGCGTCGTTTCGGTCGGACGGTGGCGGCGTCCTCTACACGGCCAGCAAGCACGCAATTCGCGGCATCGTTACGCAACTCGCTTTCGAATTGGCGCCGTTCGTCCGCGTCAACGCCGTTGCTCCGGGGGGAATGATCACGAACCTCAGCGGCGTGAAGTCGCTCGGACTCTCGGAGGCCACGATTCCGGCGGAGCCGTTCGTCGAAATGGCGCGCCATGTGGTGCCTATCGGTCATCTGCCGACGCCGGCCGACTACACCGGCGCCTATGTTTTCTTTGCGTCGCGCGAAGACAACGTGCCGGCGACGGGAACGGTCCTGCGACACGACGGCGGGTTGGCCGTTCAAGGATTTATCGATTGCCGCGGTGGGGCCGGCTTGCTCGAAAAACTTTCAATCAATCAGGAGACAGTCGCATGAAGGTGCAATCGTTGGGTTATATCGGAATCGAGGCTTCCGACTTGTCCGCCTGGAAACAGTATGCGACCGAGTTCCTGGGCTTGATGCCTGGAGAAAATGGCGCGTCCGGCGATCGCTATCGTATCGATAACCGCCTCTGGCGGATTTCGGTTGAACAAGGTGAGCGCGATGACATCGCCTATGCCGGATTCGAACTGGAAGGGCCGGAAGCACTCGCGCGTATGGCCGGACACCTGCGGGACCTGGGTTACGGCGTCGAAAGCGATTCCGGCGAACTCGCGCGCAGCCGGCAGGTTCGCGGGCTGGCACGTTGCACCGATCCGTCCGGCTTGCAAGTGGAACTGTACTGGGGCGCGACCGAACGCGGCGAAGCGCCGTTTCGATCGGCGCTGGTCGACGGTTTCGAAACCGGCGACCAAGGGCTTGGGCATATCGTGCTGCTCGTTCCCGACGTCAAGGCGGCGCTCAAATTCTACTGCCAGGGATTGGGCTTCAAGCTGTCCGACATCATCACGATGCCGATCGGTCCCGACCGCACGCTCGAACTGCATTTCCTTCACTGCAACCCGAGGCATCACACGTTGGCTTTCGCCGAAATGCCGGCTCCGAAGCGCCTCCAGCACTTCATGTTGCAGGTGCCGTCGATCGATGACGTCGGCTTCGCGCTCGATCGCGCAGAGCAGCAGAGCGTGCCGGTCACGATGACGTTGGGTCGCCACACCAACGACCAGATGGTCTCCTTCTACGCGAGAACGCCGTCAGGATTCGAAGTCGAATACGGCGCGGGAGCGGTGAGCGTCGACGAGTCGTGGACGGTGGTGAGTCACGATCGAATCAGCTTGTGGGGCCATCACCGTACCGGCCAGTGAAATTGGGAGAACAACATGAGTGAAGTGAATTTCCGCAGCGCGTTTGTCGAGTTCGAAGGCACCCGAATCCACTACCAGGAGGCCGGTGAAGGTCCGGCTCTGATCATGCTTCAGGGATCGGGGCCGGGCGCGTCCGGGTGGTCGAACTATAGCCGGAATGCACCGTTCTTCGCGCGCAGCCATCATGTCATCGTGCCTGACCTTGCCGGATGGGGCAAATCCGACATGAGGCCGATTGGCGTATCGATTCCGGGCTGGTGGGCGAACTCGATTCTCGGTCTCATGGATTCCCTGTCCATTTCTCAGGCCGACATCATCGGTAATTCGCTCGGAGGAATGATTGCTCTGAAGATGGCCTTGACTGCTCCGGACCGTGTCGGCCGGCTCGTGCTGATGGGACCGGCCGGCGGCTTCCCGACGCTGGGCCAATGGCCCACGCCCGCGATCCGCACGTTGGCGACCGCCTATGAGGGCGATGGCATTACGGCGGAAAAGGTGAAGAGCTTCATCAGCGAGAGCCTGTTCGATCAATCCGCGATCACGGACGAACTCGTGAAGGGCAGATTGGAGGCGGCGATGGACCCGCGCATCATTGCTCAGCCACCGATGCGCCTCGAGTCAGGACAACCGTTTGAAGAGCTTTGGCGAGATCCGGGCCTTGCCACGTTGCCGCATGAGACGCTGATCATCTGGGGGAGGGAGGACCGCGTGGTTCCGCTCGATACCGGGATGATCTATTTGAAGCGCATCCCCAATGCGCAACTCAACACCTTCCCGAAGTGCGGCCACTGGGCGCAGTGGGAATGGGCGGATCGGTTCAATCGAGTCGTCTCGTCCTTCCTCTCGGAAGTGCGTTGACGAGCGCGCGACAAGCACTGGACGGCCGACGGGAACACGATGCCGACGGCTGTTGAATCACGACCTAACTGGGATTTTCCATGGCAATGACAGGCCGGATGATGAGCACGCCCCTGCTCATCTCTTCGATCATCAGGCGCGCGGCGCGATACAGCGGCGGCGTCGAGATTGTTTCGCGCGGCAGTGACGGCGGCATTCATCGCTATACCTATCGGGAGTGCGAACTCCGCGCGCGTAAGCTGGCCCAGGCGTTGGAGGCGCTCGGCGTGCGACAAGGCGATCGCATCGGCACACTGGCATGGAATAGCTATCGCCATCTGGAGCTTTACTACGCCGTTCCAGGGGCGGGTGCGGTCTGCCATACCATCAATCCACGATTGTTTCCCGAGCAGATCGTCCATATCGTCAACGATGCCGAAGACACGTACGTGTGTTTCGACGTTCAATTCCTGCCCCTCGTCGAGGAAATCGCAGGACGGTGCCCAGGAGTCAAGGCATGGATCATGATGGCCGGTCGCGAGGACATGCCCGCCGCTAGCAAGGCTTCCTTGCTCTGCTACGAAGAATTGATCGGTGCGCAGGATGGAAATTACGAATGGCCGGTGTTGGACGAGAACCTCGCATCGGGCCTCTGCTATACGTCAGGTACGACCGGCAACCCGAAGGGTGTGCTGTACTCGCATCGTTCAACCGTTCTGCATTCCTATGCTTCAGCATTGCCCGATTCGCTGAATTGTTCGGCGTCGGAGGTCATCATGCCGGTGGTTCCCATGTTTCACGTGAATGCATGGGAGCTGCCGTATTCCGCGCCTTTGGTCGGCGCGAAGCTGGTGCTTCCGGGGCAAAGGCTCGACGGCGCTTCCATCTACGAGTTGATCGAGGGCGAGCAGGTTACCTACTCCGCGGGCGTGCCGACCGTGTGGCTCGGCCTGCTCGAACATGTGCGATCGAACGATCTGAAGTTTTCGACATTCCGTCGAACAGGTATCGGCGGGTCGGCCGTCTCCCGATCGATGATTCGCGCCTTCAAGGAATTGGGTGTCGACGTGGCTCATGGCTGGGGCATGACGGAGACATCGGCGATGGGCGCAAGCTGCACGCTGCGGCGTCAGCATGCCGGGCTTTCCGAATCCGAGCAAGAAAAGGTCCTCGAGAAGCAAGGTGCCGTGATTCCGGGCATAGACATGAAGATCGTGGACGGCCAGGGTCACGAGTTGCCCTGGGACGGCAAGACGGCGGGCGATCTGTTTGTTCGCGGCCCGTGGATCATAGATTCGTACTACGGCAACGACACGTCTCCGCTGGAGGATGGCTGGTTTCCCACTGGCGATGTGGCGACGATCGATGCGGACGGCTACATGCACATCACCGACCGCAGCAAGGACGTCGTCAAATCCGGAGGCGAATGGATCTCGTCGATAGACATCGAGAACATCGCAGCGGCTCACCCGGCGGTACATATGGCCGCGTGCATTGCCGTGCGTCATCCGAAATGGGGCGAGCGCCCATTACTGGTCGCGGTGAAAAAAGCCGACGCGAATGTCAGTCGAGATGAATTGCTGCAGTTTTTTGAAGGCAAGGTTGCGAAGTGGTGGGTTCCGGACGATGTGGTTTTCGTCGATGCCATGCCCATGACCGCGACCGGGAAATTTCAAAAAGCCGCACTGCGGGAGCAGTTCAAGGAGCATCGATTGCCGACGGCCTGAATTTCGAAGCTTGTCGACGAAACACACCACCTGTTCCAAGGCTGCGGAATGAACGCCGGTCCGCGCCGAAGATCCTGGTTGACGAGGGTTGGACGCATGTCAGATTTGTCTATTCAGCAAGCCGCGGATGCCTTGCACGAAGCCCGCAGTACGCGTATCCCGGTTTCCAGGATTTCGGAAAGGTTCGGGATCGAAAGTCTGCACGACGCGTATCGGGTAGCGGCGATCAACACGAACCGTGCTGTCGAAGCGGGGAAGCGAATTTGCGGGAAGAAAGTTGGCCTGACATCGGTTGCGGTCCAGCGACAACTCGGGGTCGATCAGCCGGATTTCGGTGTCCTGTTCAGCGATATGGAGTTTGTCAGCGGCGCAGACATTCCGGTTAGTCGCCTGATTCAGCCCAAGGCCGAGGGCGAGGTGGCTTTCGTCATTGGGCGCGACCTGACCGAGGAGCTGAGCTGGGGCCGATTCCTGCATGGCATCGAGTACGCATTGCCCGCGATCGAGGTTGTCGACAGCGCGATCGAGAACTGGAGCATCACGCTCGTCGATACGGTGGCGGACAACGCCTCGTGCGGCCTGTATGTCCTCGGAACGGATCCGAAACGCATTTCCGATCTCGATCTCGCTACTTGCCAGATGCGCTTCCTGAAAACGGACGAGCTTGTCTCGGAGGGGCATGGGGCCGCATGTCTGGGCCATCCGCTTCTTGCCGCCTGGTGGCTTGCCCGGACGATGCAACAACTCGGCGATCCGCTTCGCGCGGGCGATGTCGTGCTGTCGGGTGCGTTGGGGCCGATGTTCCCTGTACGCGAAGGCGACGCATTGCAGCTGGAAGTCGGCGGACTAGGCAAAGTTTCCTGTATCGCCGCGTAGGCGATCGATTTTAACGAGCGGGAGAATCCATGGCAGGCAAGTTGAAAGTCGCGATCATCGGGTCGGGCAACATCGGCACCGATCTGATGATCAAAATCATGCGACACGGTGATCATCTCGAGATGGGTGCGATGGTCGGCATCGATGCCGCTTCCGACGGTCTCGCGCGTGCGGCACGCATGGGCGTCGCGACGACGCACGAGGGCGTCGAGGGGCTTACGCGCCTGCCGGTGTTCGGTGACATCGATATCGTCTTTGACGCGACGAGCGCGGCAGCGCATGTGAAGAACGACGCATTCTTGCGGGGGCTCAAGCCAAACGTTCGCATGATCGACCTGACGCCGGCCGCGATCGGCCCGTACTGCGTGCCGGTTGTAAATCTCGACGCACACGTCAATACGCTGAACGTCAACATGGTGACGTGCGGCGGCCAAGCGACCATTCCGATGGTGGCAGCGGTGTCGCGCGTCGCAAAAGTGCATTACGGCGAGATCATCGCGTCCATTTCGAGCAAATCCGCTGGGCCCGGCACGCGCGCGAACATCGACGAGTTCACGGAGACGACGTCCAAAGCGATCGAGCAGGTCGGCGGTGCGGCAAAGGGGAAAGCCATCATCATCCTCAATCCGGCCGATCCGCCCCTCATCATGCGTGACACGGTTTACTGTCTGTCCGATTCGGCCGACGAAGAGGCTGTGGAGCGGTCGATCGAGGACATGGTCGCCGACGTCAATCGCTATGTGCCCGGCTATCGCCTGAAGCAACGGGTGCAATTCGATCGGATAGAAGCCGATGCACCTTTGAATATCCCTGGTGTGGGCGCGCGTATGACGGGGCTCAAAACCTCGGTGTTCCTCGAGGTAGAGGGCGCCGCGCATTATCTGCCGTCCTACGCCGGCAATCTCGACATCATGACCTCCGCGGCGAAGGCTTGTGCTGAGCGCATGGCTGCCGAGATGGTCGCCCATGCTACGACCTAGGGGAAACACGGCATGACACTCGGCAAAAAACTGTACATCTCCGACGTGACGCTGCGAGACGGTTCGCATGCGATTCGTCATCAATACAGCGTGCAACAGGCGGCGGCGATTGCGAAAGCGCTCGACGAAGCCAAGGTCGATTCGATCGAGGTGGCGCATGGAGACGGGCTGCAAGGATCGAGTTTTAACTACGGATTCGGCGCGCATACCGATCTCGAATGGATTGCCGCGGTGGCGGAAACGGTCAAGCACGCGAGGGTCGCGACGTTGCTGCTGCCCGGGATCGGCACGATCCACGATTTGCGCAACGCCTACGATGCTGGCGCTCGTATTGTCCGCGTCGCCACGCATTGCACCGAGGCCGACATTTCCAAACAGCACATCGAATACGCACGCGAGCTCGGGATGGAGGCGGTTGGCTTCCTGATGATGAGCCACATGACCACCCCGCGCGACCTTGCACAGCAGGCGAAGCTCATGGAGAGCTACGGGGCGACGTGTTGCTACGTGGTCGATTCCGGCGGCGCACTGGGAATGAATGACGTACGCGAGCGCTTTCGCGCCTTCAAGGACGTATTGAAGCCGGAGACCGAAACAGGCATTCACGCCCATCACAATTTGAGCCTTGGCGTCGCCAACAGCATCGTCGCCGTCGAGGAAGGCTGCGACCGCGTCGATGCAAGCCTTGCCGGCATGGGCGCCGGTGCCGGAAACGCGCCGCTCGAAGTGTTCATCGCCGCGGCCGAACGGCTTGGCTGGAACCACGGCTGTGATCTTTATAGCCTGATGGATGCTGCCGATGACCTGGTTCGTCCGCTACAGGACCGGCCCGTTCGTGTCGATCGCGAAACGCTGGCGCTGGGTTATGCAGGCGTCTATTCGAGCTTCCTTCGCCACTCCGAAAGCGCCGCTCGGAAATACGGATTGAAGACCGTCGACATCCTTGTCGAATTGGGGCGACGCCGCATGGTTGGCGGCCAGGAGGACATGATCGTCGACGTGGCGCTCGACCTTCTTCACGCTCGGCAGTCGTAGGGAACTTGGCGGTCCGGGGAGAGCTGCGGATCGGTCAAGCGAGATAGTTTCGATCGACAGAAATACTCGGAGAAGTACGTTATGTAATTCGTGATACTAAATAAATGCCGACGAATGATGGCCATTGAGAGCCCGGTCGGCACCTTTCGGGACTGAGGTCGCCGTAAAACGGAGGAGACGAAGTATGAGGAAGCAACTGAATTCGATCGCGCTGGCGATTTCGATGTGCGGTCTCGCGGGTACGGCGTACGCACAGGAGGCGGGAAGCGTTGTGGTAACCGGTGGCGCCGCGTGGATCGACATGAGGCAATCGAGCTCTCAAGAGCTGAAAAGCAGTTCCCAGTTCGGTACTTTCACTTCTCCTGGAACAGGCGCGGAAATTCATAACACCTTCACGGGAGAGTTCCTCGTTACCTACTTCGCAACGGAGCATATTGCGATCGAAAGTGCCGTGGGATTTCCTCCGAAGCTGAATTTTTTCTCCCAGGGCGTCGCTACCCCCCTTGGGCCTCAGGGGCCGGCAATGCCCGTTGGTGATCTGAAGCCGTTGGTGACGGCTCGGGTGTGGGCGCCGACATTGTTTGTGAAGTATTACTTTGGAAAAAAGGACAGTGTGTGGCGCCCATTCTTGGGTGTCGGCGTGAATTACACGTGGTTCAGCTCCGTCCAGGTTCATCCCGCATTCAGCGGGGCGCTCAGTCAGTTTGCCGGACCGGGTGGAAGGGTTGATGCATCAGCGAGCTCGTCGTGGAACCCAGCCTTCACGGCGGGCGTGACGTATCGCCTCAACGGTAGATGGTCCGTGCTGGGATCGATCACCTACATCCCGCTAAAGACGACCGGAAAATTCGATGCAGTCAGCGCCAACGGAACAACCGTTTTGAGCAATACAACACGAATCACGGCCAATCCCATCATCGGATTCGTTGGGGTTTCATATCGATTTTGAGCGGCGGCTCGAGTCTGGATGGGTATAGCGACACAGGAGATTTCACCGTGGACGACATAAAGGTCCAAGTTGACGGGCGGGTGCTCATCCTCATGATATCGAGGCCCGAAAAGAAGAATGCGTTGACCGGAGCGATGTACGGCGCGCTTGCGGATGCGCTTGAATCAGCTGCCGAGCGCGTGAACGCCGTCCTCATCCAATCTGATGGTGACACGTTCTCGGCTGGAAGTGACCTGAGCGAATTCTCCGCTGAAGCAATTCATGATGGCATCGGCAAGAGCCGTGGTGCGCGGTTTCTACGATGTCTGGCGACGATGGAGATTCCTGTCGTGGCCGCCGTACAAGGAAAAGCCATTGGTGTCGGCGCCACCATGCTGTTGCATTGCGACTACGTCATCGTTGCGAACGACGCGCAACTCAGCGCGCCGTTTGTCGACCTGGCGCTCGTTCCTGAAGCGGCGTCGGGCTACCTGCTTCCGCTCCGGGTCGGAAGCATTCATGCGTTCGAAATGATCGCGCTCGGCCGCTCTGTCGATGCGCAGACCGCCGTGGAATGGGGAATCGCCAATCGATCGGTGCCGGCTGACCAGCTTCGAGCGGAAGCGAAGGCGATTGCGGAGGTTATCGCTGCGAAGGCGCCGGGCGCGATCAGAGCGACGAAGCGGTTGATGAGCGAGCGCAGGAGAGTCATCGATCAAATGAACGCGGAATTTGATGCGATCGACAAGCAATTGACAGGGAACGAGTGTAGTGAAGCCTTGGCCGCGTTCAAGGAAAAGCGTCGTCCCGATTTCTCGAAGCTTCAATAACGTGATGGATAAAAGCAACACTGATACTCGATCGCATGAGGCCGCCATACGGCGATCCCCTGATTTCGACGTGCGGCGATTGGAATCGTGGCTAGGCGGAAATTTGCGTGGTTTTAGCGGGCCACTCGACGTATCGCAATTTTCGGGAGGCCAGTCGAATCCAACCTATTTGCTGACGACGCCATCCGCCCGCTATGTTCTGCGCCGCAAGCCGTCGGGCAAGCTACTGCCGTCCGCTCACGCGATCGATCGAGAATATCGCCTGATACGCGCGTTGAACGGATCCGCGGTGCCGGTCGCGCATGCGCACTGCTATTGCGACGACGTATCGGTAATCGGCACCGAGTTTTATGTCATGAGCTACGTGGAAGGCCGCGTGCTCTGGGAGCCCAGCCTTCCGGGCATGACGCCCAACGAACGCCGCCTGGTTTTCGATGAAATGAATCGCGTCATGGCGGCGCTGCATACGATCGATATCGACGCACTTGGTCTGCGCGACTTCGGGCGAACAGGAAGCTATTTCGAGCGCCAAGTGTCACGCTGGACCAAACAGTATCGCGCATCCGAGACGGGCCACATTGCGTCCATCGAACGATTGATCGAATGGTTGCCGCATCATCTTCCGAGCGCGGAACGGACGAGCCTGGTTCATGGTGATTTTCGCCTGGACAACATGATCTTTGCCCGGGATGAGCCACGAGTGGTCGCTGTACTCGATTGGGAACTCTCGACGCTTGGTGATCCGCTCGCGGATTTCGCCTATCTCTGCCTCGCGTGGCACTTGCCGGCGGCCGGTTCGCGCGGACTGGCGGACTTGACTGACGCCGACAAGGTTTCGCTGGGCATTCCGCATGAAGCTGAATTTGTGTCGGCGTACTGCCGCCGTACCGGCATTGAGGAAATTGGAACACGTGAGTGGAACTTCTACCTCGCCTATAACTTCTTTCGCGTGGCCGCGATTCGGCAAGGAATCATGAGGCGCGCACTCGACGGTAACGCAAGCAGCGATCAGGCATTCGAGCACGGCAGACTTGCTGCCGCGATGGGCGATCTGGGATGGGGTTGCGCAGAACGCGCGATGGCCGCTTGACAGTAGCACCGGCCGCAATTCGGAAGAGGAATAGATGAACTTCGAACCTTCGGAAAAGGTTAAGGACCTGCAGCGCCGTGTTTCGGCATTCATGCATCAATATGTGTACCCCAACGAGGAACGTTACGAGCGAGAAGTCTGCGACGGCGACCGTTGGCAGCCGATCGCGCTCATTGAAGAGCTGAAGGCGCACGCGAAGGACCAAGGTTTGTGGAATCTGTTTCTGCCCGATTCGGAACATGGGGCGGGACTGACGAACGTCGAATACGCTCCCCTTTGCGAAATCATGGGTCGGGTGCCATGGGCACCGGAGGTTTTCAACTGTTCGGCCCCCGACACAGGCAACATGGAAGTGCTGGTCCGTTACGGCACGCAGGAGCAGAAGAAGACGTGGCTCGAGCCGTTGCTGCGTGGCGAGATTCGCTCGGCGTTCGCAATGACCGAGCCACTTGTGGCCTCGTCCGATGCAACGAACATCGAGAGCTCGATCGTGCGTGACGGTGACGAATACGTGATCAATGGCAGGAAATGGTGGACTTCTGGTGCCAACGATCCACGCTGCAAGGTCTTCATTTTCATGGGCAAGACGGATCCTGACGCGGCAGAGCGCTATCGTCAGCAAGGGATGATCCTCGTGCCGCGCGACGCGCCCGGCGTGACGATTCTTCGCCATCTGCCGGTGCTCGGTTTCGACGACGCGCCGCACGGGCATGCGGAAATCGTCTTCGAGAACGTACGTGTGCCGGTAACGAACATGCTGCTCGGCGAAGGGCGCGGCTTCGAGATTGCTCAAGGGCGTCTCGGCCCCGGTCGTATCCATCACTGCATGCGCCTGATCGGTCTCGCGGAGCGTGCACTCGAAGTGACGTGTACACGTAGCCTTTCGCGAACGGCGTTTGGACGGGCAATTGCCGACCAAACGGTGACGCAGCACCGCATTGCCGACGCACGTATCTCGATCGACCAGACGCGCTTACTGGTGCTGGATGCTGCGCACAAGATGGACGCGATCGGCAATAAGGCGGCCGCACGCGAAATTGCGATGATCAAGGTGGCAGCGCCCAACATGGCATGCACGGTCATCGATTGGGCGATTCAGACCTGCGGGGGCTATGGAATGCAGGATCGCTTCCTGACGCACGCCTATGCTGCCGCACGGTCGCTGCGCATCGCGGACGGTCCGGATGAAGTGCATCGCAATCAGATAGGGCGAATGGAACTGGCCCGTTATCGGGGCTCGAGATGAGCGGCACTACAAGAATTTCGTGTTCGCCTTCAAAAAAGGCCGAACGTTCGAGTGTTTATTTGATTTTGGATCCAATCGAGCTGTCTGTATCGAACTGGCAGCGACATAGCTCAACCTGGATGCACGGTACCCCGTCCCGTGCGCCGCACATACAAAGGAAGGGAACATGACAGCGCACTACAGGGTGCACGATGACGTGGCGGTTATCACGCTCGATAACCCACCGGTCAATGGGCTCGGGCACACGACACGTCTCGCCATCGTCGAGGCAATGGCCGCAGCAGCAGCCGACGCGGGTGTACGGGCCATTGTCATTACTGGGGCAGACAGCGGCTTCTCGGCCGGAGCGGACATCCGGGAATTCGGCACGCCGAAAGCAACGCAGGAACCGAGCATTCATACGGTCATACGAGCGATCGAATCCAGCGCCAAGCCGGTTGTCGCCGCCATCCATTCGGTGGCCATGGGCGGTGGGCTGGAGTTGGCAATGGGTTGCCACTTTCGTGTTGTCACACCGGGTGCGCAGATTGCACTACCTGAAGTGAAGCTCGGCGTTCTTCCGGGAGCCGGGGGGACGCAGCGCCTCCCGCGGGCCGTCGGCCTCGAGGCAGCGCTCGACATGATCGTATCCGGCCGAATCGTACACTCGGAAAAACTGGCAGACACTGGCCTGTTCGATCTGATCATCGAGGGCGACCTGCTGACAGGCGCGGTGCGGTTTGCACAACAGGCTGCGGACCGGAACGAACTGCCGCGGCTGCGAGATCGCCGCATCGAGCATGTCAATCCGGACGGATTCCTGCAATTCGCGCGCAACACGATTGCAACTGCCAGCCGCAACTTTCCGGCGCCGCTCAAATGTGTCGACGCCGTGCAGGCTTCCGTCCAGCAAGCCTTCGACGATGGGATCAAGTTCGAACGCAAGCTGTTCATGGAACTGATGGACACATCGGAATCCCGAGCGCTTCGTCACGCCTTCTTCGGAAAACGTGCTGGTGCGAAGATTCCTGACCTGCCACCCGACACACCGGTGCGGACGGTAACGCAAGTGGCTGTCGTCGGCGCGGGCACGATGGGAGCGGGCATTGCGATGAACTTTCTCAGTGCGGGCCTCCAGGTCACGATTCTCGAGACGCGGCAAGACGCGCTCGAGCGCGGTGTCGCGGCGATCCGCAAGAACTACGACGACAACGCCAGAAAGGGCAAGCTCACGCAGGAACAGGTCGAGCAGCGTATGTCCCTTCTGACGCCGACACTCTCCTATGACGACCTCCGGCAAGCCGACCTCATTATTGAAGCGGTGTTCGAGGAAATGAGCGTGAAGGAAAGCGTGTTCCGGGCGCTGGATGCTGTCGCAAAGCACGGAGCCATCCTGGCATCGAACACCTCGACCCTGGACGTGGACAAGATCGCCGCGTTCACGAAGCGGCCTCACGACGTGGTCGGTATGCATTTCTTCAGTCCGGCCAACGTGATGGAACTTCTCGAGATCGTACGAGGTGAGAAGACCGCGCACGACGTGCTGGCGACAGTCATGAGTCTCGCCAGGAAGATCGGCAAGACGGCGGTGGTATCCGGTGTTTGCGACGGCTTCATTGGTAACCGGATGATCAATCAGTACCTGCGCCAAGCAGGCTATTTGCTGGACGAGGGCGCGCTGCCGGAACAGATCGATCGTGCGATCGAGAAGTTTGGCTTTGCGATGGGCCCGTTCCGCATGCTCGACCTGTCCGGCAACGACATCGTCTGGGCGATCCACAAGCGCCATGCGGTGGAAAGGCCGGATATCGTGTATTCGAAGACCACCCATCTGCTCTGTGAGATGGGACGGTTCGGCCAAAAATCCGGTGCAGGCTGGTACGACTACAAGGCGGGCGATCGCAAGGCGTATCCGTCACCGGCTGTCAATGACATGATCGTCCAGCAATCCAGAGATATTGGTCTGGAGCGGCGTGTGATTTCGGACGACGAGATCGTCGAGCGTCTTGTCTATGCGCTCGTGAACGAAGGTGCTCGGATACTGGAAGAGGGCATCGCATCGAAAGCATCCGATATCGATGTCGTTTATCTCACGGGCTACGGCTTCCCGATCTTCCGCGGCGGTCCAATGTTCCATGCCGACACCGTAGGCCTTTACAACGTGGCGCAAGCGACGCGCCGCTACGGCAAGGGGTATCGCGGCGAAGCGTGGCAAACGGCCCCGTCGCTCGAGCGGCTGGCCGAAGTGGGCAAAGGTTTCAACGATTGATGTGGAGCACGAATATGACTGAAGCAGTGATTGTTTCCACCGCTCGGACGGCACTCGCGAAGAGCTGGAAGGGCGCTTTCAACATGACGCACGGCGCTACGCTCGGCGGGCACGTCGTCAGACACGCGATCGAGCGTGCGCACATCGAGCCGGGTGAAGTCGAGGACGTTCTGATGGGCTGCGCCGTTCCGGAAGGCGCGACTGGCTGGAACATCGGGCGGCAGATCGCATTGCGTGCAGACTGCCCGGCGAGCGTGCCAGGTGCAACCATCAATCGCTTTTGCTCCTCTGGACTGCAGGCGATTGCGACGGCCGCGCAGCGTGTGATTGCCGGTGAAGGCGATATCTTCGTTGCGGGTGGTGTCGAATCCATTTCCTGTGTCCAGCAGGAAATGAACCGACACATGCTGAACGACGGCTGGCTTGAGAGGCACAAGCCCACCATCTACTGGAGCATGCTGCAAACCGCTGAAACCGTCGCCCGGCGTTACAACATCGGGAGAGATCGTCAGGACGAGTATGGTGTTCGAAGCCAGCAGCGGGCGGCGGATGCCGTTGCCGCCGGACGGTTTGCGGACGAAATCGTGCCGATCACCACAGTGATGGGCGTCGCCGACGCGAAGACCGGATCACTCGGCACGCGCGAAGTCACGGTGTCTGTCGATGAAGGCATCCGTGCCGATACGACGCTGGAAGGCCTTTCGAAAATTCGTTCTTCTTTGCCGGGAGGCGTGATTACGGCTGGTAATGCGAGCCAGTTCTCCGATGGTGCATCAGCTGCTGTCGTCATGGACGGCAAGCTGGCCTCGGCCCGCGGCCTGCAGCCACTCGGCGCATTCCGGGGTTTTGCCGTTGCCGGATGTGAGCCGGACGAAATGGGTATCGGGCCGGTGTTCGCCGTACCTAAGCTGCTTGCGAAGGCCGGTTTAACGGTCGATGACATCGGCCTTTGGGAGTTGAACGAGGCATTCGCTGTCCAGGTGCTTTACTGCGCCGACAAACTCGGCATTCCGATGGAGCGCCTCAACGTCAATGGCGGCGCCATTGCATTGGGACATCCGTACGGTGTTTCCGGCGCGCGCCTCGTCGGGCATGCGCTGTTGGAGGGTAAGCGCCGTGGTGCTCGATATGTCGTCGTTACGATGTGCATCGGGGGCGGCCAAGGCGCAGCAGGGTTGTTCGAAGTTTTTTGATGTCTGCGCAAGAAGCGTCGCAGAAACAGGAATAGTGCGGATTAGACACCATGGGTACGCTCAAACAATTATTCGATCTTTCAGGAAAAACCGCGCTCGTCACTGGCGGCTCACGCGGTCTCGGTCTTCAACTCGCCGAGTCACTCGGCGAACTTGGAGCGCGCATCGTTCTTTCTGCGCGCAAAACCGACGAGTTGCAAGAGGCGCAGGCGCATCTGGCGTCGCTCGGCATTGAGGCGGACTTCGTCGCAGCGGACGGTTCCATCGACGCAGATATTCATCGTCTGGCTGACGAGGCGCTCGCCAGGTTGGGTCGCGTCGACATACTCGTGAACAACGCGGGCGCGGTCTGGAGCGCGCCGGCGGAGGACCACCCGATCGAGGCATGGGACAAGGTCATGAACCTCAACATCCGAGGCCTCTTCCTGCTCACCCAGCAAATTGGCAAGCGGTCGATGATCCCGCGTGGATACGGCCGAATCGTCAACATGGCATCGATCGGCGGCCTCAGGGGAAATCCGCCTGATGCGATGAGCACCATTGCCTATAACGCGAGCAAGGGAGCGGTTGTCAATTTCACACGAACGCTCGCGGGTGAGTGGGGGCAATACGGCATCACGGTCAACGCGATTGCGCCGGGCTTTTTTCCGTCCAACATGACGCGGGGCTTGCTCACCCAATTGGGCCCGGACAAGGTTGCGGAAGGACTCCCATTACGGCGCATTGGCGATAGCGAGGATCTGAAGGGCGCCGTCGCATTATTCGCATCGGATGCAGGCAAGCACATCACCGGACAGATCCTTGCAGTAGACGGCGGTGCGACCGCCGTACTATAACCGCGATACGGAGAGATACGGATGCCGAAGTATCGGGTAGATTTGGAGATATTCGTTGCCGGGTAAAAATGGTGGGATCACATGGCTCCTGCGTCACCGCAGTACCGGAAAGACCCCGGAACAACCGGGCGCCAATGAAACCGGCACCTGACGACGCGTTTATACGGACGTTGGGTGGTGGACGGAAATGAAGGCGGTGCAAATTGCAAGTACCGGTGGACCGGAGGTGCTGACGCCAGTCGATCTCGAAGTGCGACGTCCTGGTATTGGAGAGTTCTAGTCAAGGTCGACGCTGTCGGGATCAATTTTGCCGACACGGTTCGTCGCCGCAGTGCGCCTTAAAGTCCGAGATGGTCATCTGTTGTGCGGTATTCCTGCTGCTGATGTTTGCTACTGGCGACTCGGGAGTGTTCGACCTCTCCCGGCTAGGGGCGCTCCTGAACGAGTTGAACTCGGGCGGTATGGCGTCGTTTCAGGCCTTGTCGGAGATCCGTGCCGCGCACATGGATGCCTGGTTTCAATTGCGGATTCAACCCGTCGATGCAACACACTTGAAGCTGCATAGCAGCAAGGAGTGTTGCCATGAAACAGAGACGGCGGATCTACTATACAGATACCCAAAAGGCGTTAATGTGGGAGCGTTGGCGCACGGGCGAGTCGCTGCAGCAGATCGCCCAGTTGTTTGATCGGAACCATTCCTCGGTACAACGGATTCTGGCGGAAGCGGGCGGCATACAGCCAAAGCAACGGCACCGTTCGAGATTGGCACTGACCCTTGCCGAGCGGGAGGAGATCTCGCGCGCGGTGATTGCTGGCGATTCGATTCGCGCGATTGCGAATCGAATCGGACGTGCTCCGTCGACCATTAGCCGCGAGCTCAAGCGGAACGGAGGTATGCCGGGCTATCGGGCGAACAATGCTGACGAACTTGCTTGGGAACGAGCCCGTCGCCCACAAATCTGTAAGCTCGTCAGGAACCGAGAACTTGCCCAGGTCGTGGCAAGCAAGCTCCGGCTGCAGTGGTCGCCCGAGCAGATCGCCGGTTGGCTAAAGCACGTGTACGCGGTCAACAGGGACTATCAGGTGTCGCACGAGACCATATACCGCAGCCTCTACATACAAGCTCGTGGTGCGCTCAAAAAGGAATTGCTCGAGCATTTACGGCGCTCGCGAGCTATGCGTCGTTCGCGTCATCACACGATGAAGACCGACGACCACGGCAGAATCTGCGACACCGTCCCGATTAGTGAACGCCCCGCGACCGTTGATGATCGTGCGATACCGGGCCACTGGGAAGGCGATTTGCTGTTCGGCAGCGCGAACAGCCAGATTGCCACGCTCGTCGAGCGTCAGAGCCGCTTCGTGATGCTGGTGAAGGTTGCCAGTAAGGATACGGAAACGGTCATCAACGCATTGATCCGACACGCCGGCAAGCTTCCTCATGAACTATACAAATCACTGACCTGGGATCGAGGCAAAGAGATGGCCGATCACACGCGTTTCACCGTGGCCACCGACATCAAGGTCTATTTTTGTGATCCGCAGAGCCCTTGGCAACGGGGCTCGAACGAGAACACAAATGGGCTCCTCAGACAGTATTTCCCGAAGGGAATCGACCTCTCGGCCTATTCACAGGCCACGCTCAACGCTGTTGCCAGGCGGCTCAATGAGCGTCCTCGAAAGACGCTAGACTTCGATACACCGGCTGAGCGCTTTCATCAATTCGTTGCATCGACGGGTTGAATCCGCA
>NZ_JBQEON010000024.1:0-120117 GCF_052045245.1 Burkholderia sp. 22313
CTTGCGCTCGGCCCTTCTGGGGGCCAGCGCAAGCCCGTTATTAGCGTGAACAGGCCCTAGCGCGTTGTGCGTTGCGCTCCGGCCGTCGCGGCCGCGTCGCGCGGTGCCGGCCACGGCAGCGCATCCCAGTCGATCGCCGCATAGGCGGCTTCGACCGCGGCGAGATCGTCCTGCCGTTCGCTGCGATGCAGTCCGTGCAATTCGGCCGGCAGGTCGAGGGCGACCGGCACGCAGTGCGGATAGTCGCGCACGCGCAGCGCCGGCCCGATCGTCGTGAAACAGCCGAGCGTCGGCACGTCGAAGCCGTCGGCGAGATGCAGCGCCGCCGTGTCGGGCGCGAACAGCACGCTCGCGCCCTTTACCCAGGCCATGAAATGCGCGGTGTCGGCCGCGTCGCGGCTCACGTCGACGTACGCGGGATGCGCGACGGGACCGAACCCGGCCACCGGCAGCCCGTAACGCTGCGCGAGTTGCTCGACGAACGCCGCGCGCAGTGCGGGCGGCACGCTGCGCACCGCGGTGCTCGCGGTCGGGCAGAACAGCGCGTACGGCCGCTGCCATTCGGCCGGCAGCGCGGGCAGCCGCAACCGCGCGAGCCAGCGATTGCGCTTCGCGGCGGCCGGCACCGTGGCCGGATCCACGCCGAGCGCGTCGAGGAAGAAGTCGATCATCGGCTGCCGCGCGAACGCGGGCCAGTACAGGTGATTGCCCAGATCGATGCACGGCGCGTGCGCGGGCAGCGCGTCGGCCGCGTACGGCAGCGCCCGCGACGGTGCGACGACATCGGCCGCGAGCGCGTACAGCGCGGCGACGTGGCGCGGCGCGCGGGCCGGCCGGTACAGCGTGAAGTGCAGACCGGGATGCATCGCGCGCAGCGCGGCGAGCGCGGTCAGCCCGATCACCGAGTCGCCGAGCGCGACGCCCATCCCGTTGATCACGTGTACGTGCGTCGCGTGGCCGTAGTCGAGCCGGAACGGCTGGTGTGCGGCGTGCAGCAGGCCGAGCGCCGGCGCGGCCGGCACGTGATGGTCCGCGGGGCCGCTGCCGTGCTCGAGGTCGTACGGCGCGACGAGCGTGCGGTCGGGGGCGAGCAGCGTGCCAGGGTGGGTGAGCGCGTCGTCGTGTGACAGCGACACGGCGAGGCCGGCCGGCGCGCCGCGCATTTCCACGGTCATGCGCCGCGCGCGCGGCGGCCTTGCTCGCGGATCTGCTCGAGCGTGGCGGCCGGTGTGCTGGCGTCCTGCGGGATGCGGATCTCGATCAGTGCCGGCAGCCCGCAGGTCAACGCGCGCTCCAGTGCCGGCGCGAATTCGGCGGTGCGCTCGACCGTCTCGCCATGCGCGCCGAACGCGCGCGCATACGCGGCGAAATCCGGGTTCGTGAGCCCGGTGCCGTGCACGCGCCCCGGATAATTGCGCTCCTGATGCATGCGGATCGTACCGAAATGCCCGTTGTTGACGACGATCGCGACGATGTTCAGCCCGTACTGCATCGCGGTCGCGAGCTCGTTGCCGGCCATCATGAAGCAGCCGTCGCCGGCGAGCGCGACGACGGTCCGCGCCGGATACAGCGACTTCGCGGCGAGCGCGGCCGGCAGCCCGTAACCCATCGCGCCGCTGGTCGGCGCGAGCTGCGAGCGGAAGTGCCGGTACGCGAAGTGCCGATGCAGCCAGATCGCGTAGTTGCCGGCGCCGTTGGTCAGGATCGCGTCGTGCGGCAGGCGCTCGCGCAACTGCACCATCACGTCGCCGAGCTGGACGTCGCCGGGCATCGGCAGCGGCGCATGCCATTCGCGGTACGCGCGATGCGCGTCGGCGGCCGTGCCGGCCCACGCGGGCTGTGCCGGCGGGTCGAGCGCGGCGAGCGGCGCCGCGATCTCGGGCATGCCGGACACGATCGGCAGGTCGGCCGCATACACGCGGCCGAGCTCGTCCGCGCCCTGGTGCACGTGGATCAGCGTCTGGCGCGTCTTCGGGATGTCGAGCAGCGTGTAGCCGCCCGTCGTCGCCTCGCCCAGGCGCGGGCCGAGCACCAGCAGCAGGTCGGCTTCGCGGATCCGCTTGCCGAGCGCGGGATTGATCCCGAGGCCGACGTCGCCCGCGTAGTTCGCGTGCGCATTGTCGAACGTGTCCTGGAAGCGGAACGCGCACGCGACCGGCAGTTGCCAGCGTTCGACGAAGCTGCGCAGGTTCGCGCAGGCGTCGGGCGTCCAGCCGCTGCCGCCGACGATCGCGAACGGCCGCTCGGCGCGCGCGAGCCGCTCGCGCAGCTCGTCGACCTGCGCGGCCGACGGCGACGCCGCGACGCGTTTCGCGGGAGGCACGACGGGCTGCGGCGCGCACGCTTCGGACAGCACGTCCTCCGGCAGCGCGAGCACGACGGGGCCGGGCCGGCCGGACGTCGCGACGTGGAACGCGTGGCTCAGGTATTCGGGAAGGCGGCGCGGGTCGTCGATCTGCGCAACCCATTTGGCCATCTGGCCGAACATCCGGCGATAGTCGATTTCCTGGAAGGCTTCGCGGTCGAGGTGTTCGCGCGCGCACTGGCCGACGAACAGGATCATCGGCGTCGAATCCTGGAACGCGGTGTGCACGCCGATCGACGCGTGCGTCGCGCCGGGCCCGCGCGTGACGAACGCGATGCCGGGGCGGCCGGTCAGCTTGCCGACCGCCTCCGCCATGTTCGCGGCGGCCGCCTCGTGGCGGCAGACGACCGTCTGGATGCGCGCGGTGTCGTCCGCCAGCGCATCGAGTACGGCGAGGAAGCTCTCGCCCGGCACGCAGAACACGCGTTCGACGTGATTGGCGAGCAACGCATCGACGAGCAGTCGCGCGCCGGTGGTGGCGCGCGGCTCGAGATCCTTGGAATGCGACATGGGCTGCCGTCTCCCTGGGTAGCGGGACGTACAGCTTACGCCCGTTGGCGGGGCGCCGGTGCACCGGCCGGTGAAAAGTGTCGGATCGACGATATTCCCGTTGCATCGTTCGACGCCGCAGCCGCGCAAGCATATGGCCCGGTTCATGAGGCAACCCGCGAACGGAAGAAGGATCACCTCGATAAATTGATCGCCGCTCATGCGCTGTCGCTCGATGTTGTCCTCGTGACCAACAACGAGCGGGATTTCGTCAGCTATCCGGGATTGCGACTGGAGAACTGGCTGAACGATCAGTGCCGGGTGTCGCGACCGGCAGTCATGCAGGATACCGATCCGCCCCGCATTACCGCCGGAGCCCGCATCAGCACTCGACGATATTCACCGCCAGCCCGCCGCGCGACGTTTCCTTGTACTTCGTCTTCATGTCGGCACCGGTCTCGCGCATCGTCTTGATCACCGAGTCGAGCGACACGTAGTGCGAGCCGTCGCCGCGCAGCGCCATGCGCGCCGCGTTGACCGCCTTCACCGATGCCATCGCGTTGCGCTCGATGCACGGGATCTGCACCATCCCGCCGACCGGGTCGCAGGTGAGGCCGAGGTTGTGCTCCATCCCGATCTCGGCCGCGTTCTCGACCTGGCGCGGCGTGCCGCCGAGCACGGCCGCGAGCGCGCCGGCCGCCATCGAGCACGCGACGCCCACTTCGCCCTGGCAGCCCACTTCCGCGCCCGAAATCGACGCGTTGAGCTTGTACAGGATGCCGATCGCGGCGGCCGTCATCAGGAAGTCGATCACGCCCTGTTCGTTCGCGCCCGGCGTGAAGCGCGTGTAGTAGTGCAGCACCGCCGGGATGATGCCGGCCGCGCCGTTGGTCGGCGCGGTGACGACGCGGCCGCCGGCCGCGTTTTCCTCGTTGACGGCGATCGCATACAGGTTGATCCAGTCGACCATCGACAGCGGATCCTGCAGTGCACGCTCGGGATTGCCGGTCAGCGCGCGATACAGCTGCGGCGCGCGGCGCTTGACCTGGAACGGGCCGGGCAGGTTGCCTTCGGCCTGCGGGTTGCCGATCCCGCAGCCGCGCGACACGCACGACTGCATCACGGCCCAGATCTTCAGCAGCCCGTCGCGCGTCTCTTCCTCGGTGTGCCACGCGCGCTCGTTTTCCCACATCAGCTGCGCGATCGACTTGCCGGTCGACTCGGTCAGCGCGAGCAGTTCGGCGCCGCTACGGAACGGATGCGTCATCTGCTCGGCCGCGCTCAGCACCTTCGTGTTCGGCGCGCCGGCCGTCACGACGAAGCCGCCGCCGACCGACAGGTAGGTGCGCTCGACCAGCACCGCGCCGTTCGCGTCGGACGCGCGCAGCTTCATCCCGTTCGGATGCTCGGGCAGCGCCTGCCGGTAGAACGCGATGTTTTCCTTCAGCACGAACGGCACCGGATGCGTGCCGAGCAGCGCGAGCTGTTTCGTCTTGCGGATGTCGTCGAGCCGCGCGTCGATCGTATCGGGATCGACGGTGTCGGGCGCGTCGCCGAGCAGGCCGAGCATCACGCCGCGGTCGGTGCCGTGGCCCTTGCCGGTCGCGCCGAGCGAGCCGTACAGCTCGACCTTCACGTGGGCCGTCGCCTCGAGCAGCCCGTCGCGCTCGAGGCCCTGGGCGAACATCAGCGCCGCGCGCATCGGTCCGACCGTATGCGAACTGGACGGGCCGATACCGATCTTGAAGAGGTCAAACACGCTGACTGCCATTTCGATTCCTGCCTTGCTTTAAGAATAGTGCTAGCGCGCCTGCAACGGCAGGCACGCGGCCAGCCATGCGGGCGGCATGGGGGATAGCTGTCGCGCGACGCGGGCATAGCGCCCGTCGAGCCGCGCGGCCAGATGAAAGAGTTCCGTGGCGCTTTTCGGATCCCACTGCCCCGTGTAGCCGGGCAAGCCGGCTTCGCGGCGCTTCGCGTCGAACGGCACCGGCGAATGCACGAATTCCTCGTGCGTTTTCTCGCCGAGCGCGTACGGCACGAGCCAGTCGAGCGCGGCCGCGAGCGTCGCGCCGTTCGCGCCGCGCTCGCGCAGCCAGTTGCGGTTGAAGCGGCGCGCGGCGAGCGCGGCCGTCACCAGCGGCTGCAGGTCGTACACCGCGTAATGCAGCGCATCGCGTTCGTCGAAATCCCAGGTCTTGCCGTCCGGGCCGATGTTGTCGGCGAGATGCTCGACGAACAGCCGCTGCGCGGCGTTCATCATCTTGCGGTCGCCGAGCGTGAACGCCGACAGCGCGATCAGCTTGATCCGGTGACTCTGCCAGTTGTTGCGCCACGTGCCGGTGAGCGGGCGCTTCTGCGCGTCGATCTGCGCGACATAGCCGGCGCCGAGCTTCGCGATGAACGTCGCCGTCGCGTTGCGGGTCTTGACCGGCAGCGCGCTTGCCGTCATGTCGTACGCGACGATCAGGCTGTCGAAGCGCGTCTCGTCGATCGGGTTGAAACTCGGCTGGTAGGTCGACACCCACGCGGACAGGAAGCGGTCGACGAGCTGCAGGTAGCGCGGCGCATTCGTCACGCGCCACGCGAGCGCGGCGTCGCGCATCAGCTCCATGTCCTTCAGCGCGTCGGCGCTCTGGTCGTAGATGCCTTCGTGCGGCAGCGTGCCCTCGGTGTGCACGCGCGGCATCGCCTTCGGCTGCTCGCCGATACGCGCGTCGACGCTGCGAATCAGCGCCTGCACACCCGGCTCGGCCTGGGTCGTCTCGCTCGCCTGCAACGCGGGCGCCGCGCAGAAATTCATCGCCGCGCGCGCGCTGCCGGCCGTGCCGAGGCCGGCGGCGGCAAACGACAGCGACGCGACGAGCAGCGGCACGGCGCGGCGCGTGCGCGGCCGCTCCTGCGTTGCACCATGGCCCGGAAACATCGGACGCACCATGCGGAACTCCTTGATTGGCTGGATCGCGTGTGATGTTAGCCGGATTGGCGGGCAAGCGCGCATCGGTTGGCCGGTCGGCGAATGCAAAAACCGCACGCAACCGGTGGCTGCGTGCGGTGTGGTCACGATCGGACGCTGGCGCGGGCGCGCGTTATGCGTATTCCGACATCGGCACGCACGAGCAGAACAGGTTGCGGTCGCCATAGGCGTTGTCCGCACGGCCGACCGGCGGCCAGTACTTGTTCGTGCCGAGCGAGGCGACCGGGTACGCAGCCTGCTCGCGCGAGTACGCGTGCGGCCATTCGTTCGCGGTGACGACGGCTGCCGTGTGCGGCGCGTGACGCAGCGGGTTGTCCTCGCGGTCGGCGCGGCCTTCCTCGACGGCGCGGATCTCGTCGCGGATCGCGATCATCGCGGCGATGAAGCGGTCGAGTTCTTCCTGCGATTCCGATTCGGTCGGCTCGACCATCAGCGTGCCCGGCACCGGGAAGCTCATCGTCGGCGCGTGGAAGCCGTAGTCCATCAGGCGCTTCGCGACGTCGTCGACGCTGATGCCGCTCGTTTCCTTGAGCGGACGCAGGTCGAGAATGCACTCGTGAGCGACCAGCCCGCCCGGGCCCGAATACAGCACCGGATAGTGCGGCGCGAGGCGCTTCGCGATGTAGTTCGCGTTGAGGATCGCGGTTTCGGTCGCGGCGGTCAGGTTCTTCGCGCCCATCATCGCGATGTACATCCACGAGATCGGCAGGATCGACGCCGAGCCGTACGGCGCGGCCGACACCGCGCCGATGCCGTCTTCCTCGCGCGCATAGCCGGTCGAACGCTGGTTCGGCAGGAACTTCGCGAGGTGCGCGCCGACCGCGACCGGGCCGACGCCCGGGCCGCCGCCGCCGTGCGGGATGCAAAAGGTCTTGTGCAGGTTCAGGTGCGACACGTCGCCGCCGAACTGGCCCGGCGCGGTCAGGCCGACCATCGCGTTCATGTTCGCGCCGTCGACGTACACCTGGCCGCCGTGCGCATGGACGATCTCGCAGATCTCGCGGACGTTCTGCTCGAACACGCCGTGCGTCGACGGATACGTGATCATGATCGCCGCGAGGTCCTTCGAATGCTGCTCGGCCTTCGCCTTCAGGTCGGCGATGTCGACGTTGCCCTGCGCGTCGCACGCGACGACCACGACCTTCATGCCGGCCATGTGCGCGGATGCCGGATTCGTGCCGTGCGCGGACGCCGGGATCAGGCACACGTCGCGATGCGCTTCGCCGCGCGATGCGTGGTATGCGTGGATGATCAGCAGGCCCGCGTATTCGCCCTGCGAGCCGGCGTTCGGCTGCAGCGACACGGCCGCGTAGCCGGTGGCCGCGACGAGCATTGCCTCGAGCTGGTCGATCATCTCGCGGTAGCCGACGGTTTGCTCGGCCGGCGCGAACGGGTGAATCTGGCCGAATTCGGGCCACGTGACCGGCAGCATTTCCGACGTCGCGTTCAGCTTCATCGTGCACGAGCCGAGCGGGATCATCGAGCGGTCGAGCGCGAGATCCTTGTCCGACAGGCTGCGCAGGTAGCGCAGCATTTCGGTTTCGGAATGGTGGCGGTTGAACACGTGGTGCGTCAGGTACGCGCTCGTGCGCTCGAGGCCGGCCGGCAGCGCGGCGACGCCGGCGAGGCCCGCGTCCAGCGCGTCCACGCCCGGCGCGGTGCCGCCCGCGGCCTGCGCGAACACGGCGAGGAGATCGGCGAGGTTGTCGCGGGTCGTCGTTTCGTCGACCGACACGCCGACTTGCGTGTCGCTCACGCGGCGCAGGTTGATGCGCTTCGCCTTCGCGAATTCGTGGACCTGTGCGGTGCGCGAGCCGGTGTCGATCGTCAGCGTGTCGAAGAACGTGTCGTTGACGGTCGCGAAGCCGAGCTGCTTCACGCCGGCGGCGAACAGCGCCGCGATGCGGTTCACGCGCAGCGCGATCGTCTTCAGGCCATGCGGGCCGTGGTAGACCGCGTACATGCTCGCCATGATCGCGAGCAGCGCCTGCGCGGTACACACGTTCGAGGTCGCCTTCTCGCGGCGGATGTGCTGTTCGCGCGTCTGCAGCGCGAGGCGCAGCGCGGGCTTGCCCTGCGCGTCGACGGTCACGCCGACGAGACGGCCCGGCATCTGGCGCTTGAATTCGTCACGCACGGCCATGTAGGCGGCGTGCGGGCCGCCGAAGCCCATCGGCACGCCGAAGCGCTGCGTGTTGCCGACCGCGACGTCCGCACCCCATTCGCCGGGCGGCGTCAGCACGGTCAGCGCGAGCAGGTCGGCCGCGACGACCACATGGCCGCCGGCCGCGTGGATCGCATCGGTGAGCGCGCGGTAGTCGCGCACGTCGCCGTTCACGCCCGGGTACTGGAGCAGCACGCCGAACGCGTTCGCTTGCGCGGCGTCGGCCGCCGGGCCCGTCTTGACGTCGATGCCGATCGGCAGCGCGCGCGTGCGGATCACTTCGAGCGTTTGCGGCAGCACGTCGTCGGCGACGTAGAACACGTTCGACGCCGGTTTGCCGGTGCGCTGCAGCAGTGTCATCGCTTCGGCGGCGGCGGTGGCTTCATCCAGCAGCGATGCGTTCGAGATCGCGAGGCCCGTCAGGTCGGCGACCATCTGCTGGAAGTTCAGGAGCGCCTCGAGGCGACCTTGGGAAATTTCGGGCTGGTACGGCGTGTAGGCCGTGTACCACGCCGGGTTTTCGAGCACGTTGCGCAGGATCACGGCCGGCGTGTGCGAGTCGTAATAGCCCTGGCCGATATACGAGCGGAACACCTGGTTCTTGTCCGCGAGCGCGCGCAGCGCGGCGAGGGCTTCGGCCTCGCTCTTCGGTTGCGCGAACGGGCCGAGCGGCAGCGTTTCGGCGCGGCGGATCGAGGCCGGGATCACGGCGTCGATCAGCGCGGCGCGCGACGCGAAGCCGAGCGTGTCGAGCATGGCCTGCTGGCTGGCGGCATCGGGGCCGATGTGGCGTTCAGCGAACGCGTCGTGCGTTTCGAGCGCGGCGAGCGAGAGGGGCGTGCGGTTCATCAGGCGGTCCGGGTGTTCGAGCTTCATGGCGTGACTCTGGTCCCGCGCGGAGCCGGCTGGCCGGCGCCGCGCGGTTCGGGTAAGGAAAATTAGTCGATCAGCTTGCTGTAGGCGTCGGCGTCGATCAGCTTGTCGGTCGATGCGCCGGCCGCGAGCTTGATCTTGAAGAGCCACACGCCGTAGGCGTCGCTGTTCACTTCTTCCGGCGCGTCGGCGGCTTCTTCGTTGATGGCGACGACTTCGCCCGACACCGGCGAGTAGATGTCGGATGCGGCCTTCACCGACTCGACGACGCCGACGGCGTCGCCCGCGTTCACCGACTTGCCGACTTGCGGCAGTTCGAGGAAGACGATGTCGCCGAGCGTGCTCTGCGCGTGATCGGTGATGCCGACCGTCAGCGTGCCGTCGGCTTCGGTGCGGATCCACTCGTGTTCGTCGGTGTACTTCAGATCGGCCGGGACGTTGCTCATCGGATGCTCCTGGATAAAGTGTGTGTTCGTTATGCTGGCGCGCCGTCAGGGCGCGCCGGGTGTGGTTGCGCCGGGCGCCATTTCCCGGCTTTCCGGGCGGCGGCCTTGCAGTCGCTTCCCGGTTGCTTCCTGGTCGTTACGCAGCGAGGACCTTGCCGTTGCGCACGAACGGCAGTTTTACCACGCGCGCGGGAAGTTGCTTGTCTCGAATCTGCACATGAATGGTGTCGCCGATCTGAACGGCCGCCGGCACGCGCGCGAACGCGATCGATTCCTGCATCGACGGCGAGAACGTGCCGCTCGTGATCTCGCCTTCGCCGTGCGGCGTGACGACCTTCTGGTGCGCGCGCAGCACGCCGCCCGCCTTGCCGTTTTCCTTCTGCAGGATCAGGCCGACGAACGCGGCGCGCGAGCCGTCGCGCTCGAGCGCGGCGCGGCCGACGAAATCGCGCGGCGCCGACAGGTCGACCGTCCAGGCGAGGCCGGCGTCGAGCGGGGACACGTTGTCGTCCATGTCCTGGCCGTACAGGTTCATGCCGGCCTCGAGGCGCAGCGTGTCGCGCGCGCCGAGCCCGCACGGGTGCACGCCGTTTTGCTGCAGCGCGTTCCACAGGGCTTCGACGTGCACGGCCGGGACGATCACTTCGAAGCCGTCTTCACCGGTGTAGCCGGTGCGCGCGATGGTGAGATCGCCGAACGGCGTGCCGGCGACCTGCGCGGCGTTGAACGGCTTCAGCTCGCTGGTCGCGGCGCGCGCGGCGGGCACCGTCGTCCAGGCCTTTTCGCGGGCGTTCGGACCCTGAACGGCGACGATCGCGAAATCGCGGCGCGGCGCGATGGTCAGGCCGAAGCCGCCTTGTTCGTTGAGCTGGTTGAACCACGCGATGTCCTTCTCGGCCGTGCCGGCGTTGACGACGACGCGGAAGAAGTCTTCGGTGAAGTAATAGACGATCAGGTCGTCGATGACGCCGCCCTGCGGATTGAGCAGGCACGAGTAGAGTGCCTTGCCGGGGGGCTTGAGCTTGCCGACGTTGTTGGCGATCGCGTGCTCGAAGAACGCGCGCACGCGGCTGCCGGTGAAATCGACGACGCACATGTGCGACACGTCGAACATGCCGGCGTCGGTGCGCACGGCTTCGTGTTCTTCGATCTGCGAGCCGTAGTTGACGGGCATGTCCCAGCCGCCGAAATCGACCATGCGGGCATTGAGCGCGCGGTGCGCGGCGTTGAGCGGGGTGTGTTTCAGTGCAGTCATCGAGGCCTCAGGCAAGGCGCTTGCGCGCGGGTCAGAACGGCCATGTGCCGACCGTCGCGGCCTTTTGGCCTGCGTACGATCCGGTACATGCCCCTCTGTCCTCGATACCTGAGAGATTGCGTTGCGGCCACAAACCGGCGAACGCGCGCCCCTTCGGTGGGCAGCCTGCCCGCGCAGCATGTGCGCAGCGGGCTACTGCCGCTCTCCAGAGTGCGGGGAAGGCGGCCCGCGCAATGCGCGGACGGGATTCCCCGACGCGGTCGGTCCTTTTGCCTGAGAGTTTGCGGGTGTGCCCCTTCGGCGGCGCGACCGGCGTTGCTAGCTACGCGGTCACACGCTCTCCCGACGCGTGCGGGCGACTGTACGCGAGCGGGTGGGCATTGTCAATTTGAGCAAAAGGATGTCGCTTCACGACAAGCGGCGGCATGGGGTGTCGCCGCTTTGACGGGCGCGGGCCGGCACCGTGCGGGCGCCGACATGGCCGGCATTACTCGCCGATGGCGCGCGCCGCCGTGTCGAGTTCCTGGTTCAGCACGCGTTGCTCGTCGCCGGACAGGCCGCCGTTGTGCTGCGCCGACATGTCGTTCGCTTCCTGGCGGATCACGTCGAGGCGGTGGTGCAGCTGCGCGCCGTACGGCGGCGGGTAGTAGCCGCCGTTGACACGCGCGTCGACCCGGCGATGCAGGTTGTCGATCCGGCCCTGAACTTCCTGCAGGCGATCGTTCGCGACGACCTGCGGATTCGGCCGCGGCGGGGGCGGAGGCGCCTGACGGGCCGGCCGCTGCGGCTGCACGACACAGGCCGCGAGCGAGGAAACCAGGACGCAGCATGCCGCTGCGCGAATCAACCGTTGCATCACATTCTCCTGACGGTTTGGTGTCGGATCGACTTTTTGAGAAACGCATCAGACCGGACGACCGCTGACTTTCGTTCCCGCACCATTTGTAACGGAATGTTCGGGATCGAGCGGCCGTGGCACGACGCGTGGCCGCCGCCGGGGCGCGGCGGCGGTTGACGACCGCGGCCGGGATCGGCACCGACCCGGCCGGCGGCCGGTCAGACGGTGCGGCGCACGAAGGGTACCCGGCGGCCTTCGTGCTCGCTCTGCGCGGCGAGCTCGATGATCGTCATCACGTCGACGGCGTCCTGCGGCGTGACGGGGAACGGCGCGCCGTCGTGGACCGACGCGGCGAGCGCGCGGTAGAACTCCGCATACTGGCCATCGAGCGTCGGCACCGGCCGTTCGACCTCGACGTCGCCGTCGAGCACGCGCAGCACGCCGGGCGGATTGCCGCCGCCGAACTCGACGTGGTCCGGCGTGAGGCCGGCCTTGAGCTGGTCTTCCTGCGTGTCGAGCCCGAACTTCTGGTAGCTGCCGCGCGTGCCGTGCAGCGTGAAGCGCGCGGGCTCGATCGCCGACAGCGCGCTCGCGTGCAGCGCGACGTCCTTGTCCGGATAGCCGAGCAGCAGGTGCACGAAATCGGGTGCCGTGCCGTTGTCGCGGCGCGTCTTGACCGTGGCGCTCACCGTTTCCGGCAGCCCGAACAGCGCGAGCGCCTGGTCGATCAGGTGCGGGCCGAGGTCGAGCAGCAGGCCGCCGCCGCGGGCGGGCTCCTCGCGCCAGCGCGTGCGCGGGGTCGGCCGGAAGCGGTCGAAGTGCGACGCGAACCAGGTGAGCCGGCCGAGCTCGCCGGATTCGACGACGCGGCGCACGGTGAGGAAGTCGCCGTCCCAGCGGCGGTTGTGGAACGGCGCGAACAGCCGGCTGCGCGCGTTCGCGAGCCGTGCGAGCGCGAGCGCTTCGTCGGCGGTGAGCGTGACGGGCTTGTCGACGACCACGTGGCGGCCGGCTTCCAGCACCTGGCGCGCGAGCGCGAAGTGCGTGTCGTTCGGCGTGGCGATCACGACGCAGTCGATGTCGTCGAGGCCGAGCAGCGTATCGAGATCGGGGACGATGCGCGCGCCGGGATACGCGGCGCGGGCGCGATCGGCCTGTGCCGTCGCGATCGCGGCGACCTCGGTGCGGCCGCTCGTGGCGATCACGGGCGCGTGGAACGTCGCGCCGGCGAAACCGAAACCCATCAAACCAATCCTGAGCAATGACGACATGGCGATCCCTGACTGCAAACGAAACGAAAGGATGGCGCGCCGTGGCGGCGCGAGGACGACCGGCTATTTTGGCATGGCGCGGCGGCGTGCACCGGCGCGATCGGCAAAACGCGCGGCAGCAGGCGGCACGTGCGCGGGTGTGGCAGGCGTTTGGCACGACGCCGGCCGGGCGCGGCCGCGATCGACCGGCCAGCTCGCCGGTGCGACGGCCGTCCATTGTGGACCATCGGGCCGGGAATGGGGGTCGATTGGCCGTCCGGACAGGGGCGGGACGACGGGTTGCGCGAGGATTGAATGCGGGCCGGCGCAGGGCGGAACGCGCACCGCGCAAGGGGACAAAACGGCAAGCTGCCCGCGCGGCCCCGTCCGGCGGGGCTCCCGAAAAGCGCGTCGCCGACGTGTTAACATGCGCGTCCTGCTCCGCGTATCCGCCTGCATTCCAGGCCTGCAGCGCGCGGCATCCTCCCGGCGTTCCGCCGTCAACCGCAACATCATCCGCCATCATGTCCGCAGGCCTCAACCCCGCTCAGAACGAAGCGGTGCGCTACCTCGACGGTCCCTGCCTCGTGCTCGCCGGCGCGGGCAGCGGCAAGACCCGCGTGATCACGCAGAAGATCGCGCACCTGATCGAAGCGAAAGGCTTCGAGCCGCGCCACATCGCGGCCGTCACGTTCACGAACAAGGCCGCCGCCGAAATGCGCGAGCGCGTGTCGAAGCTGCTCGAAGGCAAGACGCTCACCACGCCCGGCAAGGAAGGCCGCAAGGTGCCCGTCAACCAGCTCACCGTGTGCACGTTTCACTCGCTCGGCGTGCAGATCCTGCGCCAGGAAGCCGAACACGTCGGCCTGAAGCCGCAGTTCTCGATCATGGATTCGGACGACTGCTTCGGGATGATCCAGGAGCAGATCGGCACCACCGACAAGGGCCTGATCCGCAAGATCCAGAGCACCATCTCGCTGTGGAAGAACGGCCTGATCATGCCGGAGGAGGCGATGACGATCGCGGCCAACGAGGACGAGCACCAGGCCGCGCTGGTCTACCGCAACTACGTCGCGACGCTGCATGCGTACCAGGCGGTCGACTTCGACGACCTGATCCGCCTGCCGGCCGAGCTGTTCGAAAAGAACGAGCAGGTGCGCGACCGCTGGCAGAACAAGCTGCGCTACCTGCTGATCGACGAATACCAGGACACCAACGCGTGCCAGTACGCGCTGCTGAAGCTGCTCGCCGGCCCGCGCGCCGCGTTCACCGCGGTGGGCGACGACGACCAGGCGATCTACGGCTGGCGCGGCGCGACGCTCGAGAACCTCGCGCAGCTCGGCAAGGATTTCCCCAAGCTGCACCTCGTCAAGCTCGAGCAGAACTACCGGTCGACGGTGCGGATTCTCACCGCCGCGAACAACGTGATCGCGAACAACCCGAAGCTGTTCGAGAAGAAGCTGTGGTCCGAGCACGGGATGGGCGACTCGATCACCGTCACGCCGTGCAACGACGAAGAGCATGAAGCCGAATCGGTCGTGTTCCGGCTGTCCGCGCACAAGTTCGAGCGGCGCGCGCAGTTCCGCGACTACGCGATCCTGTATCGCGGCAATTTCCAGGCGCGGATCTTCGAGCAGGTGCTGCGCCGCGAGCGGATCCCGTACGTGCTGTCGGGCGGCCAGTCGTTCTTCGACAAGGCCGAGATCAAGGATCTGTGCGCGTACCTGCGGCTGATCGCGAATGCCGACGACGATCCCGCGTTCATCCGCGCGGTCACCACGCCGCGCCGCGGGATCGGCAACACGACGCTGGAAGCGCTCGGCTCGTTCGCGGGGCAGGCGAAGGTGTCGCTGTTCGAGGCGGTGTACATGGGCGGGATCGAGGCGCGGCTGTCCGCACGGCAGGTCGAGCCGCTGCGGATGTTCTGCGACTTCATCCAGCGCCTGACCGACCGCGCGGACAAGGAGCCCGCGACCGTCGTGCTCGACGACATGATGGAGGCCATCCACTACGAGGCCTACCTGTACGACGCGTTCGACGAGCGGCAGGCGCAGTCGAAGTGGCAGAACGTGCTCGAATTCCTCGAATGGCTGAAGCGCAAGGGCACCAAGCCCGAGACGGACGCCGTCGACGGCGAGGCGGAAGGCTTTCACAACGCGGACGGGCTCGCGGACACCGGCAAGAACCTGCTCGGCCTGATCCAGACCGTCGCGCTGATGTCGATGCTCGAAGGCAAGGACGAGGATCCGGACGCGGTGCGGCTGTCGACCGTGCATGCGTCGAAGGGGCTCGAGTATCCGCACGTGTTCCTGGTCGGCGTCGAGGAGGGCATCATGCCGCACCGCGGCGGCAGCGAGGACGACGGCCCGATCGACAGCGAGCGGATCGAGGAAGAGCGCCGGCTGATGTACGTTGCGATCACGCGCGCGCAGCGCAGCCTGCACCTGAACTGGTGCAAGAAGCGCAAGCGGGCGCGCGAGACGGTCGTGTGCGAACCGTCGCGCTTCATCCCCGAGATGGGCCTCGACGAAGCGCCGCCGCCGACGCCGGAAGAGGCGCCGATGTCGCCGAAGGACCGGCTCGCGAGCCTGAAGGCGTTGCTGCAGAAGTGATGGGCGAGGTGGCCGGACAGGCCGCTTCGGCAAAAGAAAACCCCCGCGGCGCGCGTGCGTCGCGGGGGTTTTTTCTGGCCGGCCGGCGTTGCCGTTACTTCGCCGCGTTGACCATGTAGTCGACGGCCGCCTTCACGTCGGCGTCGGACGCGTTCGATCCGCCCTTCGGCGGCATCGCGCCCTTGCCGTGCAGTGCGTAGTTGTAGACGGTGTCCATCGAGTCCTTCAGGCGCGGCGCCCAGTCCTCCTTGCTGCCGAACTTCGGCGCGCCGAGCACGCCGGCCGCGTGACACGCCTGGCATACCTGCGTGTACAGCGCCTTGCCGGCCGAGGCGGCGTCGGCGCTGGTCGGCGCGGCCGCGGGCTTTTCGCCGGCCTTCGGGATCGCGGCGATCGCGGCCATCGCGGCGGCGGCCTGCGCGTTCGATGCGTCGGCGCCCGATGCGCCTGCCGCGCCCGCCGCACCGCTTGCTGCCGGCGCCGCGTTGGCGGCCGGTGCCGCCGGTTCGGGGAAGTTCGCGCCGTCGTTGTTCGCCATGTAGACGATCGCGCGTGCGATTTCATAGTCGCTGACGTCGTCGGGGCTCGTACCGCCGCGCGGCGGCATCGCGCCCTTGCCGGACAGCGCGGTTTTCAGCAGCGTGTCGAAGCCCTGCGAGATGCGCGGCGCCCAGTCGTCCTTGTTGCCGAACTTCGGTGCGCCGGCCGCGCCCGTGCCGTGACAGGTCACGCACACGGCCTTGTAGACTTCCTCGCCGGTCTTGTACGTGCGGGGTGCGTTCGCGTCCTTCACGTCGACCTGCGCGAGCGGTGCGATCCGTGCGGCGACCTGTTGGTCGGATAGCGCATCCGTGCCGGCGCCCGCACGGAACGCGTGGTTGGCATAGGTGGCAAACAGGACGATCAGGGCGATCGGGATCGCGAACGACGCGATGATGACGGCAATCAACTGCCCGGGTGTTTTGACGGGAGATTCGTGGGGTGCTTCGCTCATGCTTGCCTCGTCTCCGTGAATAGGAATTGTGAGCGCGGTGCAACGGCAAAATGGCAGTCCAATGAAGCACGGACGATTATAGACGGAACGTTTACATCACGGCGAGCGGTGCGAAGGCGCGTGTTTACCCGCACGAATGGGGGCCTGACGACGATTCGGCGGGCAAGGTGGACGCGTCATGGGAAACCGGGTATCCTTGCCGTCTTGCCGATGGTAGGCGGCCGGTTTATCGGGGTCGTTTCACTGTCGTCACCGTCATATGCGCCCGTAGCTCAATGGATAGAGTACTGCCCTCCGAAGGCAGGGGTTGCTGGTTCGATCCCAGCCGGGCGCGCCAAATGGCCTGATTCCAGGCACTGAATTTCCCGATTTGTCTTGCTGAACTCGCCGAAGCGTCGCGTTGCGCGATGGGTTGCGTCCGTGCGCCTTCCGGTGCTGCGTCGTCTCGTCAGCGCGTTGGCCGGCACGGCATGGGCCGCCTGCTCTCGGGCACGGTGAAAGCATCTCCGCCGCTGCCGCGCGCCGTGGCGCCACCCCCGCCCCTCCGCCACCCCGATCCGCGGAACAGAAGTCAGAACGCCGTTCTTATTCGTCGTCGATCGTTCCCGCGCGCTTTCTATACTGCATCGTCCATGATCGCGGACATTGCGCCGCATCGCTTTCCCATTCCGACCCGTGCGGTTTTCGGCATCGAGCCGCTGCGCCGGCAAACCTGTGACCGCATATGAACGTTACGACCTCCGACGATTGTATTGGCGTGCTGTCCGACCATGCGTGGGCGAAGCATTTCATCGTGCTGGGCTACCGGGACGGCGCCTTTTCGGCGATTCCGAACAATTTCTTCCGTAACTGGGTCGATGAAGAGGCGCAGGCCGGTACGTTTCATATCGGCCGGTGCTCGAGTCTCGGTGTCGGCTCGATCGCGAAATACGACCAGGGATGTCAGAAACTCGTGGTCGGCAAGAACGTGTCCGGCGGCATGCGCCTGCGATTCCTGCTGAACGGCCAGCATGAAGTGCGGACCATCTCCACGTCGCTGTTCGCCATCTACGGCAATGGGCTCGACAACGTATTGATGCCGCAATACGCGGATACCGTGATCCACAACGACGTCTGGATCGGTGACGAAGCGCTGTTCCTTGGCGGCAGTGAAGTGGCGAGCGGATGCGTGATCGGCGCGCGGGCCGTGATTCCGCCCAATTTCCGCACCGAGGCCTACGGAATCTACGCAGGTTCGCCGGCCCGCCTGGTTCGTTTCCGATTCTCGGAGAAAGTGCGCGAGCAACTGCTGCAACTCGCGTGGTGGGACATGCCGCTCGACTGGATCAAGGAGAACAACGACGCATTTCTCGTCGATCTCGAAGCAGACGAGGGGCGTGCGCTCGACACGCTCGCCGCGCTCCAGGAAGCCAAGGACCGTGCCACCGGCAAGGCGGGCCACCCGGCCGCCAAACCGGCGGCCGTCTGACCGTCCGTTCGCGATGTGCGCAGCGCATGGCCGCATGACATGACCTCTGCTCCAGACGAATCCGCGCGCGTCCAGCACGCCGCGACCTTGTGTCAGGACGGGCAGTTTGCCGACGCGCTGTCGCGGGTCGCGCCGCTGCTCGACGGGCCGGCGCCGGCCGTTGCGGCGCTGCATGTCGCGGCCGTGTGCGCACTGGGCCTGAACCGGCTGGCGGACGCGGAAGCCTGGTGGCGGCATGCGATCGACGCGATGCCGGCGTTCGATCCGCCGTACGAGGGGCTCGGCGCGCTGCTCGTGTCGCAAGGCCGTTGGCCCGAAGCCGAAGCGATGCTGCGCCGGCAGTGCGCGTCCGTCACGCCGTTGCCCGCGTCGCACCATCACCGGTTCGGCAAGGTGCTCGAAGCGCTCGGCAGGCTCGACGAGGCCGAGCAGGCGTTCGGTCAGGCGCTTCTGATCGAGCCGCAGTCCGCCGACGTGCTGATCGATCTCGGCAACCTGCTGCGCGTCCTTGTCCGGCCGGCGGAGGCGGAACTCGCGTACCGGCTCGCGATCGCCGTTCGCGCCGACCACGCGCTCGCGCACGCCAATCTCGGCGCGATCCTGGTCGACATGCAGCGGTTGCCGGAAGCGGAGGCGGCCAGCCGGCAGGCGCTGGCACTGTGTCCGGACCACCCGGAGGCGCATTACAACCTCGGCGTCGCACTGCAGAATCTCGATCGCCTGCCCGAAGCGGAAGCGGCCTATCGCGAAGCGATCCGCTGCCGGCCCGGCCTGCCGCAGCCGCGCAACAATCTCGGTTGCGTGCTGCGCGCGCAGGGCCGCCACGATGAAGCGGCGGCCGCGTTCGCCGACGCGCTCGCGCTCGCGCCGGACATGGCCGAAGCGCACTACAACCTCGGCACGACGTTCGCGCATGCGGGCCGCGTCGGCGACGCCGAACGCGCGTACCGCCGCGCGCTCGACCTGCGTGCCGACTACGGCGACGCGCGCTTCGGGCTGGCGACGCTGCTGCTGGGCGCCGGCCGGTTCGAGGAAGGCTGGCGCCGCTACGAATCCCGCTACGAGCAGTCGACGTTCGTGCACCGCCGGACCCCCGAGGTGCTGCGGTGCGCGCAGTGGCAAGGCGAGCCGCTGGCCGGCAAGACGCTGCTCGTCTGGCAGGAGGACGGCCTCGGCGACATGCTGCAGTTCAGCCGCTATTTCTCGGCGTTTCGCGCACGGCGGGCGGCGCGGGTGGTCTTTGCGTGCCAGCCCGCGCTGCATCGTCTGATGGAGACGGTCGACGGCGTCGACGCGGTGCTCGATCACGAGACCGCCACGGCGCAGGCCGCGCAATTCGATTACTGGACGAGCCTGTTGAGCGCGCCGATGCACGTGGGCACGACGCTCGACACGATCCCGCCGCCGGTGCGGTTCGTACCCGACCCGGCCCGCGTCGCCCGCTGGCGTGCGCGGGTCGATGCGCTGCCGGCCGGCCCGCGCGTCGGTCTCGTGTGGAAAGGCAACCCGAAGCATCACAACGATGCGCACCGTTCGCTGCCGTCGCTGGCATTGCTGACGCCGCTGTGGAGCGTGCCTGGCGTGAATTTCGTGAGCCTGCAGAAGGGGCAGGGCGAGGATGAGGCCCGCCAGCCGCCGGGCGGGCTGCCGCTGCTGCATCTGGGCTCGGAAATCGACGATTTCGCCGATACGGCCGCGATCGTCGCGCAGCTCGATCTCGTGGTGTGCGTCGACACGTCGACCGCGCATCTGGCCGCCTCGCTCGGCAAGCCTTGCTGGGTGCTGCTGCCGAATCAGGACGTGGACTGGCGCTGGATGCACGACCGCGAGGATTCGCCGTGGTATCCGGGCACGGTGCGGCTGTTCCGGCGCGGGCGCGACGACAACTGGATTCAGTTGGCCGAACGTGTGCGGGAGGCGTTTGCCGCGCATTTTGCAGCCGCTCGCGTGAACGAAACGGCGCGTACCGTCTGATGCGATGGCGCGTGCCGCGCGGGCGCGGCGACACGGCATACTGCAGGGAACGCGGCAATGCCGCTTCTGCTTTTCCGATCAATCCCGGTCAATCGAGGCCTTCGTGGAAAACATCGTCATCGTCGGCTCGTCCGGTCACGCCAAGGTCGTGATCGACATCGTCGAACAGGCCGGCCGGTACCGGATCGCCGGGCTGATCGATTCGTTCCGGGCCCGCGGCGAGGAGACGCTCGGCTACGCGGTGCTGGGCACCGAGCGCGACCTGCCGCAACTGATCGACGCGCACCGGATTGCCGGGCTGCTGGTCGCCATCGGCGACAACCACGCACGCGAGAACGTGACGGCCGCGCTCGCGGCGCGCGTGCCGGGCCTGCCGTGCGTCTCGGCAGTGCATCCGGCTGCGCGGGTGGGCAAGGCGTCGACGATCGGCGCGGGAGCGGTCGTGATGGCCGGCGCGGTGATCAACCCGTGCTGCACGATCGGCGACGGGTGCATCGTCAACACGAATGCGTCGCTTGACCACGATGGCGTGATGGAGGATTTCTCGAGCCTCGCGCCGGGGGTCGTCACCGGCGGCAACTGCTGGATCGGCCACGGTGCGGCGATCGGCCTCGGCGCGATGCTGCGGCACCGGATCGCGGTCGGCGAGCACGGCGTCGTGGGCGCCGGCGCGGTCGTGCTGCACGACGTCGAGCCGTACACGGTTGCGTACGGCAACCCGGCGCGCCGGATCCGCGCGCGCGCGGCCGGCGAGCGCTACCTGTAAGCGCCGCGCGTCAGGCGGCGATCAACTCGACGATGCGGCGCACCATGTCGTCGCCGAGCGCCGGGTAGATCGGCAGGCACAGCACCTTGCGCGCGGCCTCCGTGGCGACGGGCAGGTTGTCGCGGCTCGCGGATGGCAGCCCGCGGTACATCGGGAATTCGGAAATCAGCGGGTGGAAGTAGCGGCGCGCGTACACGTCGTAGTCGCGCAGCTTCTGGTACAGCGCGTCGCGGTCGAGCGGATAGTCTTCGTCGACGAGGATCGCGAAATACGCGTGGTTCGCGACGGTCTGGCCACCGAGCGGCACGCAGCGGATGCCTCGCACGTCGGCCAGCAGCGTGCGGTACAGCGCGTCGATCTCGCGGCGGCGCGCGAGCGCGCCGTCGATGTGCTGCAACTGCAGCATCCCGAACGCGGCGTTGATTTCGCTCATCTTGCCGTTGATGCCGGGCGCGACGACCGTGACTTCGTCGACGAAACCGAAGTTCTTCAGGTGATCGATCCGCTGCTTGGTCTTCGCGTCGGGGCAGATGATCGCGCCGCCTTCGAACGTGTTGAAGACCTTCGTCGCGTGAAAGCTCAGCACCGACAGGTCGCCGTGGGTCAGCACGCTGCCCGTGGCGTTCTGCACGCCGAATGCATGCGCGGCGTCGTAGATCACGCGCAGGTTGTAGTTGTCGGCGATCTTCTGGATCGCGTCGACGTCGCACGGGTTGCCGTAGCAATGCACGGGCATGATCGCCGTGGTCTGCGGCGTGATCGCCGCCTCGATGCGTGCCGGGTCGAGATTGAGCGTGCCGGGCGTGACGTCGACGAATACCGGCTTGATGCCGTTCCAGAGCAGTGAATGCGCGGTCGCGACGAACGAGTACGGGGTCGTGATCACCTCGCCGGTGATGCGCAGCGCCTGTAGCGCGGTCACGAGCGCGAGCGTGCCGTTCGCGAACAGCGACAGGTGCGGGACACCGAGATACTCGCAGAGCGCGCGCTCGAACTGCTGATGGAACGGACCGCCGTTGGTCAGCATGCGACTCGTCCAGATCTGCTCGAGATACGGCAGGAATTCCGCGAGCGGAGGCAGGTGCGGTTGCGTGACGTAGATGCGTTCGTGCGGCAATTGCGCGACGGACGACGCGGGCAGGCTGGCGGTCATGATGGTCTCTCTCGATCTGGCGTGGCTTCAGGCCTCGGCCGCAGCCTGTGCGGTGGCGGTGTCCTCGAACAGCGGCGTGTCGAATGCGGTCGCCGGCTCGTTCGCGCACCAGCGGGTCCACATCGTGCGCAGCGCCGACGACAGCCCGGCCGCGACCACGGCGGGCCGGAACGCGGCCGATTGGCCGCAGCGCGCGCGCAGGTCCGCGCGCAGCGCCTGCAGCGCGGCGGTGTCGTGACCGAGCGCCAGCGCCTTCGCGACGAAATCGTCCTCGTCGGTCGCGATGTAGGCGTCGAGGCCGACGTGTTGCAGCCAGCCCGCGCTGCCGCGTCCGGCCATCGTCGCGCCGGGGATCGTCACGGTCGGCACGCCCATCCACAACGCATTCAGCGTCGTCGTCGAACCGGTGTACGGGAACGCGTCGAGACAGAGGTCGACGCCGTGATGCTGCTGCATGTAAACCGGAATGTTCGAGCGCCGGCGGAACGTCAGGCGGCCGGCATCGATGCCGGCGGCGGCGAACCATTCGGTCAGCGTCTGCTGGTCGCCGTCGCTGCCGATCGCGCCGAGCGTCATGCGCGCGGTCGGGTCCGCGTGCAGGACGCGCGCCCAGACCTCGATCACGTGCGGGCTCAGCTTGTTCAGGCGGTTGAAGCTGGCGTAGGTCGTATAGCCGTTGTGCAGCGCCGGCAGCACGTTCACGGGCGGGCAGTTCGGCGGCGGCATGAACGGTGCGATCGCGGGCAGCCGCACCAGGCGCTCGACGAACTGGTCTTCGAATGCGCCGGGCGGCGCGACGAAGCGGTCCGTCAGGTAGTAGTCCATCGCGCTGAGGCCGGTCGTGGCCGGGTAGCCGATCCACGACGCCTGCACCGGCGCCGCGCGCTGCGCGAGCGCGACGAGACGGTTGCGGCCGGTGTGGCCCGACAGGTCGAGCGCGATGTCGATCCCGTCATTGCGCAAGCGCTCGAGGAACGCCTCGTCGCTCATTCCGGAGACATTGCGCCAGTTCGTCGCGTGGACCTTGAAGCGTTCCGAGGTCGAATCCTCGTCGACGTGATTGTGATAGAAGTGCATCGCGATGCCGGGATCGGATGCGAGCTGCTCGATCACCGGCAACGCATAGGAGGCGACCGCGTGGCCGAACAGGTCGCCCGACACGAAACCGACGTGCAGCTTGCGTGCCGGGTTGCGCGGGTTCGGGAAGGCGGCCGCCGTGCGCTTGCGCTTGCGGCTGTCGTAGCGCTGGCCGAACCGGCGGTGTTCGGCGACGAGCGTTTGCGGATCGAAGTCGCTGCTGTGGGCGATGCAGAACAGCATGCTGCTGTGGGTCACGCTGTCCGTCGGGTCGATTTCGATTGCGCGCCGCAGCCAGCCGAGCGCTTCCTGTGTCGCCCCCTGTTCGAGCAGCACGAATCCGAGCGAGCCGCAGGGTGCCGCGACGCCGGGCGCAAGTTCCACCGCGCGCCGGCAGGCCGCGATCGCTTCGTCGGTGCGGCGCAGCGAGAACAGCACGAGCCCGTGGATCCGCACCGCCTCCGGGTGATCCGGCTGAAGCTGGAGCAGACGCTGACACTGCGCCTCGGCTTCCGCGAGACGGTTCATCACCCGCAGCGTATCGGCGAGCAGGATGCGGACGAGCACTTCATCCGGAAGCAGGGCGACCGTGCGCAGCCCGGCCTCGATCAGTTCCGCGAAGCGGCCGCCCCGGTGCAGCGAGGCGGACAGCGCGCGCCAGCAGGCGCCGTCGTCCGGGTATTCGGCGACGAGTCGCTGCGCATGCGCAGTCGCTTGCGCATACTTGCCCTTGGCGTACAGGGCAGAATGCTTCTGCAGCAGGGTTTGGCTGGCACGACGCAGAGACTTGCCGGCGTCGTCGCTCGCGGCCGCATTCGCGACGGTTTCCGCGACGATCGCCGTTGCGGTGCTGCCCGCTTCGGCAGCCGGAACCGCGGCAGTCGCGAATACCGAGTCGGGCATGGCGAGTTGCGCAATCAGTGCGTCGAGCGCCGGGCCGTGCACGCCGCGCTGCTGCGCGATCTCGACCGCGATCCACGCGGCGGCCGCTTGTCCGCTGCGGTGCAGCGCGTGGATGTAGCTGACCCAGTAATAACCGTTGGCCGGGTCCGCGCCGAGCGCGGCTTCGAAATGCGGCACAGCGTCGATCGGCCGGCCCGTATCGACCAGCAGGACCGCGAGGTTGTAGTGCGCCGCCCCATGCGCGGGCACCGCGTCGAGGATTGCTTCGTAGAGCGTGCGCGCGTCGTCGAAAGCACCGGCGCGCTGGCGCTCGAGCGCGTTGTCCAGGACGAGCGCGATGTCCTGCGCAAGCTGCTGTTCGGGCGTAAGCGGGGTGGAGGCGGGCAGTTCGAACGAGAGCATGATGAAATCTGCGGAAAGTCGGTCGATACCATTATCGGCAGCGTGCCGCCGCGACGATGCCCCGAGTTGACGGTAAAAGCCCGGTCAGTTTGGCCGATTGAACGGGCGGCCGCGGCGCGGGCGGCGCACCCGGCGGCGCGCCAAAAAAAACGCCCGCGCGAGGCGGGCGGAGGCGAACGAGCACGCCCTCACATCAGCGTGTAGTTCTTGTTGTCGGGTTGTGCGCGCCCGGATGGCGCGCAGGTCGCGCGGCGGCTTACCGGCTCGCGATGCTCTGATACTGGCCGACGGCCTGTACGCGTCCCATCGCCGCCCGGTATTCGTCGGTCAGCTCCTGTTGCGCGCGTTGCGCGTCGGCGAAGACGCGGTCGTTGCGGGCCTGCATGCGGCGGATCGCGGCGACAGCCTCGGGCGGCTGGTCGACCGCGAGCTGCGCGACGAGTGGCGCGCGGGCATCGGCGATGCGTGCCGCCTGAACCCAGTCGGCCATCGCGGCTGCGTGTTCGAGCGCGTCGGTGAGCGCCTCGAGTTGCGCGATCAGTTCGGTCTGTTCCATCTGGACTCTCCGGGCGGGCTGGCGGTCAGCCCTTGTTGGTCGACATCGCGCCGGCGCTGTTTGCGCCGCCGAACAACTGCGTCAGGTATTGCGAGTTGCTGTTCATCGTCGCCATCAGCTTGTTGAGCGCGGTGAACTGCGCCTGGTACTGGGTCGTCAGCTGTGCGACGTAGTTCGACAGGTTCGACTGCTGCGTGGAGACGTTCGTCAGGTCGTTTTTGAGTGCCGTGGTACGCGCGGCAATCAGCCCGTTCGTCTGCGTGTAGTTCGTGATGTTGGTCGTCAGTTGCTGGCCGATCCCGTTCGTCGAGTTGAACAGCGACGCGACGCCCGTCGGATTGTTCTGCAGCGCGCCGTTGAGCGCCGTGCTGTCGACCTGCAGCGTGCCGTCGGCCTGCAGCGTGACGCCGATCGACGCGAGGTTGGTCGTCGAGCCATTGCCCTTCACGCCGCTCGCGACGATCGACGCGAGCGCGTTCTTGATCGTGTTCAGTGTCGAGTCGCCGAGCAGCGGGCCTTGCGACGCCGCGCCGGACGTGAAGCTCGACAGCGAGCCCATCGTCGTGACGAGCGTGTTGTAGAGCGTCGCGAAGTTGTTGATCGCGGCGGCCTGGGATTTCGTGTCGGTGGCGACCGTCAGCGTCTGCGGCTGCGTTGCATTGACGGCGGCGCTGGTCAGGTTCAGCGTGACGCCGGTGATCGCGCTCGTCACGGTGTTGCTCGCGCTCGTGCCGGCGATGCCGTTGATCGTGAACGCGGCGTCCTGCGCGGCCGTGCTCTGCTTCCAGGCGGCGCTCCCGTTCGCGGACGTGATCGTCGACTGGCCGCCCGTCGTGCTGGCCGTCGACGTGACGCCGAGGCTGGACAGGCCGTTGTCGCCGGACACGTTGCTGAGCGCGACGCTGATCGTGCTGGCCGCGCCGGTCGGCGTCGAGCTGAGCACGAGGTGCGCGCCGTCGCTGCCGTTGACGACGGATGCGACGATGCCGGGGTTGCCGGAGGTGTTGTTGATCGCGGCGGCGATGCCGGACAGCGTGTTGTTGGTGCTGTTCACGTCGACCGTGAACGACTGGCTGCCGAGCGACAGCGTCATCGTGCCGGTGCCGAGCGCGGTCGACGAACCGAACGCGGCCGACGACAGCGACTGCGACGTCGCGATCTGCGTGACACCGACCGAATAGCTGCCGGCCACTGCGCCGGCACCCGCGGTCGCGGTGAGGCCGGTGCCGCTCGCGGTCGCGGTGAAGGTGTTCTGCAGCGAGCCGTTCGACAGCGTCGCGAGGCTGGCCTGCAGTGCGCTCAGCGCGGCCGAAAGGGCGCCGAACGCGGAAATCTGGGTGTTGTCGCTGCCTTGCTGCGCGCTGAGCGCGGCGGCTTGACCGGCGGTCTTCGCGTTGACGAGTGCCGTCACGAGCGAGTTCACGTCCATCGACGAGTTGCCGGTCGAACCGCTGATGATCGATTGGGCCGCCTGCTGCAGCTGGGTGTTGGCCGAATTGTTGGCGGAATTGATCGTCGACATCGTGGTGCTCCGTGCGGCGGATGGTCCGTGGAATTCTGGATGAAGACCTAGCCGCGGGGCGATGCCCCGCGTGCCAAGCGCTTGCGGCCGGGCCGCGCGTCATGCGCGGGCCCGGCCGTCGGTTGCTACGCGATTACTGCAGGAGCTTCAGGACCTGCTGCGGCAGCGAGTTCGCCTGTGCGAGCACCGAGATGCCTGCTTGCTGCAGCACCTGGTTCTTCGACATGTTCGCGGTTTCCTGCGCGAAGTTCGCGTCGGTGATCTGCGACTGTGCCGACGACAGGTCGGTCGATTCTGCCTGCTGCGCCGTGGCGATTGCCGTGAAACGGTTTTGTGCCGCGCCGAGCGCTGCCTGCAGGTTGTTCACCGTCTGCAGTGCGTTGTCGATCGAGACCATTGCGACGTTCGCGCCGCTGACCGTGCTGATGTCGAGGCCCGACACGGTTGCCGGCTTGTTGACGGCGTCGATCTGCGTGACTGCGTTCGAGATCGCGGTGAGCGACGCTGCCGACATGCTGGTGCTGGTTGCGCCCGCGCTGATCGAGATCTGCGTGACCGTCGTGCCGTTGGTCGCGGCGGCGGTCGACGTCGAGAAGATTGCCGCTGCCGTTGCGCCCGTGATCGACGTGCCGTTCTGGTCGGTGAACGTGAAGCCGCCCTTGCCGTCCGACGTCACGTTGACAGCCGTGATCGCTGCGCCCGACGACGTGTACTTGCCGGTGGAGTCGAGGCTCAGGCCCGTGACCGTGCCGACCGTCTGGCCCGTCTGGACGACGCCGCCACCGATCTGTGCCGCCGACATGCTCTGGCTCAGGTCCAGCGAAATCGTCTGGCCGACGTTCGCACCGACCTGGAACGACACGATGCCTGCGTTGCCGTTCAGGATGTTCGTGCCGTTGTACGTCGTTTGCGACGCGATACGGTTAACTTCCTGGACCTGCTGCGCAACTTCCTGTTGCAGTGCTGCCTGGTCGGTCGTGGACATCGTGCCCGTCGACGCCTGGACGGCCAGCTGGCGGATACGCTGCAGGCTGTTCGTCAGCGACGACAGTGCGCTCGATGCCGTTTGGATCATCGACACGCCGTCGTTGGCGTTCGACACGCCCTGGTTCAGACCGTTGATCTGCGTCTGCATCCGGGTCGAGATCGCGAGGCCTGCTGCGTCGTCCGCCGCGCTGTTGATGCGCTTGCCCGAAGACAGGCGGGTGATTGCCTGCGACAGGGCGTTTTGCGAGCCGTTGAGGTTCTGCTGTGCAACCAGCGAGTTGATGTTGCTGTTGATTCCGAGCATGGAAAATCTCCTGTTTAAGCCGAAAGCCCTGAAAAGCCGTTTTTGGCGTCGGCGGAAGCACTCGTTCATTGCTGGCCGCCTCAGAGCAGGATTTCGGCGGCCCAAAACAAAACTTGAGGGGCGCGTTGAGATTCGGCCCGATTTTTTATCCTTCTTTGTCATTTCGGATCGGCCCGGCGCGCCCGTGGATTAACTGGGGGCAGAGACGGGCCTGAACATGCAGTCGCGACGCTGTGCACCCGCGACCGACAAAAGGGTGGTTTTGTCTGTGATTCCCTGCTATGATGGCGGGCTGAATTGAGATTTTCTGTCACGCCTGTGCCGTCTCGGCATTCTTGCTGGCAGTCAAACGCGGCGCTGCACGCGGTTGTGAAGCGTACTCGCGGTGCTTTCCGCCTCTCTTTTCCGGCCTCCGAGGCCGTATTTCCGCTCGTTTCGCCTGTTGTGGGGGACGCTCGGATGGCCGGTGCGTGGCGCTTGGCCGCTACGTTTTTGACCGTTTAAGCAATTTAGGAACGACATGACGACGATTCTTCTGAAAGAAAACGAGCCGTTCGAAGTGGCGATTCGCCGCTTTCGCCGTGCTATCGAAAAAAATGGCCTGATCGCTGAACTGCGCGAACGCCAGTCCTACGAAAAGCCGACCGCAGTCCGCAAGCGCAAGAAGGCAGCAGCCGTCAAGCGCCTGCACAAGCGCCTGCGCAGCCAGATGCTGCCGAAGAAGCTCCACTAAGAGCGTCTGACGGTTCGCCGCGAAACGGCGGAGCGTGCTTCGAAAGAAGCCGCTCCGCCGTTTTGCTTTTCGGGGCCGGAAAAAGTTGCCGATCCAGGCGCAAAGGTGACGAGCGCATCGTCGGGCGATGGCGGCGTGGCGCCGCCGGTGACCAACGTGCAAGGCTGCGGGCATTGTCACCCGGCAATCGATCTGCGCGGCACGAACCCACCGTGCGCGGCTCATCCGGTGGCGCGCTGATGCACTGACGCACTGACGCTCTGACGCTCTGCGCGCCGGTGCGGCAAGTCGGCCGGCCGGGAGGATTCCGGGGCCGTCAGCCCGCCTTGCGTTGCCGCGCGGGCTGCTTGCCGCCGAGCGTCGCGCATCGCGCATGGCACGGGCAGCCGACCTCATGGTCGTTGACCATCCCGGTTGCCTGCATCAGCGCATAGCAGATCGTCGAGCCGACGAACTTGCAGCCGTATACCTTCAGCGCCTTGCTGAGCGCGTCCGACTGGGCGGTCGACGCGGGCGCGTCGCGATACGACTGCCAGGCATTCTGGACCGGCGTGTGGTCGACGAACGACCACAGGAAGGCCGCGAGCGACCCGTGATCGTCGCGAATGCGCTGCACGGCCCGTGCATTGGTCACCGCGGATTCGACCTTCGCGCGATTGCGCACGATCCGGGGGTTCTCGAGCAGTTTCTCGATACGCTTCGGCGTGAAGCGCGCGACCACGTCGACATCGAAGTCGGCGAATGCCTCGCGATAGCCGGCGCGCTTGTTGAGGATCGTCGACCACGACAGCCCGGCTTGCGCGCCCTCCAGAATCAGCATTTCGAACAGGTGGCGATCGTCATGCGACGGCACGCCCCACTCGGTATCGTGATAGTGAGCGTCCGCTTCCGTCTTTACCCAGTTACACCGCTGCGACATCGTCAGCCTCGTTCCAGTGTCGATTCGATCGCGCCAGCATAGCGGATGCCCCATCGCCGGGATAGCCGGCCGAACGGCAGATGGGCGCGCGGCGCCGATCCGGTTAAGCTTGGCGCCTGTTCGAATCAGCAGGATCAACGCATGACGGCATTACTTTTTGCGATCGGCATCGACGGCGGCGGCACCGGCACCCGCGCGGTGCTGGCCGACCGGCACGGGCGCGAGCTCGCACAGGGGCGCGGCGGCCCGTCGGGGCTCGGCCTCGGCATCGAGCGCGCATGGGCATCGATCGGCGCGGCCTGCGCCGATGCATTCTCGCGGGCGGGGCTCGCGTTCGACTGGTCGCAGTGCGCGCTCGGTTGCGGGCTCGCGGGCGTCAACAATGCCGCGTGGCTCGCCGCGTTCCGCGCGCAGGCGCCGCTCGGCGCGCTTGCGATCGAGAGTGATGCCTATACGACCGTCGTCGGTGCGCATGGCGGCGCGCCGGGGCTCATCGTCGCGCTCGGCACGGGCAGCATCGCGGCGGCGCTCGACGCGGCGGGCGACTGCCGCATCGCGGGCGGCTTCGGCTTTCCGTCCGGCGACGAGGCGAGCGGCGCATGGCTCGGCATGCGCGCGCTCGCCTACGCGCAGCAGGCGCTCGATGGCCGCGCGCCGCGCGACGCGTTCGCCGGCGCGCTGCTCGCGGAAACGGGGGCGCACGATCGCGACGCGCTCGTCCAGTGGTCGTGCGATGCGAACCAGACGATCTACGCGCGCCTCGCGCCGATCGTGTTCGCGCACCGTGACCATCCTCATGCGGCCGCGCTGATCGCGCAGGCGGGCGAAGAGATCGGCAAGATGATCGACGCGCTCGATCCGCCGCAGGCGCTGCCGGTCGCGCTGTGCGGTGGGCTGGCCGATGCACTTGCCCCGGCCGTGCCGGCGCGTCACGCGGCCCGGCTGCGCGCGCCGCTCGACGATTCCGCGCACGGCGCGTTGACGCTCGCGCTGCAGGCGTTGAAGGCAGCTGAAGCAGGGTGAACGGTTCTCGCGGGCGTGTCGTGAGCAGGCCGGGGGGCGGATCTGCAAAGCCGACCAAGCAAGCTGCGCCATCCGAACCCCCGGCGGACTACAGGCCGAACGCCCGGCCCGAGCTCGCCGGCCCCGATCCCCAACCGCCCGACGCGCGTCCGGGCACGACGTTAAAATGGCGGCTCCGCAGCATCCTGCGCGCCATTCACCCGTCCCCATGTACAAAGTCATCGCCACCGACCTCGACGGCACCCTGCTGAACAGCGACCACCAGCTTGATCCGTACACGATCGAAACCGTCCGTCGGCTCGATCGCGACGGCCTGCAGTTCGTGATCGCGACGGGGCGCCACTACGCGGACGTCACCGGCATCCGTGACGTGCTGGGCATCCGGCCGTACCTGATCACGTCGAACGGCGCGCGCGTGCATGCGCCGGACGACACGGCGATCCATGCGCAGGACATCGATCCGGCGATTGTCCGCGGCCTGGTGCAGCCGGGCGTGACCGGCGCGCACGGGCGCGTGATCGTCAACCTGTTCACCGACCGCGGCTGGCTGATCGACCGCGAAGCGCCGCATCTGCTCGAATTCCACCAGGATTCGGGCTTCCGCTACGACGTGATCGACATGGCCGCGCACGACGGCGCCGACATCGCGAAGGTGCTCTATATCGGCGAGCCGGCCGATCTGGCGGTGGTCGCCGAGCAGATGCGCGTGCAGTTCGGCGACGCGCTGTACGTCACGTACTCGCTGCCCGACTGTCTCGAAGTGATGACCGCCAACGTGTCGAAGGGCCGCGCGCTGCGCGCGGTGCTCGCGCGGCTCGGCGTCGACACCGGCCACTGCATCGCATTCGGCGACAACATGAACGACATCGACCTGCTCGAAACGGCCGGTCACGCATTCATGATGAACAACGCGAATCCCGATCTGGTCGCGCACCTGCCGCACATCCCGCGGATCGGCAACAACTTCGACGCGGGCGTCGCCCGCCACCTGCGCACGCTGTTCGCGCTCGAGGGCACCGTCGACGGCGTCGCCGCCTCCTGAGCGGACATCGAGCGGAAATGAAAAACGGGCGCCAGCGGCGCCCGTCCAAACAATCTGCCTCGATGTTGTTCGACAGCGTGAGGCTCGCTGCTCTGCTCGCATAACCCCGTAGTGTTTATTCGCTTGTGCGAGCGGATGCGGGCAGCAGGCCGACGGCATCGTCACGCCCCGCGATCAGCGGGTAGACGATCCCGGCGATTGCCGCACCGATGATCGGTGCCGCCCAGAACAGCCACAGCTGACCAATCGCTTCGCCGCCCACGAACAGCGCGGGGCCGGTCGAGCGGGCCGGGTTCACCGAGGTGTTGGTGACCGGGATCGAGATCAGGTGGATCAGCGTCAGGCACAGGCCGATCGCGATCGGCGCGAAGCCGGCCGGCGCGCGCTTGTCGGTGGCGCCGAGAATCACGAACAGGAAGAAGCCCGTCATCACGACTTCGCAGATGAACGCCGCGCCGAGCGAGTAGTGGCCGGGCGAGCGCTCGCCGAAGCCGTTCGTCGCGAAGCCGCTGCCGACGACATCGAAGCCCGGCTTGCCGGTCGCGATCAGGTACAGCACGAACGCGCCGAGCGTGGCACCGATCACCTGCGCGACGATGTACGGCGCGAGATCGCGTGCCGGGAAGCGGCCGGCAACCGTCAGGCCGACGCTCACGGCCGGATTCAAATGGCAACCCGAAATATGGCCGATCGCGAATGCCATCGTCAGCACAGTGAGGCCGAATGCGAGTGCAACACCGGCAAAGCCGATGCCGAGGCCCGGAAAGGCGGCAGCCAGCACGGCGCTTCCGCACCCGCCGAGCACCAGCCAGAACGTGCCGAATGCCTCTGCAGCCAAGCGCTGAGAAAGATTCATGTAAGGACCTCGTTCAAGTGGGTTGAAGGCTAACGGACGACCGGCTGATTTATTTCGTCGCCCCGAATTGGTCTGGATTATAGGAAATGAAACGGCGTCCGGAGGGTCAACGATTGTTAAATTTGAATGACCGGCGAATGGCCTTTATTAGAATAAGTCCGCATTCTCGATATAGCCGAATCGGTTAAAGATGGCAGCATTAATTTCGAAGAGCAGGGCGGCAGTGCGGATGACGTAACGGGTGTTGGCGTTCCGGCCGGACTCGCCGGAGCCGCATCATGGAAAAAAGGGAGTCGAAAAATGTCTCAATACGCGAAACTCAAGGCGCAGATCGCCGATCTGCAAGCCCAGGCGGATGACGTGCGCCGCCAGGAAGTGGCAGCGGTGATCGCCGACGTCCAGCGGATGATTGCCGAATATGGGCTGACGGCCCAGGACCTGGGCTTCGCGGAGCGAGCGCGGCGCGGCCGTCCGCCGAAAAAGGCGCCGCTGCCCCCGAAATACCGCGACCCGAAGTCGGGTGCGACCTGGAGCGGCCGCGGCAAGCCGCCGAATTGGATCGTCGGAAAAAACCGGGACCGTTTCCTGATCGAATGACCGCGCAAAAAGAAAGAGCCGCATCGACGATGCGGCTCTTTCGCGCCTTTGGGTTTTACGCGCCGATTTCCGCGCGAATTTTACCGAATATTTCCTGGCGAATTTCGACGTCAGGCGCCGGCGACCCGGCGCAGCGTCGGCTGTTTTGCCGCCGTGCAAAGCGATTCGTAGGTTTCAACATAACGTCGCGCCATCGCTTTCGAGCTGAAACGCGTGTCGAAGCGTGCGCGGATCGCATCGCGCGACAGGCTGTCGATCCGGTGCAGCGCGCCGACCGCACCCTGCACGTCCTCGACGATGAAGCCGGTCACGCCGTCCTCGATCACCTCCGGTACCGAGCCGCGGTTGAACGCGACGACCGGCGTGCCGCAGGCCATCGCCTCGATCATCACCAGGCCGAACGGTTCCGGCCAGTCGATCGGGAACAGCAGCGCCTTCGCGCCGGACAGGAATGCCGGCTTCTGGGCCTCGTTGATCTCGCCGATGAATTCCACGTGCGCCTCGCCGAGCAGCGGCTCGATCACTTCCTTGAAGTAGTCCGCGTCGGCCTTGTCGACCTTCGCGGCGATCTTCAGCGGCAGCCCGCTTTGCGCGGCGATCCGGATCGCGGTGTCGACGCGCTTTTCGGGGCAGATCCGGCCGAGGAACGCCAGGTACTCGGGTTTCACGGCCGGTTGCGGCGTGAGCAGCGTGTCGGGCAGCCCGTGATACACGGTGCCGGCCCAGGCGGCCTGAGGCAGCGGCTTGCGCTGCGAATTCGAGATCGACACGACCGGCGAGTCCGGGAACGCGTCGAACACCGGCTGCAGTTCCGGCAGGTCGAGGCGGCCGTGCAGCGTCGTCACGTAAGGCGTGTCGAGGCGCGACATCAGCGCGAACGGCAGGTAGTCGAGGTGGAAGTGCAGCACGTCGAATTCGTGCGCGACACGCGCCACCTGCTCGATCAGGCGCATATGGGGCGCCATCGAGTCGCGGATCGAAGGGTCGAGCCGCAGCGCGCGTGGCCAGGCTGCCTCGAGTCGGGCGGACGTGACGGAGTCGCCGCTGGCGAACAGCGTCACGTCGTGGCCGAGTTCGACGAGCGCCTCGGTGAGGTAGGACACGACGCGCTCGGTGCCGCCATAGAGTTTCGGCGGGACAGCTTCGTAAAGCGGCGCGATCTGGGCAATACGCATGGGCGTTCTCCAGTGTCGACCAGCGGGGGGCTCGAGTGCGGATGCTGGTCCGATACAAGGTTGCGGAACTCGCCGACGCACGGTGTGTGCGGTGCGTGGCCGGGTCCTGGCGGGGTGCGCGGGACGCCGGGCGGCAAGCTGCGGGGCGGGCCGGCGCGGCTCCCGCCGCTGCCCATGGGAGTCCATTATCGATATCGCCTTGAGGGGTTCGAGTGTTTTTTCAAACACTTAAGGCTTGTTACACCATGAAATACGCGAAAACCCGGATAAAAAGGGTGCGGAAACATGAAGCGAGACAGATGCAACTATTGTTGCGCTATCGTGAAAAACCACTATAATTTTTACCGATTCACTCGCCGGCAGCCTTGCCGGCCGGTCCTGAGCCGTATTCGTCCAATTTGGAACCCCATCACCGACGAATTCGCGCGCCACACGCCCCGCTTTTTGTCCCCTTTTCAATTCGCCTTGTCGGAAAAATTCCTACACGGTTTACAGACAAATCCTGCATGGCATACGCCACTTCGCTGATACCGGCGTCAATGCCGTTTGGCCAAAATTCGCCCTGTAAGACTGATAAACGTGCCGACGTGGTGCCAACTGGTGCCTGATCGAGCAAACGTTTTCACAAAATGAAAGGCCAAAGCAAAGCTCTTAACGGGGGAATCATGAGCGCCACCAGTGAAATGCTCAGTGAGATCAAAGAGGTCAACCTGTCGTACCTCCTGCTTGCGCAACGCCTGCTGCGGGAAGACAAGGCGATGGGCATGTTCCGCATGGGCGTGTCCCAGGAACTCGCCGACGTGCTCGCGAACCTCACGCTCGCCCAGACCGTGAAGCTCGCCGCATCGAACCAGATGTTGTGCCGTTTCCGCTTCGACGATCACGCGTTGCTGTCCTCGCTCGCCGACAAAGGCCGCGGCGATGTCGTCACGCACGCGCATTCGGCCATCCTGATGGCCGGCCAGCCGGTCGAAAGCGTCCGCTGATCTTTCCCCGCCTTGCGTTCGTCCCGGCGTGCCGCGCCGGCGGGCGGCGTATTGGCCACTCATCCGAACAACGTCAAGCGGACGGTTATTCACCATGGCAAGCAAAAGCGTCGTGATCGAGGTGAAGGAAATCACCCTCGCCATCGAACTGATCGAACTGGGCGCCCGGCTGCAGCTGCTGGAGGCGGAGACGAGCCTGTCGCGCGACCGCCTGATCAAGCTGTACAAGGAGCTGAAGGGGGCGTCGCCGCCGAAGGGGATGCTGCCGTTCTCGACCGACTGGTTCATGACGTGGCAGCCGAACATCCACTCGTCGCTGTTCTACAACATCTACCGGTTCATGCAGGACCACGGCCGCTGCGAGCCGATCCAGTCGATCGTGAAGGCGTACCGGCTCTATCTGGAGCACGTGAACCTGTCCGGCGACGAGGCCGCGCTGAGTCTTACGCGCGCATGGACGCTGGTGCGCTTCTTCGACTCGGGCATGCTGCAGATGACCCCGTGCACGCGCTGCGGCGGCCATTTCGTCGCGCATGCGCATGATCCGCATCAAGGTTTCGTGTGCGGCCTGTGCCAGCCGCCGTCGCGCGCGGGCAAGACCCGCAAGGCCGCCGCCGCGCGCGCCGAGCTGGTCGCCGACGCGGCCTGAACGCCGGGCCGGGCAGGGCCGGACGCGGCGCGCACGGGAGCCGGGCGGCCGCCGCGCGGCGCGCGAACCGGCCGGGGCTTGCTGGTAAACACCGCCGTGCCGCTGCGGCGTGGCCGCGAAAGTTTTCCTGCCGACTGCCGTAAACCTGATTAACGGCGGTCTCCCCGCCGGTCTTTCGTGAGGGACAGGCAGTGCTGATTATCGTGGGAACACTCGTGACGCTGTTGTCCGTCTTCGGCGGTTACGCGCTGGCAGGCGGACATCTGGGCGCATTGGTCCAGCCGGTCGAGATCCTGATGATCGTGGGCGCAGGCGTCGGCGCGTTCATCCTCGGCAACGGCATGAAGACCATCAAGGGGACGCTGCGCGTGCTGCCGACGCTCTTCAAGGGCTCGAAGTACACCAAGGACGTCTATATGGAGCTGATGGCGCTCCTGTACGTGCTGCTCGCGAAGGCACGCAAGGAAGGCACGCTGACGCTCGAAGCCGACATCGACGATCCGGACAAGAGCCCGATCTTCACGCAATACCCGAAGATCCTCGCCGATCGTCACATCGTCGAATTCCTGACCGATTACCTGCGCCTGATGGTGGGCGGCAACATGAATGCGTTCGAGATCGAGAGCCTGATGGACGAGGAGATCGAGACGCACCACGCGGAAGGCGAAGGCCCCGCGCACGCGCTGATGCGCGTCGGCGACGCGATGCCCGCGTTCGGGATCGTCGCGGCCGTGATGGGCGTGGTGCACACGATGGCGTCGGCCGACAAGCCGCCCGCGGTGCTCGGCGCGATGATCGCGCAGGCGCTGGTCGGCACGTTCCTCGGGATCCTGCTGTCGTACGGGCTGATCGGGCCGCTCGCGAGCCTCGCCGAGCAACGCGTGGCCGAGTCGACCAAGATGTTCCAGTGCATCAAGGTGACGATCCTCGCGAGCCTGAACGGCTATGCGCCGGCGATCGCGGTCGAGTTCGGCCGCAAGGTGCTGTTCTCGACCGAGCGGCCGTCGTTCACGGAGCTCGAAGAGCACGTGCGCCGCGTGAAGGCGAAGTGACGCGGAGCATTCGATGAGCAAGAGCAAGGATCGCGCGATCGTCGTGAAACGGGTGGCCCCGCAGAAGAAGGGCCATCACGGCGGCGCATGGAAGCTCGCGTATGCCGACTTCATGACCGCGATGATGGCGTTCTTCCTGCTGATGTGGCTGCTGAGCTCGGTCACGCCGGTGCAGCTGAAGGGGATCGCCGAATACTTCAACACGCCGCTGAAGGCCGCGCTGCTCGGCAGCGGCGATCGCAATTCGCAGGACTCCAGCATCATCAACGGCGGCGGCCGCGACCTGTCGAGCGTCGACGCCGGCACGCTGCGCCGCACCGACGGCACGACACAGCTCGCCGACCGTGTCGCGAAGGCCGGCGACGACCACACGCGTTCGCAGGCGCAGGGCGCGCAGGACCGGCTCGAGCAGACGCGCCTGCACGACCTGCAGATCAAGCTGATGGCGGCGATCGAGGCGAACCCGACGCTGCGCCAGTTCAAGCAGCAGATCCGCATCGATTCGACGCTGATGGGGCTGCGCATCGAGATCGTCGATTCGCAGAAGCGGCCGATGTTCGCGATGTCGAGCGATCACGTCGAGCCGTACATGCGCGACATCCTGCGCGAGATCGGCAAGACGCTGAACGACGTGCCGAACCGGATCATCGTCCAGGGTCACACCGACGCGGTGCCGTACGCGGGCGGCGAAGGCGGCTACAGCAACTGGGAGCTGTCGGCCGATCGCGCGAACGCGTCGCGCCGCGAGCTGATCGCGGGCGGCATGGACGAGGTGAAGGTGCTGCGCGTGCTCGGCCTCGCGTCGACGCAGAACCTGAACAAGGCCGATCCGCTCGATCCGGAAAACCGCCGGATCAGCGTGATCGTGCTGAACCGCAAATCCGAAGACGCGCTGATGCGCGACGACGCGACGACCACGACGCTGTCGGCCGACGCGGCGGGCTCGAAGCAGCTGGCGCAGCAGCTCGGCGCTCCGTCGATGGGCGTGCGACCGGCGCTTGCGAGCGCCGTCGCCGTCGCGCCGAAACCCTGACGTTTCCAAGATTCCGAGACACGCATGAAACGACTCCCACGCTCACTTTGTTCGCTGCCCCCCGAGGGGGCGGTCAGCCGCCCGCGGCCGGCTGCGCACGCGCGCGACGATGCGCCGCGAATGCCCTGCCATGCCGTCGGAGCGGTCCTGCGGAGGCCGGCATGATCCGAACCATTCTCGCCATCGACGACTCCGCGACGATGCGCGCGCTGCTGCAGGCGACGCTTGCGCAGGCCGGCTACGACGTGACGGTGGCGCCCGACGGCGAAGCCGGCTTCGACATGGCGGCGACCGTGCCGTACGACCTGGTGCTGACCGACCAGAACATGCCGCGCAAGAACGGGCTCGAGGTGATCGCCGCGCTGCGCAAGCTCACCGCGTACGCGGACACGCCGATCCTCGTGCTGACGACCGAAGGCAGCGACGCCTTCAAGGACGCCGCGCGCGACGCGGGCGCGACCGGCTGGATCGAAAAGCCGATCGACCCGGCCGTGCTGGTCGACCTGGTCGCGACGCTGTCCGAGCAGACGGCTTCCTGACATGAACGCGACGAATCCAACCGGTGACCGGGCATGACTCTCGACATCACGCAGTTCTACCAGACCTTTTTCGATGAAGCGGACGAGCTGCTCGCGCAGATGGAGCAGCTGCTGCTGAACCTCGACGTCGATTCGCCGGATCCCGAGGACCTGGCCGCGATCTTCCGCGCCGCGCATTCGATCAAGGGCGGCGCGGCGACGTTCGGCTTTTCCGCGCTGACCGAGACGACCCACATCCTCGAGTCGCTGCTCGACCGCGCGCGCAACCATGAGCTGATGCTGACCAAGGAAATGGTCGACGCGTTTCTCGAAACCAAGGACGTGCTGTCCGACCAGCTCGTCGACTATCGCGCGAGCGCGGAACCGGATGCGGCGGCTGCCGCGACGATCTGCGCGAAGCTCGAGCGCCTGAAGGCCGAGAGCGGCGCGGGTGCGCCGGCGGCCGTCGACGCCGCGCCGGCCGCGCCGGCTGCCGTCGCGGCGGCGCCCGAGCCGGCCGCCAACGGCGGCGTGCCCGATCACGTGGTCGAACAAGCCGTCGCGGTCGCGCATCCGGCGGCCGACGCCGGCGCCGGCACGGATGGCCCGCACCTGAAGATCACGCTCATCGGTGTCGACACGAAGGACCAGGCGCTGCTCACCGAGGAACTCGGCAATCTCGGCCGGATCGTCAGCCGCGAGGAAGCGGGCGCCGACCTGACGCTGTGGCTCGAATCGGACGTGTCGTCCGACGACATCGTCGCCGTGTGCTGCTTCGTGATCGACGACAGCCAGATCCGCATTGCGCGCGGCACCGCGCCGGCCGCACCGGCGGCGCCTGCCGCCGCGCCGGCCGCGCCGGCCGCTGCCGAACCGGCCGCCGCGCCGGAGCCGGCCGCCCGGGTCGAGGTATTCGCGCAAGCCGCCGGCGCCGCACCGGCCGCCGCCGCCGTACCGCAAGGACAGCCGGGCGCAGCCGCGCAGCCGGCGCCGCAGCCGCACGCCGAACCGGCCACCCAGGCTGCCCAGGCCGCCGCGCACCACGACGACAAGCGTCCGCGCCCGGCCGCCGCCGCCGCGGGTGCCGAAGGCAGCTCGATCCGCGTCGGCGTCGAGAAGGTCGACCAGCTGATCAACCTGGTCGGCGAGCTCGTGATCACGCAGGCGATGCTCGCGGAAACGGCGAGCGCGTTCGATCCGGCGCTGCACGACCGCCTGTTCAACGGCATGGCGCAGCTCGAGCGCAACGCGCGCGACCTGCAGGAAGCGGTGATGTCGATCCGGATGATGCCGATGGACTACGTGTTCAGCCGCTTCCCGCGGCTCGTGCGCGACCTCGCCGGCAAGCTCGGCAAGCAGGTCGAGTTGGTCACGTTCGGCCAGGCGACCGAGCTCGACAAGAGCCTGATCGAGCGGATCATCGACCCGCTCACGCACCTGGTGCGCAACAGCCTCGACCACGGGATCGAAACCGTCGACAAGCGCGTCGCCGCCGGCAAGGACGGCGTCGGCCAGCTCGTGCTGTCGGCCGCGCATCACGGCGGCAACATCGTGATCGAGGTCAGCGACGACGGCGCGGGCCTGAACCGCGAGCGGATCCTCGCGAAGGCCGCGAAGCAGGGCATGCAGGTGTCCGACAACATCAGCGACGACGAAGTCTGGCAGTTGATCTTCGCGCCGGGCTTCTCGACCGCCGAGACGGTGACCGACGTGTCGGGCCGCGGCGTCGGGATGGACGTCGTGAAGCGCAACATCCAGTCGATGGGCGGCCATGTCGAGATCACGTCGCAGGCCGGCCGCGGCACGACCACGCGGATCGTGCTGCCGCTCACGCTGGCGATCCTCGACGGGATGTCGGTGAAGGTCGGCAGCGAGATCTTCATCCTGCCGCTGAACTTCGTGATGGAGTCGCTGCAGCCGTCGATCGACGACATCTACACGGTCGGCAACGGCGAGCGCGTGGTGCGCGTGCGCGGCGAATACCTGCCGCTCGTCGCGCTGCACGAAGTGTTCTCGGTCGACGAGGCGCGCACCGATCCGACCCAGGGGATCGTCACGATCATGGAAACCGAGGGGCGCCGCTTCGCGATGCTGATCGACGAGCTGGTCGGCCAGCAGCAGGTGGTCGTGAAGAACCTCGAAACGAACTACCGCAAGGTGCACGGCATCTCGGCGGCGACCATCCTGGGCGACGGCAGCGTCGCGCTGATCGTCGACGTCGCGGCGCTGAACCGCGAAACCCGTGCGACGCACGGCGCCCGAGCCGGCGCCGAGCTTGCCATTTTCTGACTCTCGCCATTCAACCGATTGGGGGCAAACGTGTCCGCTGAAGTCCAAATGATCAATCCGGCCGCGGCGAACGCGGCCAATGCGACCCCCGGCCGCCGCGACGCCGCGCAGGGTGACGCGACGGGCCAGGAATTCCTCGTGTTCACGCTCGGCGACGAGGAATACGGGATCGACATCCTGAAGGTGCAGGAAATCCGCGGCTACGACAGCGTCACGCGCATCGCGAACGCGCCGGACTTCATCAAGGGCGTGATCAACCTGCGCGGGATCATCGTGCCGATCGTCGACATGCGGATCAAGTTCCATCTCGGCCGCGTCGAGTACGACCACCAGACCGTCGTGATCATCCTGAACGTGTCGAACCGCGTGGTCGGGATGGTGGTCGACGGCGTGTCCGACGTGCTGACGCTGCAGACCGACCAGATCATGCCGGCGCCGGAATTCGGCGCGACGCTGACGACCGAGTACCTGACGGGCCTCGGCACGGTCGACGGCCGGATGCTGATCCTGATGGACATCGAGAAGCTGATGTCGAGCCGGGAAATGGCGCTGATCGAGACGCTCGGCGCATAAGCGCGCCGCATGCACGGGAACTTCGGGAGAATCCGCAATGTTGCATAACTGGTCGATCCGCACGACGCTCACGGCGATCGGACTCATCCTCGTGTGCCTGGCCGCCGCGGTCGGCGGGCTCGGCCTCTACGCGCTCAGTCACGCGAGCCGCTCGCTCGACCAGATCACGCACGTCGACCTGCCGGCGATCCACACGCTCGACGACACGTCCGCGCACCTGCTGCGCGCGCGCGTGGCGCTCGACCGCTTCCGCACGCTGGCCGAAGCCGGCAACACGGCCGAGGCCAGCAAGGTGCTCGACCGCGCGCAGGTGTTGTTCGCGAAGTCGAACCAGAACTGGCAGGCGTTCCAGGCGACCCCGAAGTTCGGCGTCGAGCAGGCGCTCGTCGACGAACTCACCGCGCGCTACACGGCGATCGTGAAGGAAGGCGTCGAGCCGGAATTCACGGCGGCGCGCGCGGGCGACATGGCCGCGTATCACGCGATCGCCGATACCAAGATCAGCCCGATGTTCGTCGCGTACGACCAGGCCGCGTCGGCCGTGATCACGGCGCTGCAGACCCGCGCGGAAAATCGCCAGACCGCGATGCAGTCGCAGATCTCGATGATGATCGGCCTGATCGCGGCCGGCATCGCGATCGCGTTCGTCGTCATGATCGCAATCCGCTTCGCGCTGCGCGGGCTGATCGTGAAGCCGCTCGAGGATGCGATCGCGCACTTCGAGCGCATCGCGGGCGGCGACCTCACGCAGCCGGTGAACGTGTTCAGCACCAACGAGATCGGCCGCCTGTTCGGCGGGATCAAGCGGATGCAGGACGCCGTGACGACGATGGTGCAGGCCGTGCATCGCGGTACCGAGTCGATCGACGTCGGCGCGCGCGAGATCTCGACCGGCAACACCGACCTGTCGCAGCGCACCGAGGAGCAGGCCGCGTCGCTGCAGGAAACCGCGTCGAGCATGGAGCAGCTGACCGGCACCGTGCGCCAGAACGCGGAGAACGCGCGGCAGGCGAGCCAGCTCGCGGTGAACGCGTCCGACATCGCGACGCAGGGCGGCGAGGTGGTCGGCCAGGTCGTATCGACGATGCAGGACATCGCGGCGAGCTCGGGCAAGGTCGTCGACATCATCGGCACGATCGAGGGCATCGCGTTCCAGACCAACATCCTCGCGCTGAACGCGGCGGTCGAAGCCGCGCGTGCGGGCGAGCAGGGCCGCGGCTTCGCGGTGGTCGCGGGCGAAGTGCGCTCGCTGGCCCAGCGCAGCGCGAGCGCCGCGAAGGAAATCAAGCAGCTGATCGGCGATTCGGCCGAGAAGGTCGACAGCGGATCGGCGCTCGTCGCGCGGGCCGGCTCGACGATGGACGAGATCGTGCAGGCCGTGCGCCGCGTGACCGACATCATGGGCGAGATCAGCGCCGCGTCGGACGAGCAGTCGACCGGCATCGAGCAGGTGAATCGCGCGGTCGGCCAGATGGATTCGGTCACGCAGCAGAACGCGGCGCTCGTCGAGCAGGCGGCCGCGGCCGCGGCATCGCTCGAGGAGCAGACACGCCAGATGAAGGCGATCGTGTCGGCGTGGCGCGTCGCGGGCGGCATCGCGCTCGCGCCGGCGCGCAGCACCGCGCGCCCGGCCGCGCCGATGCCGGCAGCGGCACCGGCATTGCCGTCGGAGCCTCGGCACGACGCCGCACCGGCCGCATTGCCGGCACCGCAAGCGGCGGCACAGCCTGCCGCACGTCGCGCGGCAGCCGCGCCGCGTGCCGCGGCATCGGCCACGAGCCACGAAGCGCCGCGCTCGGCGGGTGCCGCCGCGCGCGCATCGAAGGAAGCCCCGGCCGCGGGTGGCGGTTACGGCCCGCGTCTGTCGAAGACCGCCGCCGCGCCCGCGCCCGCGCACAAGCCTGCCGACAAGGCCGCCCTGGTGCGTCCGGCGCTGAGCGGCGAGAAGCCCGCACTGGCGGCCGCCGGCACGTCCGACGACGACTGGGAGACCTTCTAAGCCATGCCGTCCGCGCGCGCACCGTTTCGATCCGATGCACCGGAAGCCTCGCCCCGCGCGGGCGAGCCGGGGCGCGACTTCGCGTTCACCGGCGCGGATTTCGCACGCATCCGCGCGCTGATCCATCAACGCGCGGGCATCTCGCTGTCCGAGCACAAGCGCGACATGGCGTACAGCCGGCTTGCGCGCCGGCTGCGCGCCCGCGGCCTCGACACGTTCCGCGACTATCTCGACCTGCTCGAGCAGGAGGACGATCCGCTCGAGTGGGAGGCCTTCACCAACGCGCTGACGACGAACCTGACCGCGTTCTTCCGCGAGTCGCACCACTTCCCGATTCTTTCCGACTTCGTGAAGGCGCGGCCCGCTCCGGTATCGGTGTGGTGCTCGGCCGCGTCGACTGGCGAGGAGCCGTATTCGATCGCGATCACGCTGATCGAGGCGCTCGGCGAATCGGCCGCGCGCGGCGCATCGATCCTCGCGACCGATCTCGACACGCAGGTGCTCGCGAAGGCCGAGGCCGGCATCTACACGTATGACCAGGTCAAGCACCTGAGCCCGGAGCGGCTCAGGCGCTTCTTCCTGAAGGGCACCGGCGCGCAGGCCGGCCGCGTGAAGGTGCGCCCCGAGTTGCGCGCGATGATCCGCTTCGAGCAACTGAACCTGACCGATGCCGACTACGGGATCGCGAAGCCGTTCGACGCGATCTTCTGCCGCAACGTGATGATCTATTTCGACAAGCCGACGCAAGGGCAGGTGCTGTCGCGCTTCGAGCCGCTGGTCAAGCCGGGCGGGCTGCTGTTCGCCGGCCATTCGGAGAATTTCACGTACGTGACGCAGGCATTCCGGCTGCGCGGGCAGACCGTGTACGAACTGACGCGCGATGTCGCGTCGGGCGCGCGTGCGCGCGGCGCGGCACCGGCCACGACGATGCCGGCGCGCGCCCATGCGCGTGCCGCGGGCGCCGCGCCGGCTTACGGAGAACGCGGATGAGCGCGCTGCCGATCGCGACCAATCGCTACTTCGACAACCACTTCGAACGCCCCGGCGTGAAGCTGCTGCCGAACGAGTTCTACACGACGTCCGAGGACATGGTGCTGATGACCGTGCTCGGCTCGTGCGTCGCCGCGTGCCTGCACGACCCGCTCGCGGGCATCGGCGGGATGAATCACTTCATGCTGCCCGACGACGGCGCCGATGCCGGCGCGGCCGCGTCGGAATCGATGCGCTACGGCGCGTACGCGATGGAAGTGCTGATCAACGAACTGATCAAGGCGGGCGGGCGCCGCGAGCGCATCGAGGCGAAGGTGTTCGGCGGCGCGGCCGTGCTGGCCGGGATGACGACCATCAACATCGGCGACCGCAACGCGGATTTCGTGCGCCGCTATCTCGCGCTCGAACGCATCCGTATCACCGCCGAGGATCTGCAGGGCGTGCATCCGCGCAAGGTCGCGTTCATGCCGCACACGGGCCGCGCGATGGTGAAGAAGCTGCGGCTGCAGGTGCCGGGCGTGACCGAGCGCGAAGCCGCGCTGGCGCGCGAGGCCGACCGCGTGCGCGCCGCGCGGCCGCGCGCGCACGTCGAGCTGTTCGCGGCGCAGCGGCCGGCCGCGNNCGGCGCGCCCGCGCATCGAGCTGTTCGGCGCGCGCACCGGCAGCGGCACCGGCGCCGGCACACCGGCGACGAATACGAAGACCGGCAGCCCGTACGCGGCCAATCTTTCGAGAAAGCAGGAGGCATGACCGCAGTGCAGAAGATCAAAGTGTTGTGCGTCGACGACTCGGCGCTGATCCGCAGCCTGATGACGGAGATCATCAACAGCCAGCCCGACATGACGGTGTGCGCGACCGCGCCCGATCCGCTCGTCGCGCGCGAGCTCATCAAGCAGCACAACCCGGACGTCCTGACGCTGGACGTCGAAATGCCGCGCATGGACGGGCTCGACTTCCTCGAGAAGCTGATGCGCCTGCGGCCGATGCCGGTCGTGATGGTGTCGTCGCTGACCGAGCGCGGTTCGGAAATCACGCTGCGCGCGCTCGAACTCGGCGCGGTGGACTTCGTGACGAAGCCGCGCGTCGGGATTCGCGACGGCATGCTGGACTACGCGGAAAAGCTCGCGGACAAGATCCGCGCGGCGTCGCGCGCCCGCGTGCGCCAGGCGCCGCAGCCGCAAGCCGCCGCACGCGCGGCGGGCGGCACGCCGGCCGCGCCGATGATCAACAACCCGCTCGTCAGTACCGAGAAGCTGATCATCATCGGCGCGTCGACGGGCGGTACCGAGGCGATCCGCGAGGTGCTGACGCCGCTGCCGCCGGACGCGCCGGCGGTGCTGATCGCGCAGCACATGCCGCCCGGCTTCACGAAGTCCTTCGCGCAACGACTCAACGGCCTGTGCCGGATCGCGGTGAAGGAAGCCGAGCACGGCGAGCGCGTGCTGCCGGGCCATGCGTACATCGCGCCGGGCCATGCGCACCTGCTGCTCGCGCGCAGCGGCGCGAACTACATCGCGCAGCTGTCCGACGAGCCGCCGGTGAACCGTCACCGGCCGTCGGTCGACGTGCTGTTCCGCTCGGCGGCGCAGCACGCGGGCAAGAACGCGATCGGCGTGATCCTCACCGGGATGGGCCGCGACGGCGCGGCCGGCCTGCTGGACATGAAGCGCGCGGGCGCCCACACGTTCGCGCAGGACGAGGCGAGCTGCATCGTGTTCGGGATGCCGCGCGAGGCGATCGCGCTCGGCGGCGCGGACGAGATCGCGCCGCTCGCGGAGATGAGCCGGCGCGTGATGGCGCGCCTCGCGACGATGGGCGACCGCGTGCAGCGCGTCTGAAACAAATGTCACGGGACGCGTGCGATGCTGCGCGGCCCGACTGTAACGAATCTGCAAAGGAACGACGATGGACAAGAGCATGAAAATCCTGGTGGTGGACGATTTCCCGACGATGCGCCGGATCGTCCGCAACCTGCTCAAGGAACTGGGCTACACCAACGTGGACGAAGCCGAGGACGGCGCGGCCGGCCTTGCACGGCTGCGCGGCGGCGGCTTCGACTTCGTGATCTCGGACTGGAACATGCCGAACCTCGACGGCCTCGCGATGCTGAAGGAAATCCGCGCGGACGCGACGCTCACGCATCTGCCGGTGCTGATGGTCACCGCCGAGTCGAAGAAGGAGAACATCATCGCGGCCGCGCAGGCGGGCGCGAGCGGCTATGTCGTGAAGCCGTTCACGGCCGCGACGCTCGACGAGAAGCTGAACAAGATCATCGACAAGATGGCCAAGGCCGGGAGCTGAACGTGAACGAGCCGATCCATGCGGCGCTCGCCGGCGCGGCGTTCAGCGCCGACGGCCATGCCGAAGGCGCCGATTACGCGAGCGACCGGATCCTCGCGCGCATCGGCCACGTCACGCGCACGCTGCGCGATTCGATGCGCGAGCTCGGGCTGGACAAGCATGTCGAGCGCGCGGCGGAAGCCGTGCCCGATGCGCGCGACCGGCTGCGCTACGTCGCGACGATGACCGAGCAGGCGGCCGAGCGCGTGCTGAACGCGATCGAGATCGCGAAGCCGGTGCAGGAGCGTATCCAGAACGAGGCCGAGGCGCTCGATGCGCGCTGGTCGACGTGGTATGCGGCGCCGATCGAGCACGCGGAAGTGCGCGAGCTGATGGACGACACGCGCGCGTTCCTGCACGCGCTGCCCGCCGCGACGTCGGCGACGAGTGCGCAGCTGCTCGAGATCATGCTCGCGCAGGATTTCCAGGACCTGACCGGGCAGGTGATCAAGAAGATCATGGACATGGTCTATCTGATCGAGCAGCAACTGCTCACCGTGCTGGTCGAGAACATCGCGCCCGAGCGGCGCGAGCAGTTCGCGGCGACGGCCGCCGCGCTCGCGGCCGAGCAGATCAGCGCGACCGGCAGCCCCGAGTCGCTGCTGAACGGGCCGCAGATCGCGCCGGAAGGCAAGTCCGACGTCGTGCAGGACCAGGGGCAGGTCGACGATCTGCTCGCGAGCCTCGGCTTCTGACCCTCGTCCGTCGTATCGCATCGCACGGCACCGGCCGCTCCCTGTCGCGGAGCGCCCCGGTGCGCGCGGCTTGCGCCGCCTTCCGTCCGCCCGCCGCGAGCGGGCCCCCTCGCACGTCATGCGGCGACGGATTGACACGCCGATACACTCCGCAGGCATACTACGCGTCGGCAGCAACGAAGCGTCATTCTTAAGACTTTCATTCGTTGCCCCGTGGCGCCGGGTCCGATGGTGGCGCCGCCGGGCAGCGAAGCCAGTCCCTTGGGGGGGAACGTGAAGCTGAAACGCTTGGGCTGGGCCGTCGCGCACGCGACGGCCGCAATGGGTGTGCTGTGGAGCGTCCACGCACAGGCCGAACTGGGCGGCGCGCCGATGTCGCCGCCGGCGGACGATCACGCCGCGTCGGTGCGCGCGATGCAGCGCGCGATGCGCTCGGCCGACGGCGCGCAGGCGAACACCGCCGCCTACACCGTCCGCGAGATCACGCTCGGATCGGGCACCGTCATCCACGAATACACGTCCGCCGCGGGCACCGTGTTCGGTCTCGCGTGGCGCGGGCCGAGCATGCCGGACCTGGCGTCGCTGCTCGGCAGCTATTTCCCGCAGTACACCGCCGGCGTCGAGGCCGCGCATGCGGCGCGCGGCTGGCGCGCGCCCGTGTCGGTCAATACGAACGGCCTGGTGATTCGCACCGGCGGCCACATGGGCGCCTTCGCGGGGCAGGCATGGCTGCCGGCCACGTTGCCGGCCGGCCTGACCGGCACCGACATCCAGTGACCGCGGGAGAGCGATCTTGAACATTCCTCGTACCTTCAAGCGCTGGCTCGGCCTGCTGGGCCTGGCGGCTGCCACGGTGCTGCTCGTGACCGCATGCGGCGGCGGCGATGACAACAATGGCGGCACCCCCGTGTCGGACGGCAATACCGCGAATACGGCCGTGATCACGGTCGGCACCGGCGTCGCGCGCGTGATCAACATCCCGACCGTCAACGTGAAGATCTGCGTGCCGGGCACGTCGAACTGCCAGGTGGTCAACAACGTGCTCGTCGATACCGCGTCGTACGGGCTGCGGCTGGTCAGCAGCGCGCTGTCGTCGGGCGTGTTGAACAACCTGCCGCAGACGACGAGCGGTGGCGCGCCGGTCGCCGAGTGCGGCACATTCGTGACGAGCTACACGTGGGGCTCCGTGCGGACCGTCGACCTGTCGATCGGCACCGAGCAGGCGAGGTCGCTGCCGGTGCAGATCATCGGGGACCTCGGCACGGCCGGCGTGCCGAGCTCGTGCACGAACGGTAGCGTGTCGGCCAATACGGCAGCCGATCTCGGCGCGAACGGCATCCTCGGCATCGGGCCGGCACCGGTCGATTGCGGCCCGAACTGCGCGACTTTGACGTCGCCGACGTACAACAATTACTACGCGTGCCCGAGCGGCAATTCGAGTTGCACGGTGGCGCTGGTGCCGGTCGCGCAGCAAGTGGCCAACCCGGTCCATCATTTCGCGACCGACAACAACGGCGTGATCGTGCAGATGCCGGCCATCTCGAACAGCGGGCAGGGCAGCGCAACGGGTCTGCTGACCTTTGGGATTGGCACGCAGAGCAACAACGCGCTCGGGGCGTCGACGGTGCTGACCTCGACATCCGGAGGCGACGTCAGTACGACGTTCCTCGGTAATAACGTGGCCGCGTTCTTCGACACGGGTTCGAATGCGTATTTCTTCAATGATTCGAAGCAGACGCCATGCTCGCCTAACTCGCTTGCCAAGGATTTCTACTGCCCGACGTCAGCGGCTACCTATACGGCGACGCTGACTGGACAGAACGGCACGACAGGTGGCGTATCGATGCTCGTTCAGGATGCAGACAAGTTGTTCTCGAATCCGTCGACATTTGCATTTAACGATATCGCGGGCCCGTATAGTTTGACGTCGCTCGACCTCGGCCTGCCGCACTTTTACGGCAAGACGATCTACTTCGGGATGGACAAGACGTCGAGCGGCGGCCCGCAGGCTTACGTCGCGTTCTGATCGCGCACGAACGCGGCAGCAAAAAGGGGGCGAGCGTTTCGCCCCCTTTTTTATTCCGCCTGCGGCGCGGCCGCGGCGCGCACGATGCACGCGATCGCCGCACCGCGCCGGTTCAGCGCCTACGATATAAGACCGGCACCGGTGCCGGCACGACATCGAGGAGACAGCGCCATGAGCCAGCGTATTCAACGCATCACGCCGTTTCTGTGGTTCGACCACGATGCGGAGGCGGCCGCCCACTTCTACGTCTCGGTGTTCGACGACGCGCGCGTCGTGCACGTCGCCCGTTACGGCAAATCCGGCGCGCAGGCGTCGGGCCAGGCCGAGGGCGCGGTGATGACGGTGTCGTTCGAACTGGACGGGCAGGCGTTTCTCGCGCTGAACGGCGGCCCCGCGTTTCCGCTCACGCCGGCCGTGTCGTTCGTCGTCAACTGCCGCGACCAGCGCGAGATCGACCGCTACTGGGCCGCGCTGGCCGAAGGCGGCGACGAGCGCGCGCAGCAGTGCGGCTGGCTGCGCGACCGCTTCGGCGTGTCGTGGCAGGTGGTGCCGATGCAGATGCCCGAACTGATGGCGGGCGATCCGGCTCGCGCCGAGCGCGTGATGGCGCAGGTAATACGGATGAAGAAGCTCGACCTGCGCGCGCTGGAGCAGGCGGCGGCCGGCTAGCGCGAGCGCCGGCCGGGGTGGGGGTGTTGTCGGCGTGGGCGTCCGGCACCCGACGAGTTTCCCGACCGGTCGGTAAATGAGCCCGGAATGATGGATTCGATTATTTATCGCGCTGCGTTTCACGCTGGTGTAATCAATTCGTGGATTATCGGGCTGATATTTTTGTCGGGGCATCCAATTATAAAAATAACGTGACAGGCGCATCGACGATGCGGTGTCCCGCTACCGCGCAAATTCCAGACGTGCGAGAGCCGGCATGCGATCCAGCCGACTCGTGAAAAGGGATGCAACACGCCGAAATTCAAATTTATAATGCCCGCGTTGTTTTCGGGGTCGCCGATATAAAACGTGAGGGCAATAAAATGAATTTCAGTGAAGCTGTTCGTTCCGCATTCAATCAATACGCGACATTCGAGGGGCGCGCGCGCCGCGCGGAATATTGGTATTTCGCGTTGCTCACCAGCGTCGTGTCGATCCTGTGCCAGGCGATCGCCATGGTCGGTCGCGACGCGAGCGCCATCTCGCTGTTGCTGATGATCGTCGCGGCGGTCGCGTCGCTCGCGCTGGTGTTGCCGAGCCTCGCCGTCACCGTCCGCCGGCTGCACGATACGGGCCGCTCGGGCTGGGTCCTGCTGATCGCGTTCATTCCGCTCGTCGGCGGGATCATGCTGCTCGTGTGGATGTGCTCGCGCGGCACCGACGGCCCGAACCGCTTCGGCACGGATCCGATTCCGGCCATCTGAGCGCCGCCCGCTCCGGCGCGCGACGCCGTCGCGCCGGGGGCGGGCCGACGATCGCTTCACGGCTGCATTGATTCCCCGCCTCACCACCTCACCGCCTCACCCGCGAACGCGATTTCCACCGCCGCTCCGCGCGCCGTACCCGCCCGTCGCCTCCCGCCACACCGGCTCGCCCGATTCCCCGAAATACCCCCCTTTCCCGGCTTTGCTCGACCGATCGGCGTTTGACGTGCGCATGAATAATCGGTGTCACTGGAAAACGGCATTTCGCCGTACCCGACAGGAGGCCCCGTGGCAGACGAGAGCGATCTCGACAGAACCGAAGCCGCCACTCCGAGGCGCCGCGAGAAGGCGCGCGAGGAGGGGCAGGTCGCGCGTTCGCGCGAGCTGGCTTCGTTCGCGCTGCTCGCGGCCGGGTTCTACGGCGCGTGGCTGCTCGCGGGTCCGTCGGGCGACCATCTGCAGGCGATGCTGCGCGGCGCGTTCGCGTTCGACCGCGCCACCGCGTTCGACACGCGCCGGATGCTGTCGGCGGCCGGCAGCGCGAGCATCGAAGGTCTCGCCGCGCTGCTGCCGCTCCTCGCGCTCACCGGGCTGGCCGCGCTGCTCGCGCCGATGGCGCTGGGCGGCTGGCTGATCTCGCAGAAGACCTTCGAGCTGAAGTTCGACCGCCTGAACCCGATCTCGGGCCTCGGCCGCATCTTCTCGATCCAGGGGCCGATCCAGCTCGGCATGTCGCTCGCGAAGACGCTGGTCGTCGGCGGGATCGGCGGGATCGCGATCTGGCGCAGCAAGGACGAGCTGCTCGGCCTCGCGACCCAGCCGCTCGGCTCGGCGCTCGCCGATGCGCTGCATCTGGTCGCCGTGTGCTGCGGCACGACGGTCGCCGGGATGCTGGTGGTCGCCGCGCTCGATGTGCCTTACCAAATCTGGCAGTACAACAAGAAGTTGCGCATGACGAAGGAAGAAGTGAAGCGCGAGCATCGCGAGAACGAAGGCGATCCGCACGTGAAGGGCCGGATCCGCCAGCAGCAGCGCGCGATCGCGCGGCGCCGGATGATGGCCGCCGTGCCGAAGGCCGACGTGGTCGTCACGAACCCGACGCGCTTCGCCGTCGCGCTGCAATACACGGACGGCGAGATGCGCGCGCCGAAGGTCGTCGCGAAGGGCGTGAACCTCGTCGCCGCGCGCATCCGCGAACTCGCGGCCGAGCACAACGTGCCGCTGCTCGAAGCGCCGCCGCTCGCGCGGGCGCTGTATCACAACGTCGAAATCGAACGCGAGATTCCGGGCTCGCTGTACTCGGCCGTCGCCGAAGTGCTCGCGTGGGTCTACCAGCTCAAGCGCTTCCGCGCGGAAGGCGGCGCGTTCCCGGCCGCACCGGTCGATCTCGACGTGCCGGCCGAACTCGACAAGGGCGCATCGGTTGCGTCCGACGACGAGCGTGAAGAAGCCGAAGACGCGCTCGGCAACCAAGGGAGCGCAGCATGAGCACCCCGACCGCCGGCCTGTTCGCCAAGCGCCCGAACCCGTTCGCGGGCACCAACCTGCGCGCGCTTGCGGGCCCGATCCTCATCTGCATGATCCTGGGGATGATGATCCTGCCGCTGCCGCCGCTGCTGCTGGATCTGCTGTTCACGTTCAACATCGCGCTGTCGGTGATGGTGCTGCTCGTCAGCATGTACACGATGAAGCCGCTCGACTTCGCGGCGTTCCCGAGCGTGCTGCTGTTCTCGACGCTGTTGCGCCTGTCGCTGAACGTCGCGTCGACGCGCGTCGTGCTGCTCGAGGGCCACACGGGGCCGGACGCGGCCGGCCAGGTGATCGAGGCGTTCGGTCACTTCCTCGTCGGCGGCAACTTCGCGGTCGGCATCGTCGTGTTCGTGATCCTGATGATCATCAACTTCATGGTGATCACGAAGGGCGCGGGGCGGATCGCCGAAGTGTCCGCGCGCTTCACGCTCGACGCGATGCCCGGCAAGCAGATGGCGATCGACGCCGACCTGAACGCGGGCCTCATCAACGAAGAGCAGGCCCGCAAGCGCCGCCTCGCCGTGTCGCAGGAAGCCGAGTTCTACGGGTCGATGGACGGCGCGTCGAAGTTCGTGCGCGGCGACGCGATCGCGGGCCTGATCATCATGGCGATCAACGTGATCGGCGGCCTGATCGTCGGGATGGTCCAGCACGACATGAGTTTCGCGGCGGCCGGCACCAACTACACGCTGCTGACGATCGGCGACGGCCTCGTCGCGCAGATCCCGTCGCTCGTGATCTCGACCGCGGCCGGCGTGATCGTGTCGCGCGTCGCGACCGACGAGGACATCGGCACGCAGATCACCGGCCAGCTGTTCACCAACCCGCGCGTGCTCAACATCACCGGCGCGATCATCGTGCTGATGGGGCTGATCCCGGGCATGCCGCACTTCGCGTTCCTTGCGCTCGGCGGCGGTGCGATCTGGCTGGCCCGCTCGCAGGCCAAGCGCGCGGCGGCCCGCGTGGCGGCCGGCGACGTGACCGAGATCGCGCCCCCTGCCGCGCTGCCGGGCGACAGCCACGAGGCGACCTGGGACGACGTGCAGCTGATCGACCCGCTCGGCCTCGAAGTCGGCTACCGGCTGATTCCGCTCGTCGACAAGAACAGCGACGGCGAGCTGCTCAAGCGCATCAAGAGCATCCGCAAGAAATTCGCGCAGGAAATCGGCTTCCTGCCGCCGGTGATCCACATCCGCGACAACCTCGAGCTGCGGCCGAACGCGTACCGGATCGCGCTGAAGGGCGTCGAGATCGGCGCGGGCGAAGTGTTCCCGGGCCAGTGGCTCGCGATCAACCCCGGCCAGGTGACGGCCGCGCTGCCGGGTGCCGTGACGCAGGATCCGGCGTTCGGGCTGCCGGCCGTGTGGATCGACGTCGCGATGCGCGAGCAGGCCCAGGTGTACGGCTACACGGTGGTCGATGCGAGCACGGTCGTCGCGACGCACCTGAACCATCTGGTCGTCCAGCACGCGGCCGAATTGCTCGGCCGCCAGGAAGTGCAGTCGCTCGTCGAGCGCACCGGCAAGGATGCGCCGTCGCTCGTCGAGGACCTCGTGCCGAAGACGGTCTCGCTGACCACGCTGCAGAAGGTGCTGCAGAACCTGCTCGAGGAAGGCGTGCCGATCCGCGACATGCGCACGATCCTCGAGGCCGTGTCGGAACACGCGGGCCGCGGCGACGCGTACGAGATCACCGCCGCGGTGCGCTTGTCGCTCGGCCGCGCGATCACGCAGCAGTGGTATCCGGGCGCGGGCGAGATGCAGGTGATGGGTCTCGATTCGAATCTCGAGCGCGTGCTGTCGCAGGCGCTCGCCACCGGCGCGAACCCGGGCCTCGAGCCCGGCCTCGCGCACAACCTTCTGACCGGCACGCAGCAGGCGATGCTGCGTCAACAGAATCTCGGGCTGCCGCCCGTGCTGCTGGTGCAGCACGCGCTGCGCGCGATGCTCGCGCGTTTCCTGCGCCGCAGCCTGCCGCAACTGAAAGTGCTGTCGTACGCCGAAGTGCCGGACACACGCACGATCAAAGTCGTTAACGTCATCGGGGGTTCCGCTTGAACATTCGCAAATTCACCGGCGCGACCAGCCGCGACGCGCTTCGTCTCGTTCGCGAGGCACTGGGCGCCGACGCCGTCGTGCTGTCGAACCGCACGCTCGATGACGGCAGCGTCGAAATCGTCGCACTCGCCGACTCGGACCTCGCCGCGGTCACGCCGCCGCCCGCTGCTCGAGCGCGCATGCTCGCGTCGCGCACGCCGGAATCAGTGCCGGCCGCCGCCGTTCCCGGCATCGTGTCGCGCCCCGGCGCCGCGCCCGCGCGCCCGGCCGTCAATCCGTATGCGGCCGGCGACGGTGGACTTCCGGACGTGTTCTCGTCGGTGTTCGGCGCGCGTGCCGAAGCGACGGAGCCGGCTGCGGAACCGGCCGCGTTCGACGCCGATGCGCACGCGCTCGACGCGGCAGCGCCGTCGCCGGTTACGCCTGCTGTCACTGCCGATGCAACGCCGGCAGGCACGCCGGCCGCATCGTCCGAACCCGCGCCGTGGCTCGTCGAGCACGCGAAGCGCCTGACGCAGCAGCGCGAGGCGCTGATCGCCCGCGCGCAGGCGGCGCCGGCCGCAGCGCAAGCACCGGCCCGCACGCAGCCGGACGCCGCCGCCGCGACGCCGGCCGGCTGGGCGCGCGACATCGTGCGCGACGCCGAGCGCCGGATGCCGGGCGCGGCCGCCGCTGCCCGCGCAAGCGAAGCGAGCGCCGCGAGACCGATCGAACGCGCGGCCGAACGCACGCGCCTGTCCGCCGATGCGGCCGCCGCGGTGGCCGACGCGGTGAAGGCGCGCGTCGAGAGCATCGTCAACGACACGGTGATGCACGAGCTCGGCGCGATGCGCGGGATGATGGAAGAGCAGTTCGACAGCCTGATGTGGCACGACCGCCAGCGCCGCAGCCCGGTGCATGGCGCGCTGACCAGGCACCTGTTTTCGGCCGGCTTCTCCGCGCAGCTGGTGCGGATGCTGGTCGACAACCTGCCGTCCGGCGACGGCACGCAGACCTTCGAGCAGGCTGCCGACTGGGCGCAGTCGGTGCTCGCGGCAAACCTGCCGGTGCTCGAGAGCGAGGACGCGCTGATGGAGCGCGGCGGCGTGTTCGCGCTGATGGGGCCGACGGGAGTCGGCAAGACGACGACCACCGCGAAGCTCGCCGCGCGCTGCGTGATGCGCTTCGGTGCGAGCAAGGTCGCGCTGCTGACCACCGACAGCTACCGGATCGGCGGCCACGAGCAGCTGCGCATCTTCGGCAAGATCCTCGGCGTGCCGGTGCACGCGGTGAAGGACGCGGGCGACCTCGCGCTCGCGCTGTCCGAGCTGCGCAACAAGCACATCGTGCTGATCGACACGATCGGCATGAGCCAGCGCGACCGCGCGCTGTCCGACCAGATCGCGATGCTGCATGGCGCGAACGCGCCGGTGCAGCGCCTGCTGCTGCTCAACGCGACGAGCCACGGCGACACGCTGAACGAAGTCGTGCAGGCGTACCGCAGCGCGGGCGAACATCCCGACCTCGCCGGTTGCATCCTGACCAAGCTCGACGAGGCGACCCACCTCGGTGGCGTGCTCGACACCGTGATCCGCTACAAGCTGCCGGTCCACTACGTGTCGACCGGCCAGAAGGTGCCGGAAAACCTGTACGTCGCGTCGACCAAATTCCTGCTGAAGAGCGCGTTCTGTGTGCCGCGCGACGGCTCGCCCTTCGTGCCGCAGGACGAGGACATGCCGGCGCTGCTTTCCGCACTGACCGCACGTTCCACCGCCGAGCTGCACGAGGTGCGATTTGGATAAACGGATCATCGACCAGGCCGAAGGGCTGCGGCGCCTGCTGGCCGGGCGCGCGTCGCGCATCGTCGCGGTGACGGGCGGGCCGGCGGGTGTCGGCTGCACGTCCACCGTCGTCAACGTCGCGGCCGCGCTGGCCTCGCTCGGCAAGGACGTGCTCGTCGTCGACGAGCGCGCCGACGTGCAGTCGGCCGCGGCGACGCTCGCGGGCGCGTGGCTGCGCGACGGCGAACGCACGCGCGTCGCCGCCGGCTTCGGCCTGTGCGCGGCCGCGCGGCTCGCACGCGACGGCTACAGCGACTCGCAACTGAGCGACTTCATCGACGGCCAGGCCGACATCGTGCTGGTCGACGCGCAGCTCGGCGCCGACGGTGCGCTCTCCGCGCTCGCGCGCGAGGCGCACGACGTGCTGATCGTCACGCGGGTCGCCGCGCAGGCGATCACCGAGGCCTACGCGTGCATGAAGCGCCTGCATTTCTCGCACGCGGTCGCGCAGTTCCGCGTGCTGACCAATCACGTCGGCAGCCACGCGGATGCGAAGACCGCCTTCGACAACCTCGCGGGCGTCGCGAGCCGCTACCTGACGGTGTCGATCGCCGACGCCGGCTGCGTGAGCGCCGATCCGCTCGTCGAGCATGCGCGCGACCTGATGCATACCGCGGTCGACGCGTTCCCGTCGTCGGCGGCCGCGCGCGATTACCGGCAGATTGCCGCCGACCTGCTGTACTGGCCGATGCGTCCGGGTTCGGGCGCCGGCCGCGCCGTGCATGCGGGCGGCAAGCCGTCGTACGAGGCGGGTGCGGCCCACGCCGCGTGAGCGCCACCGGAAGGAGAGAGCCATGATGTACAACGCTCAGGGAAAAATGACCCAGGCCGACGTGCTCGCGCAATACGCGCCGCTCGTGCGGCGCCTGGGGCTGCAGCTCGTCGCGAAGATGCCGGCGAGCGTCGACCTCGACGACCTGATCCAGGCCGGCATGATCGGCCTGATGGACGCGGCCGGCCGCTACAAGGAAGACCAGGGCGCGCAGTTCGAGACCTACGCGACCCAGCGCATCCGCGGCGCGATGCTCGACGAGCTGCGCAGCAACGACTGGCTGCCGCGCAGCCTGCGCAAGACGTCGCGCGAGGTCGAGCACGCGGTGCACCAGGTCGAGCAGCACCTGGGCCGTTCGGCGAGCGAGACCGAGATCGCCGAGCACCTGAAGATGCCGCTCGACGAATACCAGGGGATGCTGCAGGACCTGCACGGCAGCCAGCTCATCTACTACGAGGATTTCGATCGCGCGGCCGACGACGAGCCGTTCCTCGACCGCTATCGCGTCGATCACGCCGATCCGCTGTCGGCGCTGCTCGACGACCACCTGCGCGAGGCGCTCGTCGAAGCGATCGAACGGCTGCCCGAGCGCGAGAAGCTGCTGATGTCGCTGTACTACGAGCGCGGGCTGAACCTGCGCGAGATCGGCGCGGTGCTCGAAGTCAGCGAGTCGCGCGTGTGCCAGCTGCACAGCCAGGCCGTCGCGCGCCTGCGCGCACGGTTGCGCGAACAGGCGTGGGTCGGCGCGGAGAACTGACCCTTTCTTGCGCCCACGCGCGCCGACGCCGCGCGTGGCGCGCGCGGCGCACAATTCCCGCGCCGATTTGCTACAATCGCTCCCGTTTTCCGAGGAGCGTTGCGACGGACCATCCTGCGTCCGCCAGGCTCGGAGAGCTTCACCAAGCAGCCGTGCGGCGAGATTCGCGCCGGCCCCGCTTCCTGAACGGCGCTCACGTCACCAATTTCTAGAACTTTTTTAGAAAGGAGGGCGTGATGAACGCCATTATCGATTCCAAGGCTTCCACCGATTACGTCGTCGCCGACATGGCGCTTGCCGGCTGGGGCCGCAAGGAACTGAACATCGCCGAGACCGAAATGCCGGGCCTCGTGCAGATCCGCGACGAATACAAGGCGCAGCAGCCGCTGAAGGGCGCGCGCATCGCAGGTTCGCTGCACATGACGATCCAGACCGGCGTGCTGATCGAGACGCTGAAGGCGCTCGGCGCGGACGTTCGCTGGGCCTCGTGCAACATCTTCTCGACGCAGGACCACGCCGCTGCCGCGATCGTCGAAGCCGGCACGCCGGTGTTCGCGTTCAAGGGCGAGTCGCTCGACGAATACTGGGAGTTCTCGCACCGCATCTTCGAATGGCCGAACGGCGAATTCGCGAACATGATCCTGGACGACGGCGGCGACGCAACGCTGCTGCTGATCCTCGGCGCGAAGGCCGAGAAGGACCGTTCGGTGATCGCGAAGCCGACCAACGAGGAAGAAGTCGCGCTGTACAAGTCGATCGCGAAGCACCTCGACATCGACGCGACCTGGTACTCGACGCGCCTCGCGCACATCAAGGGCGTGACCGAAGAAACCACGACCGGCGTGCACCGCCTGTACCAGATGGAAAAGGACGGCCGCCTGCCGTTCCCGGCGTTCAACGTGAACGACTCGGTCACGAAGTCGAAGTTCGACAACCTGTACGGCTGCCGCGAGTCGCTCGTCGACGGCATCAAGCGCGCGACCGACGTGATGATCGCGGGCAAGGTCGCGGTCGTCGCGGGTTACGGCGACGTGGGCAAGGGCTGCGCGCAATCGCTGCGCGGCCTCGGCGCGACCGTGTGGGTCACCGAAATCGATCCGATCTGCGCGCTGCAGGCGGCGATGGAAGGCTACCGCGTCGTGACGATGGAATACGCGGCCGACAAGGCCGACATCTTCGTGACGGCGACCGGCAACTACCACGTGATCAACCACGATCACATGAAGGCGATGCGCCACAACGCGATCGTCTGCAACATCGGTCACTTCGACTCGGAAATCGACGTCGCGTCGACCCGCCAGTACCAGTGGGAAAACATCAAGCCGCAGGTCGACCACATCATCTTCCCGGACGGCAAGCGCGTGATCCTGCTGGCCGAAGGCCGCCTCGTGAACCTCGGCTGCGCGACCGGCCACCCGTCGTTCGTGATGTCGAACTCGTTCGCGAACCAGACGCTCGCGCAGATCGAGCTGTTCGTGCGCGGCAACGAGTACGAGAACAAGGTGTACGTGCTGCCGAAGCACCTCGACGAAAAGGTTGCGCGCCTGCACCTCGCGCGCATCGGCGCGAACCTGTCCGTGCTGTCGGACGAACAGGCTTCGTACATCGGCGTGCAGAAGGACGGCCCGTTCAAGCCGAACCACTACCGCTATTGATGTGCCGCCGCCTGCCGTCGCATCGTGCCCGCGGGCACGCGCGGCGGCAGGCGCCGGACCGCGCGCATTGACCGCACAGATCGACAACCGAACCGGAGCCCTCCATGAGCGTCATCCTCACCTGGGTCATCAACGCCCTCGCGCTGCTGATCATCACGTACCTCGTGCCGTCGATCCACATCAAGAGCTTCGGCACCGCGCTGATCATCGCGGTCGTGCTCGGCCTGATCAACACGGTGATCCGTCCGGTGCTGATCCTGCTGACGCTGCCCGTCACGATCGTCACGCTCGGGGTCTTCATCCTCGTCGTGAACGCGCTGTGCTTCTGGTTCGCGTCGTCGCTGCTGAAGGGGTTCGAGGTGTCGGGGTTCTGGTCCGCGTTCTTCGGTTCGATCCTGTACAGCATCGTGTCGTGGCTGCTGTCCGCGCTGATCTTCGGGCAGCGCGACATCGGCTGACGGCCGGGCCCATTCTTGCGAATCATGAAACCGATCGAACTCTCGTTTGAATTCTTCCCGCCGAAGACGGCGGACGGCGTCGAGAAGCTGCGCGCGACCCGTGCGCAGCTGCTGCCGCTGAAGCCGAAATTCGTCTCCGTGACGTTCGGCGCCGGCGGCTCGACGCAGCAGGGCACGCTCGATACCGTGCTCGACATGCAGAAGGACGGCCTCGAGGCCGCGCCGCACCTGTCGTGCATCGGCTCGTCACGCGACAGCCTGCGCGCGATCCTCGACCAGTACCGCTCGCACGGCATCCGGCATATCGTCGCGCTGCGCGGCGACCTGCCGTCGGGGATGGGCGAGGTCGGCGAGCTGCGCTATGCGTCCGAGCTCGTCAGCTTCATCCGCGCCGAGCATGGCGACTGGTTCCACATCGAAGTCGCTGGCTATCCGGAGTACCACCCGCAATCGCGCTCGCCGAAGGCCGATCTCGAGAACTTCGCGCGCAAGGTGAAAGCCGGCGCGAATTCCGCGATCACGCAGTACTTCTTCAACGCCGACGCGTATTTCCGCTTCGTCGACGATGCGCGCAAGCTGGGGGTCGACGTGCCGATCGTGCCGGGCATCATGCCGATCACGAACTTCTCGCAACTGATGCGCTTCTCGGAAATGTGCGGCGCGGAAGTGCCGCGCTGGGTCGCGCGCCGGCTCGAGAGCTTCGGCGACGATCGCGACGCGATCCGTGCATTCGGCGCGGACGTCGTCACCGATCTGTGCCGGCGCCTGATCGACGCGGGCGTGCCGGGCTTGCACTTCTACACGCTGAACGCGGCGACCGCGACGCGGACCATCTGCGAACGGCTCGCCGGCTAAGCGCCATCCGGCGCCTGCCTGCAAAAAACCCCGCCGGGTGTGTCTCGGCGGGGTTTTTTATCGACGCGGCACGGCAACGCTCAGCGCTGCGCCTGCATCAGCGGCGGGCGCCGGTCGAACCACGGCCGCGCCTGTTCGAGCTGGCGCGCGAGTTTCAGCAGCAGCGCATCGTCGGCATGGCGCGCGACGAACTGCACGCCGATCGGCAGCCCGCGCGCATTCCAGTAGAGCGGCACCGACATCGCCGGCTGGCCCGTCAGGTTGAACAACTCGGTGCAGCCGGCCCACGCGAACGCCTTCTCCGACGACTTCGCGAGCATTTCCCGCAGCAGCGGCCTGACCGGCAGCGCGCCCAGCAGCTTCATCTGCGCGGCTTCGAGCGCGGTCGGCTGCAGCTCGCCGATCTTGACCGGCGGCCCCGCGAGCGTCGCGCACAGGATCGCGTCGTAGCGCGACACCAGGCCCGCGACCTGCACGGTCAGCTGGCGCTGCCATTCGAGCACGTCCGGCAGGCGCGCGCGTGCGACGCGCCGGCCGACGACGGCCATCGCCCACGTCGCCGGCTCGAACTCGCTGCGCTTCGGGGTGCGCCCGGTCAGTTCGCGCGCGCCGAGCACCATCTCCTCGGCGATCGTCGCCCACAGCGTGAGGAAGGTTTCGGCCGCGCGCGCGTAGTCGATGTGCAGCGTCGCCGGTTCGACGTGATGGCCGAGGGACTCGAGGAGCGCGGCCGCGTCGTCGAGTGCCGCGCGCGTGTCGTCGGCGAGCGCCGGCGCGAGCATCGGGTCGACGACGAGGCCGATCCGCAGCGGGCCGGGCGGGGCGTCGAGCGCGCCGAGGAAGGTGCCGGGTGCGCCGGGCGGCAGCGTCTGGCCGGTCGTCACGTCGAGCAGCAGCGCGCTGTCGCGCACGCTGCGGGCGACCGCGTGCTGGACCACCAGCTCCCCGTTCGACGGCAGGTCGACCAGCACCGGATTGCGGCTCGGCTTCAGGCCGAACAGGCCGCAGCACGACGCCGGGATCCGGATCGAGCCGCCGCCGTCGGATGCATGCGCGAGCGGCACGATGCCGGCCGCGACGGCCGCGGCCGCGCCGCCGCTCGAGCCGCCGGGCGTGTGATCGAGATTCCACGGATTGCGGCACGCGCCGAACAGTTCGGGTTCGGTGTACGGCATCTGGCCGATTTCCGACGTGTTGGTCTTGCCGAACACGTTGAGCCCGGCCGCGCGGCTGCGCGCGATCACGGGCGAATCGTCGGCGGGGGTGTAGTAGCGGTAATGCCGGCTGCCCATCGACAGCGGCAGCCCGGCGACCGCCGCGCCGAGATCCTTGACGAGATACGGGACGCCCGCGAACGGCGCGTCGGCGCCGGTGGCGGGCGTCGACTCCGTTCGCTTGCGCGCGGCATCGTAGTCCTGCAGCACGATCGCGTTGACCGCGGCGTTCACCGCTTCGGCCTGGCCGATCGCGGCGTCGAGCAGTTCGCGCGGGCTCGCCTTGCGTTCGCGCACGAGCGCGGCGAGGCCGATCGCGTCATGCGCGAGATAGTCCGAGTGCATCGCTGTCACCCCCGTTGTGACCTGTGGCGATGAAGGGAGGATAACGCGGGCCCGGCGTGCCGGGCCCGCTAGCCGCTGCCTTTACAGGTGCTCGGCCAGGAACGTCAGCGTGCGGCCGTGCGCGAGCGCCGATGCGCGCTGGTTGTACGACGCGCGGTCCGTGCAGTTGAAGCCGTGCTCGGCGCCCGGGTACACGTGGAACGATGCGTCGGGGCGGCCGGCGAACGCGGCCTTGACCTGCTCGACGGCCTCGAGCGGGATCCCGTGGTCGTTCTCTGCATAGTGGAACAGGATCGGCTGCGTGACCTTGCCGGCCAGGTCGAGCGCATTCTGGATGCCGCCGCCGTAATAGGCGACCGCCGCATCGACGTTGCCGGCCGCGGCCGCGCGGTACGCGAGCTGGCCGCCGAAGCAGTAGCCGATCGCGGCGACCTTGCCGGCGACTTCCGGGCGTGCGCGCAGCGCATCGGCGGCTGCGCCGATGTCCGCGACCGCGAGGCCGACGTCGGTCTTCTTCATCAGCTCGATGCCCTTGTCGCGGTCGGCGCCTTCGTAGGTCAGCTCGACGCGCGGCTGCGTGCGCCAGAACACGTCCGGCGCGAGCGCGACGAAGCCGTCGGCCGCGTACTGATCGGCGACCGCGCGGATGTGCGCGTTCACGCCGAAGATCTCCTGGATGATGATGACGGCGGGGCCCTTGCCGCGCTTGGGCAGCGCGAGATAGCCGCCGAAGCTGTCGTTACCGGTCGGGATGTCGATCCATTGGGCAGTCACGTTGGAACTCCTGGCGAACGGGCGCGCGACACGCGCGCCGCGGGTGGAAAAGGGGCGGCCTAGTGTGCCATCAAACCCGCAGGGTTGCAGTGCGCGCAAGGTCCGCGCCCGCCCGGTGCGAGCGGGGCGAACCCGTGTGCCGAATCCGCTTCTCGCGCAGCGATCGTTTTGATCTCGATTATTCATTTTTCGGCGCTGCGCCGCTTCGATAGAGTCGATGTGTCGGCTTTTACAAAGCGCTTTCGCGCATCGTCATCGAAGGATTCGCCATGTCCGCCCGTGTCATTTCCACCCCGTTTTCCGAACGCTTCGGCCTGCGCGTGCCGCTCGTGCAGGCGCCGATGGTCGGCGCGAGCACGGCCGCGATGGTCGCGGCCGCGTCCAATGCCGGCGCACTCGGCAGCCTTGGCGCCGCCGCGTTCGCGCCGGATCGCCTCGCGACCGAAGTCGCCGCGATTCGCGCGGCGAGCGCGCGCCCGTTCGCCGTGAACCTGTTCGTGTTGCCCGAGGCCGCGCCCGACGCGGCGACCGTCGCGCGTGCGCTCGCCGCGATCGATCCGCTGAACGCAACGCTCGGGCTGCCGCCGGGCACCGCGCCCGCGCGCTACGCGCCCGACTTCCGCGCGCAGCTCGATGCGCTCGTCGCGCTGCGCGTGCCGGCCGCGAGCTTCACGTTCGGCGTGCTCGACGCGGCCGACGTCGCGCGCCTGAAGGCCGCGGGCACCTATGTGATCGGCACCGCGACGCATGTCGCCGAAGGGCTCGCGTGGCAGGCGGCCGGCGCGGACGCGCTGTGCGCGCAAGGCGCCGAAGCGGGCGGCCATCGCGGCACCTTCATCGGCTCGGCCGACGATGCACTGATCGGCACGTTCGCGCTGGTGCCGCAGCTCGTCGATGCGACCGGCCTGCCCGTGCTCGCCGCGGGCGGCATCATGGACGGCCGCGGCATCGCCGCCGCGCTTGCGCTCGGCGCGCAGGGCGCGCAACTCGGCACCGCGTTCCTGACGTGCGAGGAAAGCGCGATCGCGGCCGACTGGAAGGCGCGCCTGCTGGCGAGTGCCGATACGTCGACGCAGGTCACGCGCGCGATCACCGGGCGCCATGCGCGCGGATTGCGCAACACGCTGATGGCGCGGCTCGGCGAACGCGTGGCCGATGCGGCGCCGTATCCGGTGCAGAACGCGCTGACCCAGCCGCTGCGCCAGGCCGCCGCGCGCGCGAACGACGGCGACTACCTGTCGCTGTGGGCCGGGCAGGGCGCGCCGCTCGCACGCCGGCGCGATGCCGCGCTGACGACGTCGCAACTCGTCGACGCGCTCGACGCCGAATGGCGTGCAACGCTTGCATGAATGTTTCGCCGGCTGCCTGGGCGCTCCGTATCGGAGCGCGTATCGCGGCAGGAATGCGCGGGTTGTCACGCGCGTTTCATTCAATGATCCCGCGCACAAAATACCGAATCGAAATGACACGGGAAGGCTTTGAATCCACCTTTCACCCGTCCGTCCGAAATTAGCGGAAACCCTTATCCGGCGGGGCTTGCAGCGATATTCGAGTCGTCATTCCAAAGCACCGGTATCGGTAGTGTTACCACTACCCCAAAAAAGTCCCACAAATTAATTTGATCACCTACACTTGCGCGCAAGTACGGGCGGGTGGCTGCTAAAAGCGGCTGTTTCCACGTGCTTGAGGCCAAGTGCATGAACGATGCAACCGGCGAATCGTCCAGTGATGCAAACACAGGGATGGCAGCGGGGCACCGGGCGATGGCGTTTATTGGGACCGAAACTGGAGACTTACATGAATATCAAGATGCAAAAGCTGTTGCCGATCACCGCTGCGGCGATGCTGTGCGTTGCAGCTGCAAGCAACGCGGCCGCCGATCAAGTCGTCAAGATCGGCCACGTTGCGCCCTTGACGGGCGGTATTGCACACCTGGGCAAGGACAACGAAAACGGTGCACGTCTCGCAGTCGAGGAGATCAACGCCAAGGGTCTCACGATCGGCGGTCAGAAAATCACGCTGCAACTCGATGCGCAGGATGACGCGGCCGACCCGCGCCAGGCCACGCAGGTTGCGCAGAAGCTCGTCGACGACAAGGTCGTCGCCGTGGTCGGCCACCTGAACTCGGGCACGTCGATCCCGGCCTCGAAGATCTACAGCGATGCGGGCATCGTGCAGATCTCGCCGTCGGCGACCAACCCGGCCTACACGCAGCAAGGCTTCAAGACCACGTATCGCGTGGTGGCGACCGATGCGCAGCAGGGCCCGGCACTCGCGAACTACGCGCACTCGAAGGGCATCAAGAGCGTTGCGGTGGTCGACGATTCGACCGCCTACGGCCAGGGTCTCGCGAACGAGTTCGAGAAGAAGGCGAAGGCGCTCGGCCTGAAGGTGATGTCGCACGACGCGACCAACGACAAGGCGGTCGACTTCCGCGCGATTCTGACCAAGATCAAGGGCGAGAATCCGGACGCGATCATGTACGGCGGCATGGACGCCACCGGCGGCCCGTTCGCGAAACAGGCGAAGCAGCTCGGCCTGCGCGCGAAGATCTTCGCGGGCGACGGCGTGTGCACGGAGAAGCTGGCCGACCTGGCTGGCGACGCGACCGACAACGTCGTGTGCTCGGAAGCCGGTGCGTCGCTCGAGAAGATGCCGGGCGGCGGCGCGTTCAAGGCGAAGTACGAGAAGCGCTTCGGCCAGCCGATCCAGATCTACGCACCGTTCACGTATGACGCCGTGTACATCATCGTCGATGCGATGAAGCGCGCGAACTCGACGGACCCGGCGAAGATCCTCGCGGCGATGCCGGCAACGAACTACACGGGCGTGATCGGCACGACGACCTTCGACTCGAAGGGCGACCTGCAGCACGGCGTGATTTCGCTGTACAACTACAAGAGCGGCAAGAAGACGCTGCTCGACGAAGTGAAGATGTAAGCTGAAAGGCGGTCGACAGAAGGGGTGAAGGCGCGCCTGCGGCAACGCAGGCGCGCCTTCTTTTTGGCAGCCGGCAGCCTGGCGGCCCGGCGGAGTGCGGCGTGTTGCCGCGCGGTCAGATCTTCAGGTGCGCGAGCACCTTTGGCGCGACGAGCGCGATGAGTGCCGCGCACAGCGCGACGACCGACAGGCCGACCGTCAGGTTCGCGGTCTGCGCGACCGCGCCGATCACGACCGGACCGAACAGCAGTCCGAAGTACGCGAGCCCGGCCACGTGCGCGAGGCCTTCGGCCGCGTGGATGCCTTTCACGCGCGCGGCGGCGGCGAACAGCACGGGCATCATGTTCGCGAGGCCGAGGCCCATCAGCGTGAAGCCCGTCAGCACGGCGATCGGGTTCGGCAACAGCAGCGCGCCGATCATCCCGGCGCACGCGAGCGATGCGCTCGCGAACACGAGCTGCGGCGCGCCGAAGCGCGCCCGCACCGCGTCGCCCGCGAAACGCGCGAGCGCCATCCCGCCGGAGAATGCCGCATACGCGGCGCTCGCGAGCGCGGGGCTCGCCGCGACCACATCGCGCATGTAGACCGTCGCCCAGTCGTACATCGCGCCTTCGGCGATCAGCGCGATCAGCGCGATGCCGCCGAGCATCCACAGCGCGGGCGAGCGCCAGCGGTGGCCGCCGCCGTGCGCGTGTTCGTGATGCGGCACGTGCGGCAGCACGGCCGGGCTCGCGGCCAGCAGCACCGCCGCGTTGATGGCCGCCGCGAGCGCCAGATGCACGGCCGGTGCCATGCCGGCCGACAGTAGCGCGCCGCCGACGGCCGCCCCCGACATCCCGCCGATGCTGAACATCCCGTGCAGCGACGACATGATCGGCTTGCCGAGCGCGAGCTCGACCGCGCTCGCCTCGGCGTTCATCGCGACGTCGAGTGTCGCCATCGAGAAGCCGAACAGCGCGAGCACGACGAGCAGCATCCAGTAGTCGGGCACGACGAGGATCAGCGCCGCGCACGCGGACATCACGAGCCCGCCCGCGAGGCACGCGGTGCGCGAGCCGACGCGCGCGATCCAGCGCGCGATCGTCAGCATCGCGGCGATCGAGCCGCCGGCGACCGCGAACAGCGCGATCGACAGCAGCCCCGGGCTCAGCGCGAACTTGTCGCGCACGGTGGGCACATGCACGCCCCACGACGCGTACATCATGCCGGCGACGAAGAACAGCGCCATCGTGGCCGTGCGGGCGCGCTGGCGGACCGGCAAGGCCAGCACGCGATGCGCGTCGGGCGGCGCGGCGAAGTCGGACGAGGATCGGGAGGAGGATTCGGACACGGCATGCTCTTGAAGGGACGATGTGCGGGCGCGGCGCGCCCGCCGGATTCGTCCGATTCTATCGAACCGCTTACGGTCTTGCCGGCGCGCGGGTCGTTCGACCGACCGCGAGCGTCGCCCACGGCGTGCGCGCGCCGTGTTGGCCATCCGGCCAATGCGCGGCGGGCCGCTGCCGCGGGTAACATCGAGGCGCAGGTGGCGTCCCCGCCGCGCGCCCGCGTTGCGCGCCTTGGCCGCCCTGGTCGCCCCCTGGCTTTCCGACTGCAGGAGTCTCCGTGAACATCGATCCCGTCCTTGCCGTGCACCTGCTGCACCGCTGCGCGCTCGGCACGCTCGCGACCCACGCGCGCGATCCGCAAGGTTTTCCTTATCCGACGGTCGTGCCGTTCGCGCCCGATGCCAATCATCGGCCCGTGATTCTCGTGAGCGGCCTCGCCGAGCACACGCGCAACCTCGTGGCCGATCCGCGCGCGGGTTTCCTCGTCGTCGACGCGCCGGACGGCGACGTGCTGAACGCCGAGCGCGCCACGCTGCTCGGCCGCTTCGTGCCGCTCGGCGACGATCCGCATGTCGCCGCGCGCTACACGCGCTATGAACCCGACGCCGCACGTTATCTCGCCCTCGGGGATTTCACGTTCTGGGCGCTCGACATCGAGCGGCTGCGTTATATCGGCGGGTTCGGCCGGATGGGCTGGGTCGACGGCACCGGGCTCGATGCGCTGCCGCCCCTCGGATTCGACGCCGAGCGGGCGTTGTGGGACGCGTACGACGCGAGCGATGCGCGCCGCGACGGGCTCGAGCTGCTCGGCGTCGACCGCCACGGCGCCGACTGGCGCTGCGACGGCCGCCGCGTGCGCACGCCGTTCGACCCCGTGCCGGGTGACGCCGGCGCGCTGCGCACGCAGTTGATTGAGCGCGCGCGGGATGTGACGTGACGTCGCGGGTCCGCCTTGCCGGTCGAGCGGAAGTGGCCGCGCGATTTTCGCAAACTTGTCGCCGGATGAAAGCTTTGATTTTCCCATATGCAGGGTAATTGCGTATGTTGATAGGCCTAATACCAGATCGGTAATGTCCTAATCTCTATGCAACAGGGTAAAAATTTGAGAAAAGGCCGTGGCCGGTCAAAATGACATGCGCGAATTTCAATTGATCTCGGGATTTTCGTGAATCCCGCTTCTATCAAAACTTTTTTGTGCTAATCTCTGCCTTCGAAAATCCGAGGCACAAATATTCCATGAATGGTGAGCCGGCTGCAGACCGGCGCCATTGGTCACATAGAAAGGGAAACTATGTCTTCTTACAAGGACCTGCTGGCCCAGCGGGAGAAGCTGGAGAAGCAAATCGAAGAAGCAAAGTCGCGCGAATACGCCGAAGTGCTGAATGACGTGAAGCAGAAAATTGCCGACTACGGCTTTTCGCTCGCCGAACTCGGCCTCAGCCGCGCGAAGGCAGGCAAGGTCGGTCGCCCGCGCGCAGGCGTGGCAGCCAAGTATCGTGATCCGGAAACGGGCGCGACGTGGTCGGGCCGTGGCAAGCCGCCGCGCTGGATCGCCGGCAAGAACCGCGAACAGTTTGCGATTTAAACAGTCGTTTAAGTCGTAGTCTCAAAAAGAGCCGCGTATCCGTCGAGGAGCGCGGCTTTTTTGTACCTGGCGCGGCAATGTATGCGTTTTGTCATGAAAATGTCATGAGCGGGGTGTGAATGGAAATGCGACCCGTTCGCATAAGCGGTTGATTTAAAGGGAAAATTTTGGGTTATCGGAGTGTCCCGCGGGCTGCGTTTGGTAGAATTTCGTATCCCAACCGATATCTCGTATTTCATGTCCACGTTTTCAGCCGACGCGCAAAGCGCGGATAAGCACGCGGTTGCGCGCAAGAGCACGTTCGTCAGTATCGTGCTGAATGTCGTGCTCGCGACTTTTCAGATCGCCGTGGGCGTGGTGGCGCATTCGCAGGCATTGATTGCCGATGGCGTCCATTCGATTTCCGATTTGATCTCGGATTTTGTCGTACTGGTCGCGAATCGCCATAGTGGTGCATCGCCGGATGCCGATCACAATTACGGACACAGCCGTTACGAGACCGTCGCGTCGCTGTTTCTCGGCGCGATCCTGATCGCGGTCGGTATCGGCATGCTCTGGCGCGCCGGCAACCGTCTCGTCAATCTCGAAAACATTCCGGCCGTCCATTTTTCCGCGTTGATCGTCGCGCTGACCGTGCTCGTATCGAAAGAGGCGCTGTTCCGCTACATGCTGCGCGAAGCGCGGCGCGTGCGTTCGGCGATGCTGGTGGCGAACGCATGGCATGCGCGCTCGGACGCCGCCTCGTCGCTCGTCGTCGCGATCGGCATCGTCGGCAGTCTGGCCGGTGTGCGGCTGCTCGATCCGATCGCCGCCGCGATCGTCGGCTTCATGGTCGCGCGCATGGGCTGGACGTTCGGCTATGACGCGTTGCAGGACCTGTCGGATCGCGCGCTCGACACCGACGCGTCGGCCGAGATTCGCGCGCTGCTCGCGGCGACGCCGGGCGTGCGCGACGTGCACGACCTGCGCACGCGCAAGATGGGCGATGCGGCGCTGGTCGACGCGCACATCCTGGTCGACCCGATGATTTCCGTATCCGAAGGGCACTACATCGCGGAAACCGCGCGCGCACACGTGCTGCGCGACCCGCGCGTGCTCGACGCGCTGATCCACGTCGATCCCGAGAACGACGCGGCGCGGCGCCCGGCGCTCGCGCTGCCGCCGCGCGACGAGATCGCGGCGCGGCTCGAGGCCGCACTGGCGCAGCGCGGGCTGCATGCGGCCGCGATCAACCTGCACTACCTGAGCACGGGGCTCGAGATCGACGTGACGCTCGACGCCGGCGCGGACGAAGCCGACGCGGCGTTGGCCGGCCGGCTCGACGTCGATACGCTGAAGCGCCAGTTCGGCGCGCGCCGGATCGGCTTCACGCGCGGGCTGCCCACGCCGGCGTGAGTGGCGCAGGCGAGCGGGCCGCGCGTTACAGCGGCAGCTGCGTGTCGAACTTGATTTCGCGCAGCACGACGCTCGTGCGCACCTGCGACACGGCCGGGATCTTGAAGATCCGCTCATGCAGGAAGACGTCGTAGGCCTTGATGTCGGGTGCGACGATCTTGAGGATGTAATCGGCTTCGCCCGTCGTGCTGTAGCACTCGGTGACTTCCGGGCAGGTCGCGATCTCGCGCTCGAACTGCTCGACGCCGCCTTCGTTGTGGCGGGTCAGGTGCACGTGCGCGAGCGCGCATACGTGCAGGCCGAGCTTCTCGCGATCGAGCAGCGCGGTGTAGCGCTGGATCACGCCGGACTGCTCCATGTCCTTGATGCGGCGCCAGCACGGCGTGCTCGACAGGCCGACCTGGTCGGAGATTTCCTGTACGGAACGGCGCGCGTCGAGCTGCAACAGGCGAAGGATTTTTTGCGAAAAGGAATCGAGCGTCACCTGCGCCTCCATGCGGCAGCTACAACACGCTAAATGTTAGAGGGCCGGGAAAGGAAAGGCAATCTGACGGCGTGCAACTGAGCGAGATTCGCTAATTTGCGCGCGGATCCGTGGGGTTTTGTCCCGCCCCTGCCTGTTCCGATCGATCGGTATCGGCCACCGCCAGGCCGGCCAGCGCGGCCTGCTGACGGCGCAGGTCGGCCAGCATGTTGCAGAACAGGGCGCCTTGCTCGATCGCATCGTCAAGCGCGACGTGCGTGTGCGGATGATCGTCGAACCAGTGCTTCGGAAAGCGCGGCTTGATCGCCTTGCGATACGGCAGGCCCGTCATTGCGAACGCGAGCGTCTTGATGTCGAGCGCCGACCACGAGAACGGACAGCGTCCCGCGAAACGCATCATGTACCAGAACATGAAGGTGAAATCGAAGCCGGCCGGCATCGCGACGAACACCGGCTTGCCCGGCAGCGCCTCGACCCACTCGACGTACGCGACCAGCGCCGCTTCGGGCGCCTGCAGGTCGCGGCGGCACGCGGCCCATGCTGCCGGCTCCGTCTTCCACCACGCTTCCTGCACCGGATGGGCCTGGGCGCCGGGCAGCGTCTCGAGGTTCGCCGAGAACGTCGCGATCAGCTGCTTGTCCTCGGTATAGGCGGCCGACGCGAAGCTCAGCATCGAGTGCGGGCCGGGAATCGGGCCGTCGGCCTCGACGTCGGTGCTGACGTAGATTTCGGGGATCGCGGTCTGGTTCATCCGAACACCTTGTCGGACACGAACGGGTTCGTGCGGCGCTCGTCGCCGAAGGTTGACACCGGGCCGTGGCCCGGCACGAACGTGACGTCGTCGCCGAGCGGCCACAGCTTCTCCTTGATCGAACGCACGAGGTCCGCGTGGTTGCCGCGCGGGAAGTCGGTACGGCCGATCGAGCCGGCGAACAGCACGTCGCCGACGATCGCGACGCGATGCGCGCGGCTGAAGAACACGACGTGGCCGGGCGTGTGGCCCGGGCAGTGATAGACCTCGAGCGTCTCGTCGCCGAACTGCACGGTGTCGCCGTCGTTCAGCCAGTGGTCCGGCTCGAACGTTTCGGCGGCCGGGAAGCCGAAGCGCTGGCTCTGCATCGGCAGTTGCTCGATCCAGAAACGCTCGTCTTCCTGCGGCCCGACGATCGGCACGCCGTAGTGCGTCGCGAGCGCTTTCGCGCCCGCGCAGTGATCGACGTGGCCGTGCGTGAGCAGCACCTTCTCGACCTGCACGTTCTGTCGCGCGATCTCCTGCTCGATCCGTTCGAGATCGCCGCCCGGATCGACGACAGCGGCGCGGCCGGTCTTCTCGCACACGAGCAGCGAGCAGTTCTGCTGGAACGGCGTGACCGGAATGAGCGTGACTTTCATGGAGGCACCGGCGGCTAAAAGGAGCGATTGTACCGGTCGCGCGTGCTGCCTGCCGCTCGTGCGGCGTGGCGTCGGTCGCGTGCGTCCGGGCAATCCCGGAGCATCCCGATTGTTACCGCCATAGAGAGAATCAATGGTTCGGACGGGGTGCTTTTCGAGATGACCTTTTGGTTTATGTATAATGCCGCCCATTGCACGTGAATTTCACGCAATTCGCTGGTGTTTCGGCCCCGTTAAACGAGGGCGTCGGATTCACCGTCAAGCATCGACCGCCGGGGAGTCCGGCGGTGTATCCAGCACCGAACGTTCGGTGCTCACGTCTTGTCCGGCCGGGCGCTGCGCGCCCGCCTGCGGCCCTGCTGCCGCGCCGCCGGATGAGGCCTGTGCCGCCGTTCCTGTGCGTTGGCTGTACGCGACGCGCGCGAACGTGAAAGCCATGTTCGATGGCGGCATGTGGGGTCTGGTCAGGCTGCCGGGGACAGGTTGCGCCAGACGTGAAAACTAATCAGGACGGTTGCGGCACTGACGAAAGCCGCGCCCATGCTAGCCGCCTGCTCGCCATCCGAGCGGGGCGTGCACGCATTTGCCGTCCGGGCCGCGTATCTGCGTTGTTGAGCAGCGTTGTATCGGTGCGGCCCGAACCAGAAGGCGACACGTCGATGAATTTTCGATTTCCGACTCGATTCGGGACCATTGCGTTATTTTTTGCGCTGACGGGCTGTGCGGTACCACCCAGCCAGACCACCGGCAGCGCCAACCAGAAGAACGCGGTCAGCAAGACGGCCGCTGCCGCGAAAGCGGACGACGACAAGCAGCAACTGACTTTCGATTCCGCGCTGGCATCGATGCCGGCTGCCGACAGCAAGGACGCGAAGAAATCGTCGCTGGCGGATGCCGAGCCGATCGACGGCAAGGACGTGTCCGACTTCCGTCAGACGGGCCGGGCATCGTGGTATGGCCGGGATTTCCATGGCCGCCGCACCGCGAACGGCGAGCGCTTCAACATGAATGCGCTGACCGCCGCGCATCGCACGCTGCCGCTATCTTCGTACATCAAGGTGACGAACGCGTTGACCGGCAAGTGGGTCGTCGTGAAAGTGAACGATCGCGGGCCGTACAAGCGCGGCCGCGTGCTTGACCTGTCGTATGCGGCCGCCAAGATGATCGGCCTCGTGCATGCCGGCACCGGTCGCGTGAAGATCGAGGGGCTGTCGCCGCAGGAAGCGCGCGACGCACGCGACGAAATGTTCGCATCGCTGTCGTCGAAGTAACGACGTCACGCCGCGGTTCGTCCGCGCGATGCAAAAAGGGCTGCCATCGGGCAGCCCTTTTTGGTTTCCGCGGGTCGGGCGGCGCATGTCGCCCCCCGCCTGCTTCAGCCTTCCTTCAGCACGAGCGCGCGCGCATACAGCGCGTTGCGCGATGCGCCCGTCAGCGCGGCCGCGAGCTTCGCCGCGCTTTTCACCGGCACTTCTTCCAGCAGCAGCTTGAGCAGCGCGTCGTGCGCGGTGTCGTCGGCCTCGCCGGCGTCGGCCGGCGCACCTTCGACGACCAGCACGAACTCGCCGCGCTGACGATTCGCATCGCCGTCGAGCCAGGTCTGTCCTTCGGCCAGGGTGCCCTGGAACAGCTGCTCGTGTAGTTTGGTGAGCTCGCGCGCGATCAGCAGCCGGCGCGCGGGACCGAACGCGTCGGCCAGCGCGGCGACGGTTTCGGCGATCCGGTGCGGCGCTTCGTAGAACACCAGCGCGTACGGGTGCTGCACGAGCGCCTGGAGCGCACTCGCGCGCTGCTTCGGCTTCGGCGGCAGGAAGCCCGCGAACGTGAAGGCGCCGGCCCAGTCGCCGGCCACGCTCAGCGCGGTCACCGCCGCGCTCGCGCCCGGCAGCGGAATCACCGCGAAGCCGGCCGCGCGCACGGTGTCGACGAGCCGCGCGCCGGGGTCCGAGATGCCCGGCGTGCCGGCATCCGACACGTATGCGACGCGTTCGCCGGCGCGCAGCAGCTCGATCACGCGCAGCGCGGCTTCGCGTTCGTTGTGCTCATGCACCGCGACGAGCGGTTTCGAGATCCCGTAGCGGGCCAGCAGCTGGCCCGTGTTGCGGGTGTCTTCGGCCGCGATGCGGTCGGCGAGGCCGAGCACGTGCAGCGCGCGCAGCGTGATGTCGGCGGTGTTGCCGATTGGCGTGGCGACCACGTAGAGGGCGGCGGCCGGGTAGTGCTGCGTTTGCGCGAGTTCGAGGAGGGCAGTCATGGCAGGCAATGCGCGCAATCGCGGCGCAAGCGGAACAAGGACGGCATTGTGCCACGCGGCGCCGGCCGCGCCGGGCGACGGGCGCGGTTTGCCGCCCGAGGGTGGCAACTTTTCCCGCGCGGCACGATCCAGATCGGTGGGCGCGACGTTCGAGCAGCGTGCGCGGCAATTCCTCGAGCGCCGCGGTCTCGCGTTCGTCGCGGCGAACGTGACGATGCGCGGCGGCGAGCTCGACCTCGTGATGCGCACCCCCGACGGCACGCTCGTGTTCGTCGAGGTGCGCGCACGCCGCAGCACCCGGCATGGTGGCGCGGCCGCGAGCATCGGCTGGCGCAAGCGCAGGCGTCTGGTCGCGGCGGCGCTCCAGTTCTGGGCGCGGCACGGCGCGGGTGCCGCGTGCCGCTTCGACGTCGTCGCGTTCGAGGCCGGCCGGCTCGAGTGGCTGCATGATGCATTTCGTGCCGACGATGCGTAGCCGCGAGCTGTGACCAGATGTAAAGAGTTCTTGCCATACCCCCGGGGAGGGCGCCGGAGTGCGGTAAACTCGCCGCACCCATGACGTTGCGCGCGGTGTGTCCACGCGCCCAGTTCACCAGGAATCGATGTCAGTCGAACGTATTCAGCAACATTTCCGCGACAGTGCCGCGCTTCACGCCGAAGCGGCCGACGCGCTGTCGCTGCCGATCGCAGCCGCGGTCGATGCGATGTTCGCCGCGCTGGCGAACGGCAACAAGATCGTCGCATGCGGCGACGGCCCGTCGGCCGCTGCCGCGCATTACCTCGCCGTGTCGCTCGTCGGCGGCTTCGAGCGCGAGCGTCCGGGCCTGCCCGCGATCGCGCTGGCCACCGATGCGTCGCAGGGCGGCCTCATGGGGGCATCCGCCGCCGATCAGCTGTTCGCGCAGCAGGTGCGCGTGCTCGGGCAGACCGGCGACATCCTGCTGGTGCTCGACGCGGGCGGCGCGTCGCCGCGCGTGCTGGCCGCGATCGACGAGGCGCACGAGCGCGAGATGACCGTCGTCGCGCTGACGGGCGGTGACGGCCATGCCGTCGCGGCCGCGCTGTCCGATACCGATATTCCGATCAGCGTGCCCGCCTCGCGCGCGGCGCGCGTCCACGAAGTCCATCTGCTGACCATCCACTGCCTGTGCGACGGCATCGACGCGATGCTGCTGGGTGAGGATTGAACGAAGGAGAGCCGTCGATGAATCAAAGCCGCGTCAAACTCAAACAGACGCTCGTCAGAACCACGTTGCTCGCCGCGCTGACGGCGGGCCTCGCGATGTCGCTGCAGGGCTGCGTGCTCGGCGTGCTGGGTGCGGCGGCCGGCGGCGGCGCGCTGATCGCGACCGATCGCCGTACGCTCGGCGCGCAGACCGAGGATCGCGAGATCCAGGTCAAGGCGCTCACGCAGATCAACAACGGGCTGCCGGATCAGTCGCACGTGAACGTGACGGTGTTCAACCGCCGCGTGCTGCTGACGGGCGAAGTGCCGAACGATGCGTCGAAGCAGCGCGCCGAGGAAATCGTGCGCGGCATCAACAACGTCAACGCGATCGTCAACGAGCTGTCGGTCGAGCCGGCATCGTCGCTGTCGTCGCGTGCGAACGACTCGTACCTCGAAGGACGCGTGAAATCCGAGTTCATCGCGACGAAGGGGATGTCGGCGAACTACTACAAGGTCGTCAGCGAGCGCGGCAACATCTACCTGATGGGCCTCGTGACGGTCGACGAAGGCAATCGCGGTGCCGATGCGGCAAGCCAGGTGCCGGGCGTCGAGAAGGTCGTGAAGGTGTTCCAGTACATCCAGCCGCAGGACGCACAGGCGCTGCAGGCTGCGTCGCCGAGCGCTGCGTCCGGCGCACCGGCCGCAGCCGCGCCCGCGGATTCGGCGACCGTCGGCGCGGTGCCCGATGCGTCGGTCCAGTCCACGCCGCTGCAACCGCCCGCGCCGATCTCGAATTCGTCGAGCGTGCACCCGGGCAACCCGAAGGCCACGCCGCAATGAAACCGATGCAGATCAAGATGAAGCAATGGATGGTGCAGGGCGCCGNGCCGCGGCGCTCGGCACGGCGCATGCGGATGTCGGCGACGGCCTGAAGGTCGCGCGCGGCAACGCATGCATGGGCTGCCATGCGGTGGACCGCAAGCTCGTCGGCCCGTCGTTCAAGGACATCGCCGCCCGCTACAAGTCCGATCCGCAGGCCGTCGCGAAGCTGTCGAAGAAGGTGAAGGACGGCGGCTCCGGCGTGTGGGGCGCGATTCCGATGCCGGCGCACCCGCGCATGAGCGACGCGGATCTGCGTTCCGTGGTCGAATGGGTACTCGCCGGCGCACCGTCGAAGTGACGCGTTCGGGGGTGACCCGAACCCCTATTGCCAAGCGCGGAAATGCCTGTGTATGATGGTTGTCTGTTGGGGCGGTAGCTCAGCTGGGAGAGCGTCGCGTTCGCAATGCGAAGGTCGGGAGTTCGATCCTCCTCCGCTCCACCAACGGAATCCGAAGGGCTCGGTCGCCATGAGACAGGAAGGGTAATTTTGCGCTAGTTGCAAAGATATGCTTCTGTTTACAAGGTGCAGCCTTATACTTCGCGTACAAAGCCGGCCTCGAGCCGGCTTTGTTGTTTTTGAGCGGTTTGCAATGACCCACTCGGGCCAAGTATTTGCTGGATCTGATGTGGAATCACGTCATCCGCCGTGGCTACGCTGGAGTCGAGTCGTTGTATCAGTGGCAACCGCCGCCCAGCGCCTGCACGCAGTCCCGGAACGACTGGCAACCCGAGAGAGCCAACGTCCACGCCAGCAGCAGCACTATTCCCATCCATTTTCTGACCATCACACGACTCCCTAGCTGAAAAGAACGACATTCGCTGTCGACAACGGCAACTCGCCGCCGACGCTACGCATCCACATACGACGCCTGCTGGGACGGCACCAGGCGTGGCGGCGGCGTACACAAGCAGACACACAGATCATCGCTCAGTGCCGCCTGCCGTCCATCGGGTCCGGTCGTGGAGACACGCGGACCTTCGCACTGGATATGTCCCATGGCCTTGCAGACGGGACACCAGACCGGATCGGTCTCGTACGCCTGTTCGCGTCCGCCGAGCAGGTCGTGCGCGTCGCCGCCCTGGACGACCCCGCCGACCGTCGTCAGGTCACCTTTCACAATATCGTACCGGCGCATCGTTCGGCTCCGGTCAGACCGCGCCCGGTCGCGCACGCAGGCTGTTCACGAGCGTGTCCCACGTCTGCAGTGCCCCAGCCTCGTTGACCGGCGACGTGGCCTGGTCCGGCGGCAGGTCGTCGCGCGCCGGCGCACCCAGTAGCAGTTCGACGGAGGTATGCGGTTGCGCCATCGTCGCTGGATTCCCCGGCGCGAGCAGGTAGAAGCGATACACTGTGACGTCGCCGTCCTTCAGCGCAAACAGCACTTCCTCGGCGGCCATGCCGGCCACTGTCCGCTTGCCCTGTCGCAGGATACGATAGCTGCCGGGCATGCGATCGAGTGTCGCACGCAACGCGGACAGGCTGCTGGTGAGCGGCTGGGCTTGATCCTCTTCGATCGCATCACGCAACTTGATTACCAGCAGCGCCGGCCGGCCCGGCATCAGCGCGAACGACTGGCTGACCTCTTCCGTGTAGGTCGACGGACCCGTGACGATGCCGCCATCGAAGCAGAAACCCGATTCCGTCGGCACGTTCCAGTTATCGCGCACCTTGATGCGGCGGTAGATGTCGTTATAGATGCTTTCGGCCTGGTCCAGCACATCCGGACCGATCATGCTCGTCGTATGGACGAGCGTGCGGTTGGCGAACAGATAGCCTTCAGTGTCGAACGGTAATGTCGCCGCCTTCGCCACCGAGTCGTTGAAGACGAAAACCCGCGAATGTGGCACTGGAGAAAACGCTTTTTCCAGCCACGCATGCCCCGTCTTCTCCTTCAGATTGACGGGATTCACACGTTGCTTGGTGCGCAGTTCCGTCTCGCGCCCCTCGACCTTGGCGTTATATGTCTCCGCGGGCACGTTGTGCGTCGTGACGAGTTTTTCCCCGCGGTACTTGTAACTCTCATTCGAGATTTCGCTCGAAACGGGGCGATCGAACACGAGGCGACCTATGCACCACGGACGTACTTTGGACAGCAGAGGATTGTTCATCGTTGGTTCCACGGAAAACGCAAGAGAGCAGGCACACAGGCCCGCAAGCAAAAAGAGTGTGCGAACGAAACGCGCCATCATGCCCCTCCCGGCACATCGATGTCCTTCACGATCTGCACCACACTGTAGAGGAGCGCCCAGCGTGTCCAGGGATGCGCGTAACTCTTCATATGCTCATACCCGGCCTGCACGAACGCCATCCGCACGCCATGGGCCGGATCACCCGGCACATCCGGCTTCAGGCCGCGCGCCTGCGCGTCCGCCGACCACGCTGGCACAGTGCCGTCCCCTCGAATAATGCCGGTCTTGCTCGCCACACGATCCCAGTCGGTTGTGGCGCTCACGTCAGGGATCTTGTTGGTCTTCTGCATCGTGAACGTGATGCTCAGATTGCGTTGCTGCAGCAGCACGCGGATCTCGCCCTTGCCTGAATCGTTCAGCAGCTTGGCCGCGCGGAGCTCGGATTCCTGCACATCGGCCGGCACGTCGCCGGTCCATATGGCATTGCCCCACGCCAGCAAGTTCTTCGTCAGCTCCCCTTGCTCGATGGTGGGATTGTCCTTGTTGGTAGCCTCGGTCGTCGTGCCGGACGCGGGAGATCGTGTGTCCAATCCCCCGTTGCCATACGCGACATACGTGTTGCCATGGTAATTGTTCGTCAACTGGCTCTGCCGGTTAACCACCTTCTTCAAGGTGTCCTTGTAATGGTTGACCAGAACATTGGCGCCTTTCGCATCCCTGCCCAGTCGCTTTCTCACAAGGTTGGCCGGATCAAGTTGATCTTCCTTTGGCAGCAAACCGTACCAATCGGCATTGAGATACAGCTCGTTGTAGGCGTCACCATACTTCGGGAACTGCATGACCGTCGTTCCGTCAGGTCGAGCGAAAATCCACCATGCTGCGCCGTTGTTATAGTCCGGCATCGGTGTCAACTCCATCGGCCCTGGTGCGTTCGCCATTACCGCGATGAATTCGTCCGCATCGCGTCCGAGCAGGCTGCCGTTGACGAATCCATTCATGCCACCTTCGGGACCGCCGCCTGTCTTGTAACGCTTGGCCGCTAGCGGCGCCCCGGTGGCCGGCTGCGCGCCGTGAAATACCCCGTGGATCGAGCCTTCCGCGCCGTGGTTCAACACGGCAAAGCGAGCTACCAGACCACCCATCGAATGCGTCAGGATAATGGCCTTGCCCGTATCGTTCTCGTTGCAGATCTCGGTGATGCCCATGAGCCGCGTCTTCTTCTTGGTCTGCGGATCGGGACAATCGACACCCGTGACCACATCGCGCCCAGAATCGTCGTTCGACTGAAGCCAGTTGTAGCCAATTGCGTAGACACGGTAGCGGAACTTGACGAACCGCTTGAACTCCGGGGATTCCTCGGTGATCGCCTCGCCTTTTCCGTACGCCCCGTATTGCGTCGGCGCGGTGCCGAGCACCGGATGCAGCGTCCACGTCTTGCCCTTCGGATCGGGCTCGCACCAGGCACCTTGCAACTCGCCGCACAGCATGGGATTGTTTAATTGCTGCTCAAGCCACAGCAGCACGGGCTGATAGCTGGTACGGTAGACCGAACCCCAGCCGCGCCGCCGCGCCTCCTTTTCGGTGATCGTCTTACCATCGCCCACGTTGATCGGCCCGAGCGGCGTCACCGACACATTGAGAGGATCGAAACGGGTCTCGCGCGACGACGCGCTTTGAAACCACCCGACGATGACCGACAACAATCCGCCGAGCATCGCACCGACCGTGTCCATGTTCGGCGCGAAGAAGGCCTCGTTGCCGGTGTCCGCGGTGACGATAGGCGAGCCCATGACGCCGGGAATGAAGATCACCGGGATGATGGGGCGCAGGTCATGCAACGTCTCCTTGGCTCGGGTATCGTCGGGCGGCGTCAGGGTGGCATGGGCGTAGGAGTCACCCCCTTCATCGGTATGCGATGCCAGACGGACGACGTCGTGCTCGGCCTCATCGTCGCCGAAATCCTGGCCCAGCGTGCCCGGGCTGTCAGGTTGATTTTCACTCATGGATGTTCGCCGGTAGAGGTTGCGAGTGCTGCCTAGGAATTTCGGGTGCCCGGTCGCAGAGCACGGATCATCACGGTTTCGATATCGTTGTTCTTCTGCTCGGCCGTATGGCCCAGTTCGTCGGTGACGCCGCTCAGGCGCGTGCCATCGCCACGAACGATCTCGTACGGATGGTTCTTGAGCGGATCGCCCGTGATGCGGTCGCGCAAGATGTACTTGTCGTTGAACGCCGGCTTCGGAAGGCTGTTCATGTGCTCGGCCACCGAACTGGGCCCCTGCCGGCTGAACGACGCCGACTTGACGGTACGTGCGCCGCGGGTGCCGTCCTCGATGCCTTCGGCGGTAATCCGGATGTACGAGCCACCGCACTTGAGCATCAGTTCGGTCTTGGCGTCGATCACGATGCTGCCGTTGTTGCTCTTGAGCGTGAGGCCGAGTTCGGAAAGCAGGCGCAGCTGGTCGCTGAGTGCCTGGATATCGACCGCGCCTTTTCCGGCGATCAGCTTCATGCCGGCGCGCTGGACGAAGATGCTGATTTTTTCCGCAACGCCCGCCACCAGCGATTTGCCGACCGCCCAGTAGGTGTCCTTGCCGCTCACCAAATTCACGTGTTCGTCGGCCACCACCTGCGCTGATGCGCGTGTGGTCAAGCCTATGCTCTCCTGACTCGACCCGAGCATGACGGGCTTGGCAAAAGCGTTCGCGTTGCCGGTCCCGCCACCGGCCGTGCTACCGCCCTTGGAAACACCCGCCTTGCTGTGCTGGGTTGCCTTCGCGAACGCGGCGAGGGCTTCGCGTCCCGGCTTCAGATCTTCGCCCTTGGCCGTCGTGCTGGCGGAGGACAGCGACTCGACCAGTAGATCGGCGCGTGCCAGGATCTCGCGTGGCTGGCTGGTATCGAGCGGCTGGCCATCGACGCTGGTGGAATGGGTACTGAAGTACAGTCCCTCGCCCGCGTGAATCGCGCCGGCGTTATCGGTACGCAGCGTAAAGCCACTACCTACATAGGCGCCACGGGTATTGCCGTTCTGGACGATCTGATAACCGAGATGCAGGCCGCTCATGCCGTGGCTGCTCATCACGCGCATCCGCGGCTGGCCAGTCGAGTCGTCCATGACTTGCTGATTGTAGCCACCGCCGCCGCCATACTCCCGTGACTGATAGCCGGACATCAGGCCGTTCGAATGCCACTGCGGTTTCGCTGTGCCGTTATACACACGGTGAAGCGCAATCGGGCGGTCGATGTCGTTGCCGATATGGCCAATCAGGAGCTCCTCACCCGCGCGCGGCATATGGACGCCACCGTAGCCCTCGCCTGTGTCGGACTGCGCGATGCGCACCCAGCACGACGCGCGCTCGTCACCTTCGTTGAGCCGATCCCAGATGAACAACACCTTCACCCGATTCAGTTCATCCGTATAACATTCCTGACCTTTCGGGCCTGCCACGATCGCCGATTCCAGCTTCGCTTCGGGCTTGCGATGTTCGAACGGGCTGCGATATGGCACAGTCGTGCGCTGCGCCTCGATGGCGATCCGGTAGAACCCCGTCGACCCGTCGACGTGGCTCACATCGAACGTCTGGCCGAGGTCGTCGGCACGGGCCTGCGCCAGCGCATGACTGAGGCCATGGGGGAAATTCGTTTCATGACCGGAGAGCGGCAAGTTGTTCTCGATTGTCCACTCTACCTCGATGCTCACGAATTCGTTCTGGTTCGCGGCATCCTGATCGTGCTCCGGGTGTCCGATCAGCGTGAAGCGCCGACCCGCATCGATGGCACGTAGACCGCCGATGCCGTGAAAGCGTTTGGCCTGCGACTCCCACTCCTCCATGCGGATCTTCGACAGATGGTCGCCCCGATCCTGTTCCGGATACGTATAGCCACCGGTGTATTCATAGACTTCCGCTTGTGCGGGTAATGCACCCTGGTTGGCCATCGTCGGCACCGATGTCGCTTTCGGATTGAAGGGTGTCGAAGGATTTTTGTAGTCGAAGGTGCGCGTCGACAACAACACGGATTGCAGCGTGCGGGTCCCTGCCCATTGGGTCAGTGCATCGGCCTCGGTATGGATGCCCGCACGACAGAACTCAACGGTGGCCGGCGACAGCGATTCGAGCGTGTCGAGGTGATCGGTGATCACCAGCGTATGCGATTTACCATCGGCAGCCTGTTGCCAGACACCGTACAGACCTTCCGACTCCAGGAGCCGGTGCACGAAGTTCCAGTCGGCCTCGTCCTGCCGGCAATAGGAACGTGTCGACAACGGCTTCGAGAGTGCAAAGCGGTACATGCCCTTCGCCTGCGGATGCTCATTGAATACGTTTGCAATGATTTCGTCCGCGGTCTTGTCTTGCCAGTGCCGCTGGTCGCGACGGAACCTCAGGAAGTGCATCCACGAGGAAAAACCGAGCTGATAGCTTGTCAGTCCACCGTCCGCTCCTAGCCGACGGGCCGTATGCACATAGCCGTGATGCGGGAGATAGGAACCATCGGCCTGCTGAATCCAGAGGGTCACGGCCTGGGAAATCAGCGTTTTGAGCTGAACATCGCTGGACGTGGAGACGCAATCGAGCAGGAAGAAGTAATCGCGGCCGATCCGAGAACGTCCGGTCACACGGTGGGGCAGCAGGACGTTCTGACCTGCCGGCGTGTCCAGTTTTAGAAGACGGTCCTGTTGCGATAATCCGCCGGTTATTGCCCCGATTTTGTCACGCGTGCCCATACCGCCTCTCAGTGGTTTGTTTTTTACTTCCCACGCGATTTTACGGTGAAAACTCCAGACGATTATTAGAAATCGAAAGAATTCGGCATGGTCAAGCGTGAAAACAGATATTTGGGGGTAGACCGAGGTATAAACGTCCGTGCAAACCAGCCCTGCTTGTGTGACGGGTCTCGCACGATATCCAGTGCGTGGCGTGCCTGAGTGTGCGGCGTCCTTGTTGCATGGATTATTTCGCTGATCCGAACCACTGCCTCGAGAGTCTCCTGTACCAGACCACCTCCCCGATCTCGACGCAAGCGCTCGTCGACGCGCTGGCGTTCCGGGAGGGGCGCGAGTCGGCATGAGGGTGTTGCGGCAATGGAACGGAGGTGAATTCGTATGCAGTGGTTCTGACATGCCGCCCGTGGTAGCCGCCGTGCCACGTGCACAAAGTGCAACGAAATCAGAGCAGCTAGGACAAAGTGCAGAGAATAGCTTCCGTCTGTTCGGTGCCCGTTTTTCAGATGCTTTTGATTTCAGCGGTTGGAGTGCAAAGAGATGGGTCCTACTGCTCGCAAGGATTTGCTCCCTGTCTCAGCCAGACCGGGCCCTTTTTGTTTTCCGCGTGCCGGCCAGCCGGCTCGTTGATCGGGCTAATGCAGCAGTTCGTTGACGGTCTTGAACGTCGGCACCGACAGCGCGACGAACGCCACCGCAACGCCCGCGAGCAGCGCGAGCCGTTTGCGCAGCAGCGCGCAGATGCCGATGCCTGCTGCATAGAACACGCAACTCAGCAGGATCGTCAGCCACAACCACGCATAACCGGCGCCGCCTTCGAAGTGCGAGGTGCCCGCTGTCATCCTGAGCGCGACATAGCCCGCGACGGTCGTGCTGGCCGGCAGGCAAAGGATCGCGCAGGGTACGATGACGAGGAGCAGGCGCAGGGTCGGGGCGAGTGGCTTCATCGCGAGGGCTTGTTTGTCGGACGGGCGCGCCGATCCGTTCGCGATTCAGGCCAGGCGGCAGATCGGGCAGCCGGCAGGATGCGGTGGTCTGCCAGTTTGGCAATCACACGATCCGCGACTTCGGCCACCGGCCCGACAGCGCGGGCCTGCCCGGTCCTCCGGCCGGCTCCCCGAACCCGGGCGGTCTCGTCACCCCCGCCCGAAACTCGGCCGCTTCGGATCGTACGTCCACCCCGGCACCAGATACCGCATCGCCATCGCGTCGTCGCGCGCCGTGCCACCGACCTCCCGGTACAGCGCATGCGCGGCCTCGACCTGCGCCATGTCGAGCTCGATCCCGAGTCCCGGCCGCTCGGGCACGGCCACCTGGCCGCCGACGATCTGGAGCGGTTCGCGCGTGAGCCGCGCGTCGCCTTCCTGCCAGATCCAGTGCGTATCGATCGCGGTGATCGCGCCGGGCGCGGCCGCGGCCGCATGCGTGAACATCGCGAGCGACACGTCGAAGTGGTTGTTCGAATGCGAACCCCACGTGAGCCCCCAGTCGCGGCACAGCTGCGCGAGCCGCACCGAGCCCTGCATCGTCCAGAAGTGCGGATCGGCTAGCGGGATGTCCACAGCCTGCAGCCGCACCGCATGATCCATCTGCCGCCAGTCGGTCGCGATCATGTTGGTCGCGGTCGGGATGCCGGTCGCGCGGCGGAATTCGGCCATCACCTCGCGGCCCGAATAACCGGCTTCCGGCCCGCACGGATCCTCCGCGTACGCGAGCAGATGGCCCTGCCCGCGACACAACGCGATCGCTTCGTCGAGCGACCACGCGCCGTTCGGGTCGAGCGTCGCGCGCGCGTCGGGAAAGCGTGCCTTGATCGCCGCGATCGCTTCCATCTCGTCCGCGCCGGCCATCACGCCGCCCTTCAGCTTGAAATCGGCGAAACCGTAGCGCTCGACCGCGGCCTCGGCCTGCTGCGCGATCGCGGCCGGCGTGAGCGCCGCTTCGTTGCGCAGCCGGAACCACGGATCGGCCGCGTGCGTCTCGTCGCGATAGGGCAGGTCGGTGCGGCGCCGCTCGCCGATGTAGAACAGGTACGCGAGCATCGGCACCGCGTCGCGCTGCTGGCCTTCGCCGAGCAGCGCCGCGACCGGCACGTCGAGATGCTGGCCGAGCAGGTCGAGCAGCGCGGCCTCGATCGCGGTGATCACGTTGTCGAGCCGCAGGTTGATCTCGTGCGGCTGGCGCAGCACGGCCGCCTCGCCGGCCGACGTCACTTCGTGCTGGATCGTGCGGCCGGCACCGGCCGCGGCGCCGGACAGTGCTGCGCGCACCGCGTTGAGCGTCGCCTGGTAACGGCCGATCGACTGGCCGACCACCAGATCCGTCATCCGTTCGAGCGCCTGCCGGATACCTTCGCCGCCGGGCACTTCGCCGACGCCCGTGTGGCCGCTGCTGTCGTCGAGGATCACGAGGTTGCGCGTGAAATAGGGCGCGTGCGCGCCGCACAGGTTCAACAGCATGCTGTCGCGGCCGGCGACGGGGATCACCTGCATGCGCGTGACGCGCGGCGTGCCGGCACGGCGGGATTCGGACATCGGTTCGCTCCTGGTTCCGTTGCTGCGCGGGCCGCCGGACGCGCCGGCACGGCCCGCGCCGTTCAGTTCAGCTCGACGCGGCGGATCTCGCCGACGACGAACAGGTAGCAGACCACGGCGACGAGCGCGTGCGCGACGACGTAGACGAGCGCGCCGTTGAACGAGCCGCTGCGGTCGACGATATAGCCGATCGCGATCGGCGTCGTGATGCTGGAAAGATTGCCGCACGTGTTGAGCAGCGCGCCGCTCAGGCCGGCGATCTGGCGCGGCGCGGTGTCGGCGTTGACGGCCCAGCCGAGCGCGCCGAGCCCCTTGCCGAAGAACGACAGTGCCATGAACAGCACGACGAGCATGTGCGAATCGGTGTAGTTGCAGACGATCATCGACATCGACAGCAGCATGCCGATCACGATCGGCACCTTGCGCGCGACCGACAGCGATTGGCCCTGCTTGAGCAGTGCGTCGGACACGATGCCGCCGAGAATCCCGCCGAGGAACCCGCACACGGCGGGGATCGACGCGACGAGCCCCGCGTTGAGGATCGACATCCCGCGCGCCTGCACGAGATAGACGGGGAACCACGTGATGAAGAAGTAGGTGAGCGCGTTGATGCAGTACTGCGCGATGTACACACCGACCAGCATCCGGTTTCTCAGCAGCGCCTTCACGTGATGCATCGACGGGCCGCCGTCGCGCGCGCCGGTGGCCTGGTCGATGTTGACGAGCGCGCCGCCTTCGCTGAGGTAGTCGAGCTCCGCGCGGTTGATGCGCGGGTGCACCTTCGGATCGTACATCGTGCGGTTCCACATCAGCACGCACGCGAACCCGAGCACGCCCATCACCGCGAACACCGACTGCCAGCCGAACGCGTGCACGAGCCAGCCCATCAGTGGCGCGAACACGACGGTCGCCGCGTACTGCGCGGCGTTGAAGATCGCCGACGCGGTGCCGCGCTCCGGGGCCGGGAACCAGGTCGACACGATCCGGCTGTTGGCCGGGAACGACGGCGCCTCGGCCGCGCCGACCAGGAAGCGCAACCCGAACAGCAACGCGAACGCCGTCGCGCCGGTGAAGAAGCCGATGCCGCCCTGCAGCAGCGTGAACAGCGACCAGAAGAAGATGCTGAACGCATAGACGATGCGCGACCCGAAGCGGTCGAGCAGCCAGCCGCCCGGCAGTTGCGCGACCACGTACGACCAGCCGAACGCCGAGAAGATGAAGCCCATCTGCACATGGCTCAGGTGCATCGAGCGGGCCAGCGCCGGGCCCGCGATCGCGATCGCCGCGCGATCCGCGTAGTTGACGGTCGTGACCGCGAACAGCACGGTCAGCACGAGCCAGCGCACGCGGGTGCGCCGGACCGTTGCCGACGCGGTCGCCGGCAATGCGTGAAGCGGATTCATGACTGTCTCCTCCGAAGGGCGGAAGGTGCCGTCGTGCGGCTGCGCGTCGCGTGCGCGCGTTTTTTGATGGGGGTGTACCGGCCGAAGCCGGACGCCGATGCGGGAGGCAGGGCGTCCGGATCATTCTGTCATGGTGAAAATTCCACTTTCAAGCCAATTACTGACTTGATCGATTCAGGATTTGAATCGATCCGCCGATACCCAAGCGCATGTTTTTACCCGGATGATATTGACAATCAATTTATACCCGGATAAAAATAGCGTCATTCTGATTCTTGCCGACGGGCGGCCACGATGACGCTTTCCACACTTCTTCCTTCCTACACGGCGTTCGACGGCCACCGGCGCATCGCGACGGGCCCGCTCGCGACGGTGGCGGTTGCGGTCCGGCAGGCGGGCGGCGAGGCAATGTCCGGCACGATCGTGATCTTCGACGACGCGACCGGCCGCTCGATCGACCTCGACCTGCGCGGAACGGCGGACGATATCCGCGCGCGTTACGCGGCGGCGGCGCCCGTCGATGCGGCCACGCCGGCCTGCGCCGGCGAACAGCGCGGTCGCGGCCGTCCGAAGCTCGGTGTCGTGTCGCGCGAAGTCACGCTGCTGCCGCGTCACTGGGACTGGCTCGCCGCGCAACCGGGCGGCGCGTCCGTCGCGTTGCGCAAGCTGGTCGAGGACGCGCGGCGCACGCACGCGGCGGCCGACCGGCACCGCGACGCGCAGACGCGTGCGTACCACTTCATGTCGGCACTCGCGGGCGATCTGCCGAATTTCGAGGAAGCGGCGCGCGCGCTGTACGCGAACGACCTCGCGCGGATGGCCGGGCTGATCGGCGGCTGGCCGCACGACGTGCGCGACCATGCGCTTGCGCTGGCGCATGGCGATCTGCCGCCGCCGGCCGACGACTGCTGAAGACTGCCGACGGGGCGCACGCCGTCGATGCGGCACGACCTCCTCGCGAGCCCCGACGCGCTCGTCACCGCGCGCGCAGCGCGTCGACGATGTTCAGCCGCGCGGCGCGCATCGCCGGCAGGAACCCGCCGACGAGCCCCATCACCAGCGAGAACAGCAGTGTCTTCACGACGATCGCGGGCGTCAGCACGAAGCGGAACGACAGGTCGGAGAAGGTCTGGAAGTTGGTGGTCGAGAACGACGCGAACGCCATCAGCGACGCACACGCGAGCCCCGCGACGCCGCCGACGAAGCCGAGCAGCAGCGCCTCCAGCAGGAACGCGGCGAGCACGTTCAGGCGCTTGAAGCCGAGCGCGCGCAGCGTGCCGATCTCGGCGGTGCGGTTCGCGACCGACGCGTACATCGTGATCATCGCGCCGATCATCGCGGCGATCGAGAAGATCGTCGACAGCGTGATGCCGAGGATGTTGATGAAGGTCGACAGCGCCTTCGACTGGTCGCCGTAAAACGTCTGCTCGCGCTTCGCCTCGTCGGTCAGCCGCGGGTCGACGTCGATGTCGGCCTTGAAGCGCGCGAAGCCATCGGCGCTCGGGATGCGCAGCACCATCGACGAATAGCTGGTGCGCCGGAACGACTGCATCAGCTGGTCGACGTCGCCCCAGATCTCTGAATCGAAGCCGCTGCCGCCCGCGTCGAAAATGCCGACGACGGTCCAGTCGCGCTGCGCGAAATGCAGGCTGTCGCCGAGCTGCGTGCCGCTGAAGCCTTTCGCGATCGCGCTGCCGACGACGATCTCCGACGAGCCCGGCGCGAACGTGCGGCCGGCCACCAGCTTCACGCGCGGACGCAGCGCGAGGCCGGCCGGCGACACGCCGCGGATCACGACATTCGAGGGCTTGCCGGTCGATGTCTTCACGAGCGAGATCAGCACCACGGCTTCCTTCGACACCAGCGGCCGGCCGTCGGGGCCGAGCGCGACGGCCGGATGCATTTCGAGCGCGTTGGCCTGCTGGTGGTCGATCGCGCTCTGGATCTCGGTTTCCGCACCCTTGCGGATCACCACGACGTTGTCCGGTTCGCCGGTCGACACGAGCGTCTGCGTGAGCCCCGCGTCTAGCATCTGCACCGTCGCGAACACGAAGATCACCAGCGCCATCCCGCCGGCGGTCAGCGCGGTGGTGAGCCGCCGCGTCCACAGGTTGCGCGCGATGTAGGTGAGCGGAATCGCCATGCGCCTACCCGATCGCCCGCAGGCCTTCGACCACGCGCACGCGGGCCGCCTGCCACGCCGGCACCAGCGCGGCCGCGAAGCCGACCGCGATCGAACACGCGGCCTGCAGCGCCATCGTCTCGGTCGACACCTTGAAGACCGGGAAGATGCCGCCCGCGGCCTGCTTGAAGAGGCTTGCGGCCGGCGGTGTCGCGAGTATCCCGAGCCCGCCGCCGGCCACCGCGATCACGACCGATTCGCCGAACACGATCAGCGCGAGAAAGCCGGGGCCGAAGCCGAGTGCTTTCAGCGTCGCGTATTCGGCGGTGCGCTCGCGCGCGCTCATCGCCATCGCGTTCGCCATCACGGCCATGATGATCAGGATCACCACGTACGACACGACGCGGATCGCCGCGATGATCTGGTTCGACATCGCGACGAAGCCGAGCTGGAACGCCTGCTCGGTCTCGGTCAGCGTTTCGGCGAGCGAGTTCTTGAACACCGCGTCGACGTTGCGCGCGATCGCGGCGCCGTCGTCCGGGTTCGCGACGCCGAGCACGAACACGCCGACCTGGTCCGCCTGCTTCGGCGTGCGCTTGCGCACCGTCTCGTTCAGGTAGTCCCAGTGGAACACCAGCTGGCGCGTGATCGTCGAGTCGTCGCGGCCGTCGAGAATGCCGCGCACGACGAAGTCCCACGTACCAGGGTAGATCGTGCCCTTCAGCGGAATCACGTCGCCGATCCTGAAGCCGAACTGCGTCGCAAGCTGGCGCCCGACGAGGCAGCCGCGGCGGTCGCGGTCGTAGTCGGCGCGCTGCTGCGCCGGGAGGAGGAATTCCGGATACAGGTCGAGGTAGTTGTCCGATACCGCGAAGCTCGCGAAGAAGTTCTTCGGATCGCGGTACACGCCGCCGAACCAGTTCGAGCGGACCACGGCCGTCACGCCGTCCACGCCGCGGATCCGGTTCTCGTAGCTGACCGGCAGCGGGAACACGAGCGAGATCGCGTTGCGCGTGACGAGCCGTCCGCTGGACGCGGCGGCCGCGCCGGCGTACCACGCGTCGACGACGGTATGCAGCAGCCCGAACGCGAGCACCGCGATGGTCAGCCCGAGCACGGTCAGCAGCGTGCGCAGCCGGTGCCGCAGCGCATTGCGCGCGATCAGCTTCAGCACGATCATCTTGCGCGCTCCCGTCGGTCAGACGGCGTGCCCATCGATCAGCTCCCCTTTTTCCAGATGCACGAGCGACTGCGCGGCCTCGGCCGCGTGCGCATCGTGGGTCACCATGATGATCGTCTTGCCGAGCTCGGCGTTCATCCGCTGCAGCATCGCGAGCACGTCGGTGGCCGACGCGCGGTCGAGGTCGCCGGTCGGCTCGTCGGCGACGATCAGCACCGGATCGGTGATCAGCGCGCGCGCGATCGCGACGCGCTGCTGCTGGCCGCCCGACAGCTCGGACGGGTAGTGGCTCGTGCGGTCGCCGAGATTCACCATGTCGAGCACCAGCTCGACGCGCTCGCGCCGTTCGCGGCGCGACAGGTGCGTGAGCATCAGCGGCAGCTCGACGTTCTCGAACGCGGTGAGCACCGGCATCAGGTTGTAGAACTGGAAGATGAAGCCGACGTTCGCCGCGCGCCATTCGGCCAGTTGCGCTTCCTCGAGCCGCGAGATGTCGAGCCCGCCCACGCGCAGCTCGCCGCTGTCGGGCCGGTCGATGCCGGCCACCAGGTTCAGCAGCGTGCTCTTGCCGGAGCCGGACGGCCCCATCAGCGCGACGAAGTCGCCTTCGCCGATGTCGAGCGTGATGTCGGTCAGCACCGGCACGACCTGGTTGCCGCGCCGGTACGACTTCGCGACGCGGCTGATCTCGACGAGGGGCGGCGAGGCGTCGTTCACGCGCGCCTCGCTATTTCTTCGCGACGGTCACTTTCGCGCCGTCCTTCAGCTTCGCGCCCGGCGCGAGCACGACCGTGTCGCCGGGCTTCACGCCGCGGATCGCGACGAGTTCGCCGATTCGCGTGCCTTGCGTCACCGCCGTCGCATGCACGGTGTCGTCCTTCACGACGAACACGACCGGCCGGCCGTCGCGCTCGACCACGGCGCTTGCCTGCACGGCCGTCACCGGCTGCCGGTCCTGCGGTGTCGCGGGCTTCGACAGGAACGCGATCTTCGCGCTCATGTCGGGCAGCACGCGCGCGTCGCGGTCGACGAAACGTATCTTCACGAGCACGGTCGCCTTCGAGCGGTCGACCGTCGGCACGATGCGCGACACGCTGCCCGCGAAGCGCATGTCGGGCAGCGCGTCGAGCTGGATCTCGCACGGTTCGTCCGCGCGGATCTTCGCGATGTTCGATTCGGCGACGTCGGCCTCGACCTCGAGCGTGTCCATGTCGGCGATCGTCACGACCGCACCCTTGCTGTCCGATGCGGACGAGAACGGCGTGATGTTGTCGCCGACGTTCGCGTGCTTCGCGAGCACGATGCCGTCGAACGGCGCGCGGATCACCGTCTGGTCGACCGCGACCTGCGCGGCCTGGGCGTTCGCTTCGGCGGACGCGATCGCGGCCTGGTCGCTGTTGACCGACGCGCGCGCCTTGTTCACGCGGGCCGTGTCGGCGTCGAGCTGCGCGGCCGGCACTGCGCCCTTCGGCGCGAGGACCGTGCTGCGGCGCAGCGCGATCTCGGCATCCTTCAGTTCGGCCTGCTCGACGCCGAGGTTCGCGCGGGCGACCTTCACCTGCGCCAGCGCTTGCGCGAGCGACGCCTCGACGTCGCGGCTTTCGAGCCGCGCGATGATCTCGTCCTTCTTCACGCGCGTGCCCTCGAGCACGCCGAGCCATTCGACGCGCCCCTGGCCCTTCGACGCGACCGCGGCCTTGCGCTGCGGCACGACGTAGCCGGTCGCATTCAGCTGGGTGTCGTTCTGGTACGGGTAGGCGGAGGTGACGGAGGTCGTGTCGACCGTCGGCCGGCCGGTGAGCATCAGCACGGCGATGATCGCGACGAGCACGAGCACGGCGGCGACCGCGTACCGGACCCACCGGCGCCGGCGTGGCGCGGGCGCGATCGGACGCCGGTCGATTTTCAGTTTGTCCAGATTGTGGTCGGGCAATTTGGGCGCCTCGCGACGGCGGCGGTCTCGTGACCGGCCGCGATCCGGTTGGATCGGAAGGAGGCCAGTATAGCGTCGCCGCGGCGGGTGCGAGAGCCGGTTTGTCGGACGATTGACGCAGGTGCCCGGGACGCGTCGGGCGGGCAGGAAGCCCGCGCCCTCGGGGAAACCCGAGGGATGCAAGCAACGTGTCAACTCGCCGTGCGGGCGATGCGTTATGGAGCCAGTGCGTCAGTATTTGTCGAGGCGGAAAGGCAAGAGCCGGGCCGCCCGGCGGCGACCGGCAACCCGGCGCGACTGATGTTCCGATGCGGATGCCTCGCATCTCTTACCGGTACGTTTGACTTTTTCTCCGCTAAAGGAAGAACAATGAAGAAGACGCTCGCTTCGATCATGACCGCAGCATTCGCTCTCGCATCGGTTTCGGCATTCGCACAGGCGTCCGCGCCGGCAGCCGACACGTCGGCTTCTGCACCGGCACCGATGAAGAAGGATCACAGCAAGCCGAAGCACGCGCTGAAGCACCACGGTTCGGCCAAGGGCAAGGCGAAGGCCGCAGCCGCTTCGGCAGCCGGCACGAACGACACCGGCGCAGCCAACTAAGCCCGCTTCGTCGGGGCCGGCACGGCCGGCCACCCATCGCGAAACCCCGCACGCTCCGGCACGCGGGGTTTTGTTTTTTCAGGCGTCCGCCGCGGCCGGTGCATCGGGCGCATCCGGCGTGCCGGGCGGCGGCGTACGCATCGCGTCGACCACCGCGCGCATGCGCCGCCAGTGCGATCCTTCCCAGAACACGCGCCGGCACACGTCGCACGCGGCAAAGCGCCGGTGCCGCTGGCGGATGCCGGGCGGCACGCGCGGCGCGGCGGCGGCCGCATCGAGCGCGTGCAGCGGCGCGTTGCAGCGCAGGCACAGACGGAACGGACGCATGTGAGGCGCGAGGTCGAGCCGCGTGAACAGTTCGCGCAGCTGCGTGTCCGGCTGCTGCGCGTGCAGGTAGCAGCCGCGCACGACCGCGCGGCGCTTCAGCAGCTCGCGGTCGCGGGTCAGCACGATCCGGCCTTCGCGCGCGGCGAGCGCGACGAGTTCGTCGTCGCGGTAATGGTTGTCGTAGCAGGTGTCGAAGCCGGCGAGGCGCAGCAGCTGCGCGAGGCCGCCGAGATGCGCGTCGGCAACGAAGCGCCAGCGGTCCGGTTGCGGCGCGGCTGAAGCGCCGGCCGGTGGCGGCGCGCGTTCCGGGTGGACGTCGACATGGTCGCCATCGCCGAGCGGCCGGTCGAGCGCGGCTAGCGCGCCATTCACGCACAGCCGGCCGATTTCCGTATGCGGGACGCCGAGCGCCTCGATCGCGTGCTTGACCGTCGCGTCGCGCGCAAACGCATGCGCGAACGCGCACTCGCGCTGCGCGCGCGAAAGAAACGCGTTCAGTTCGCCGTGGAAGCGGAAGGTCGCGGTCGCCATTCGCGCAGTATCGCACCGCGCGCGGCCGTCTGCGGAGGGCTGCAAGCTGCCGCCATCTGTGTTTAACTCCTCGCTTCACGAGTCGAAGGAGCGGGCAATGGATCTCGGTTTTATCGGGCTGGGCGAAATGGGGCAGGCGATCGCGACGAACCTGCTGAAGGCTGGGCACACCGTGCGGGTCTGGAACCGGTCGCGCGAGCGCGCCGAGCCGCTCGCCGCGTTCGGCGCGCAGATCGTCGATACGCCGGCCGACGCGTTTCGCGGCGATGCCGTGTTCTCGATGCTGGCCGACGATGCGGCCGCGCGCGAAGTCTTCGACGACGCGCTGCTCGCGCAGGCACCGCGCGGCCTGATCCACGTGAACATGGCGACCGTGTCGGTCGCGCTGGCCGAGTCGCTCGCGCACGCGCATGCGTCGCGCGGCATCGACTACGTCGCCGCGCCCGTGATGGGCCGCCCCGACGTCGCGGCCGCCGCGCGCCTGACGATCATGGCCGGCGGCCCGGCCGAGGCGATCGACCGCGTGCAGCCGCTGTTCGACGCGATCGGTCAGAAGACCTGGCGGTTCGGTTCGCTGCCGCAGCACGCGAACGTCGCGAAGATCGCCGCGAACTTCACGCTCGCGTCGGCAATCGAGACGCTCGGCGAGGCGTCCGCGCTGCTCGGCGCGCACGGCGTCGCGATGCGCGACTTCCTCGACGTGATTACCGGCAGCGTGTTTCCGGGGCCGGTCTACGCAGGCTACGGCGCAATGATCGCCGAGCGCAGCTACGAACCCGCGCGCTTCAAGGCCCGGCTCGGGCTGAAGGACGTCAGGCTCGCGCTGCAGGCCGGCGACGCGGCGTCGGTGCCGCTGCCGGTCGCGAGCGTCGTGCGCGACAGCCTGCTCGATGCGCTCGCGCACGGCGGTGGCGAACAGGATTTCGCGGTGCTCGGCGAAGTCGCGCTGCGCCGCGCGGGCCGCTGAGCCGGCGCGGGACAGAACCGCCGCGCACGCGGCATAATCGACATTTCATTTCTCTTTCGGCTGAGGCGGTCATGAACCTGCATACGTGGTGGCTTTTCGTGGCGACGGTGTTCGTCGTGTCGGCGATTCCCGGTCCGAACATGCTGCTCGTGATGACGCACGGCGCGCGGCACGGGCTGCGCCGCTCGTCGTCGACGATGGCGGGTTGCCTGAGCGCGCTGGTGCTGATGCTCGCGGTGTCCGCGGCGGGGCTCGGGGCCGTCCTCGAGGCATGGCCGGCGATGTTCGATGCATTGCGCTTCGCGGGCGCCGCCTATCTGATCTATCTCGGCGTGAAGGCATGGCGCGCCCGCGTCGACGACGCACCGGCCGCCGACGTCGATGCGGTTTTGCACGGTGCGTCGGCATCGCGCGGGGCGCTGTTCCGCAATGGCTTCCTGGTTGCGGGCAGCAACCCGAAGGCGATCCTGTTCGCGGCTGCGCTGCTGCCGCAGTTCATCAACGCCGCCGCGCCGACACTGCCGCAGTTCGGCATCCTCGTCGTCACGTTCGCGGTGATCGAGGTCAGCTGGTATCTCGTCTACGCGTCGTTCGGCACGCGCATCGGCGCGACGTTGAAGAGCCAGAGCGTCGCGAAGGTGTTCAACCGGCTGACGGGCGGCATCTTCGTCGGCTTCGGCGCGATGATGGCGCTGGTCCGTCACTGATTTCTGCCTCCGCAGCCAGCCGGACGCCCCGCATCTCGTCAGAGGGTGGGGCGTTCTCGCATCCGGGCTCGCGTCACGCGCGGGGTCGCGCTGGCGCGCAGTGTGCGTCGCGATAGGCTGGGAGACGTGCTCGACCGGGAGAATGTGAAGGGGGCGGATGATGGCGGGCGATCTAGAGTGCGCATTCGAGGGAAAATCCTTATTTTCTCTACGGAAATGTTGCAATGCGGAAACCGATTCGCTATAGTTACACCTGTCTCCTCCATGTCTCCTCTGATATGGATTCAGCCCGCCTCTTAGGCGGGCTTTTTTTCGCCCGCGTTTTTGGCGCGGGCCATCCATCCGTCGTTCATCCCTTCCTCGTCGCCTGCATCAGAACTTGTAGGTCATCCCGACGTAGCTGATGATCGGATCGGCCTTCAGGTCCGATTTCGACTCGGAGAGCACCGTGCCGTCGGCCGCCTTGATCGTCACCGTCGACGTCGTCTTCAGCGGGATGTACGTCACCGACGCGACCAGCCCGAAATGCTCGGTCATGTTGTACTGCAGGCCCGCGTTGAACACCGGCTGCCATGACGACGACGCCTTCGCTTCCACCGAGGTCTTGCCCGGCTTGCCCGCGCCCGCGGCGAGAATCGCGCCGAGGTTGTCCTGCGTCTGCTTGATGAAGTTCGTGTTGAGCTGCAGGTCGCTGAACCAGTTGTACGACACGCCGAGGCCGAGGAATGGCCGGAACTTCGCGTTCGCCTGTGCGAAGTAGTACTGCAGGATCACCGCGGGGCTCCACTGCCGCACGCTCTTCACGATCGGGTTCACCGACCCGAGGCCGATGTTCTGCGTGCCGAGCGCGCCGGCCGGGCCGGGCGGCCTGATCGTGCCCTGGCCCGACACCTTGAACACCGGCGGCACGCCGGCCACGGACGTGACCGCGATGTGGTCGGTCAGGAAGTGGCTGACCGTCAGGCCGACGGTGTCCGCGCCGCTGGTGCGCAGCCCCGTGCCCGGCGACGTGAACGACGACGGCAGCCGCAGCGGCGTGTTGATCGGCGTCGGCGCGACGTTGGTCGTCATTGGCGTGCTGCTTTGCTGCGGCATCACGTGGAACCAGCCCAGCGTGACGACGTTGCTGCCGGCGCTCTGCGCGTGCGCTGCGAGCGGCGCCAGGGCGGCCGCCCCGGCCGCCGCGCAGAGAAGGGTTTTCTTCATCACGGCTTCCCCCGCTTACTGGACGAACGCGCCGATCGTGAAATACGGCGTCGAACCCGCGTTGTCGAGGAAACCGAACACGCCACCCGTGAAGATGAACTTGCCGGTCGGCGACGTGCTGCCCGAACCCGTGTGGATCGTCGTGACCGTGCCCGGCACCTTCTGCGTGTAGTCCAGATCGAGCGCGGTCGCGAGCGATGCCTGCGACGGCTGGAACGGATCGAGCAGCGTGGCCTGGTTGTTGATCAGCGCGGTGGTGCGGTAGTCGAACTGGCTGTCGACGCCGATGTACTCGCCGTTCTGCGAGCCGGCCGCGATCGCGGTTTGCGGCGCGAGGATCGAGATGCTCGATTCGTCGTCGGCGGTCAGGCCCGGCACACCGTTGTTGTCCGGCGTCGGGTTGGGGTTCGCGACGCCCGTGCGCACGAGGATCGGCACCAGCTGGTTGCGCAGCTTGCCGACGATCATGAAGCCCTTGCCCTGCGGCGTCGCCGACAGCGTCGGCTTCAGCTGGCTCGCGTAGTTGTTCGACTGGAACGCGCCGCTGCCGTCGGCCGACTGCACGAAGTTCGTGCCTTGCTGCACGCATGCGCCGCCGGCGAACTGACCGGTCGAGTCGCACTTGGTCCACGTGCCGTCCGCGTTGATCGTCACCTTCGCATCGATCGACGCCGGCGCGAAGTTCTGCGACGGCACTTCACCGAAGCCGACGTGGCTGTACGTGCCCGCGACCTTCGTGATGTCGGTTTCGATCGACGAGAAGCCGATGAACGGGTAGTACGGGAATTTCGTGTCGGGCACGGCCGCCTGGCCGAGCACGCCGTTGAACTGGATCTCCTTGCCGGGAATCGTGCCGCCCGCGACGCCGAAGCCGACGAAGATGCGCGCCGGACGCGACGCGTCGAGGCTCGCGCCGTTCAGCCGGAACGCGCACTGGTTCAGCTTGGCGGTCGGCAGCATCGTTTCCTGCGTGAGCGTGCCGCTGTCGACGGTGCCGGCGCGGGTCGGCGTGACGGTGCCGGTCTTTTGCGGAACCGGCGATTCGACATAGGTGACCTGCCAGGTCATCTTGGTCGTGTCGAGCTGGACCTTGGCCAGTTCGCCGCTGCCCGCGCCGCCGGTAAACACGGTGCTGTAGTCGAGCGACGCCGGGCACAGCCGGTCTTCGACGAGCGGGGGCGGATTGTCGCCGTCGCCGCCGCCGCCGCATGCGGAAAGAAGGGGGGCGGCAAGGGCCGCCGCCAGAATGAGGTTGCGCTTCATGTTGCTCCTCCAGATTTGTCTTGTCCGGCGGCCGGCTCCCTGTCGACCGCTTCTGTTGCTTGTGCTCGTGCTGCCCGCGCCGCGCCGGGCGCCGTCGTTTTCGTGCCTTCCCTGTCTCCCGCGGCGGCGACGCCTGTCGCCGCCGCGCCCCCGGCCGTTACTTGCTGATCTGCGCGCCCACGCCGAAGTACGGTGTCGACGACGTGCTCGAGTTCGCCGACGTCGACGTGACGCCGCCGTTCACCGTGCCCTGGATCAGCGCCGCGTACAGCCCGCCCGTCGCGATCACCACGCCCGTAGCGGACGGGTAGCTCGCACCGCTCGGCGGCGTCGTCGTCGCATTCAGCAGGCCCGGCGTTCCCTGGCCGTAGTCGAGCGTGAAGCCGTCTTCTTCAGCCTGCGTGGTCGGATTGATGAACGACGCGTTGCTGCCGCGGATCAGCGCAGCCGTGTACTTGAAGTTCGAATCCGCACCCGCGTAGCCGCCGTCGATCGCGCCCGACTGGATCGCGCTCGCCGCACCGAGCACCGCGATGCCCGATTCGTCGTCGACCTTCGCGTCGGTATGCAGCGCCAGGTCGGTGCCCAGATACACGAAGCCCGTGCGGACCACCACCGGCACGGTCGCGCCGTTGAGCTGGCCGATGACCATGTGCGCGGTCGCCGACTTGCCGGTCGGGCCGACGACCGGCAGCGACGTCTGCGGCAGGATCTGCGGTGCCTTCGCGCTGTCGAGGTAGCCGCCGTTCGCGGTGTTGACCGTCCACGGATCGCCGGTCGTCACGCAGCCACCCGAGTTCGTCGAGGTGCATGCACCGTTCGCGTCGAACGTCTCGCTCGCGTTCACGCCCTTCGTCGCGTAGTTGCCCGACGGCACGAGGTGGTAGAGCAGCGCGTTGTAGGTGCCCGGCAGCTTCGTGAGGTCGGTCGTCGTGTTCGCGAAGCCGAGGAACGGATAGAAGTCGAAGTGGCGGTTCGGCACCTGGCCGACGTTCTTGAAGACCGGGAGGCCGACCACGCTGATCGTCAGCCCGTCGTACTGGACCGTCGCGCCCGGAATCCCGCCCCCCGCGACGCCCATGCCGACCAGCAGCATCGGCGGGTTCGCCGGGTTGAAGTCGGCGGCCGTCGAGTAGGTCGAGCCGTTCGGGGCGGTGCCCGAACCCGGCGTGAGGACGAACGCGCAGCGCGTCTGTTCCGCGGTCGGCAGCGTGCCGGTCGGCGGGTGGATGACCTTGCCGGTGATCGTGGTGCCGGCGCGGCTCGGCGTGACCGTGCCGGTTGCGAGCGGAATCGGCGATTCGAGCCACTTGAGCGTGTACGTCATCGCGACCGCGTCGATGTTGACGCTGACGATCTCGCCGCTACCGGCACCGCCGAGGTACGTGCTCTTCACGATGTCGGCGTTGGCCGGGCACAGCGCGCCGTTGACGGGCTGCGACGGCGGCGGCCCTTGCGTGCCGCAGCTCGATCCGGAACATTGCGGTGCATTGATCGGCGCGGGCGTGCCGCCGTCTCCTCCACCACAGGCAATCAGGAAAGGGGCGATGGCAAAGGCCGTTGCCACCCCCTTCGATAAGGCGTGCGACATGCCGCTGTCTCCAATCGTTTAATTGTGCGAGCTAATGTCGCCGCCTTGATTTTTGCTGTCAATTGATGAACTCGTCTAAAAAAGGCGATTGAAACGAGACGTGCGGTACGAGTCCTTGCCGGATAGGCTATTCAGTAAGAATTAAAACGCGTGAGGGGCAGTAGAGTGCTGCCAAAGTGGGGTGGCTGCCACGCGTGGACGGCTCTCGAGGCCTTCCCGCGCATAACGGCAGCGTTTAAAGCGGTGGTATCCGGTTTATCCCTATCCGGGATTGACTGGAGAAACGGAGGCTGAAATTAATTCGCCGGTAATCGCGCAACGGAAAGCTTGTAAATATTTGTAAATGCGCGAGCCGGATTTTATATATTGCTTGTGGCGAGTAAATAAAAAGCCGGCCCGCGGCCGGCTTTGCATCGCACGCAATCGGGGTCAGCGCTTGAGGCCTGCATCCTCGGCGGCACCGATGTTGAGGTTCATGCACTGGATCGCGGCGCCCGAGGCGCCCTTGCCGAGGTTGTCGAGGCGCGCGACCGTGACGAAGCGCGCTTCATTGCCGAACACGAACAGGTCGACGCGGTTCGTGTCGTTGTTCGCCTGCACGTCGAAGAAGCCGCTGTCGAGATTCGCATCCGCGTTGAACGGCGCGACGCGCACGAACGGTTCGTCCGCGTAGTACTCGGCGAACACGCGCTGCACGTCCTGCGGCGTCGCGCGCTTCGCGAGCTGTTCGGGCGAGAAGTAGGTCGTCACCGCGAGGCCCTTCAGGAACGGCCCGACGATCGGCGTGAAGATCGGTGCATGCGCGAGGCCCGTGTGCGCGGCCATTTCCGGCAGGTGCTTGTGTGCAAGCGCGAGCGCATACGGACGCGGGCTCGCGAGCTTGCCGCCCGGCGCCGCGCTTTCGTATTCGGCGATCATCGACTTGCCGCCGCCGCTGTAGCCGGTGATCGAGTAGCTGTGCGCGGCGAACGTCGGTGCGACGATGCCCGCATCGACGAGCGGACGCATCGCGAGCACGAACGCCGATGCGTGGCAGCCCGGCACCGCGATGCGCTTCGACGTGCGAATCTTCTCGCGCTGCGCGCGGGTCAGTTCCGGCAGGCCGTAGGCCCAGTCGGCGCTCGTGCGGAACGCGGTGCTCGCGTCGATCAGCGTCGTGTTCGGATTCTCGACCAGCGATGCCGATTCGCGCGACGCGACGTCCGGCAGGCACAGGAACGTGACGTCCGACGCGTTGATCAGGCGGCGGCGCTCGTCGACGTCCTTGCGCTTCGCTTCATCGATGCGCAGGATCTCGATGTCGCTGCGTGCGGACAGGTATTCGAAGATCTTGAGGCCGGTCGTGCCTTCCTGGCCGTCGACAAAAACTTTGGTGCTCATTTCGCTCTCACTGAATGAAACGGGAGCCGCGGCGCCCTGAAACCGCCATTTTAAGACGTCATCCGGCCGGCCTGCACCGCACGGGGCAAAAAAAGGACGGCCCGCAGGCCGTCTTGTGTCCCTTTGACGCGCGCCGATGCCGCCTCGCCGTCCGTGCGGCGGCGCGCGCTGACGGGCGCGCTCAGCGGCCGCCGGCCACCCAGCGGGTCGTCGCTTCGGCGACGCGCCGGCCGAACGCCTTCGCGGTCTCGAGGTCGCCGGGCAGCGGGCCCTCGTCGGGCGTCGCGTCCGCCGGCGACTGCGCGAGCAGGCCCGTGAAGCCGCCGACGTAATTGATGTCGTTGCGCGTGGCCGCCTTCGAGTTGGCCGGCATCATGCCCGTGCCGACCCACACCATCCCATGTTGCATCGCCAGCGTGACGAAATACTGAATCGTCGAGAACTTGTCGCCGTTCATCGTCGCGGAGTTCGTGAAGCCCGCGGCGATCTTGTCCTTCCACTTCTGCGTGAACCACGGTTTCGACGTGGCATCGGCGAATTGCTTGAACTGCGCGGACGGCCCGCCCATGTAGGTCGGCGCGCCGAAGACGATCGCGTCTGCCGCATCGAGCGCGGCCCAGCCCGCGTCGTCGAGCTCGCCGACGGCGATCAGGCGTGCGGTGGCGCCGGCCTCCTGCGCGCCCGCGTGGACGGCGTCGGCCAGTTTCTGCGTGTGACCGTAGCCGCTGTGATAGACGATGACGATGTTCGACATGAAACGTTCTCCGGAAAGGGGGCGAAACGGCGGGCGCCGCGGCCTGCCGCTTCACGCGCTGCGGTCAGGCGGCGCGGCGGATGCGCGGCGGGATGCCGCGACCGGTGCCGCCGAGTCTAGCAAGCCGAAATGTCGGGAGAAAAGCACGCAGGCGGCGCGCATAAATTCGCAGGCGCGGGCAATCGCGGCCGGCGACACCGCCATACGGCAGCGCACGAGCGCTTACTGCCCGTAGGTGACCGTGAGCTGTGCGGTGCCGATCGTCAGCGTGCCGATCTCGTGCTCGAACATCGGCGCGGGGCGCCCCTGTGCGACGCGCAGGTCCGTGCCCTTCAGCGCATAGACGGTGATTACGTAGCGGTGCGGCTTGCCGGGCGGCGGGCACGGGCCGCCGTAGCCGTCGATCCCGAAGTCGTTGCGCGCCTCGCTCGCGCCGATGCGCCGCAGGAAGCCCGACGCGCTGGCATCGGCCGGCAGGCTCGTGACGGTCGCCGGGATGCCGGCGACGGCCCAGTGCCACCAGCCGTGCCCGGGCGCATCGGGATCGAAGATCGTGACCGCATAGCCGCGCGTGCCGGGCGGCGGATTGTGCCAGCTGAGCTGCGGCGAGCGGTTCGCGCCCTTGCAGTCGCCACGGTCGAACACGTTCGCGGCGCCGACGTGCCCGCCGGGCGTGAGCTCCGTGCTCGACACCGTGAACGGGCCTTCCGCGCGTGTGGGCAGGGTGAAGAAGAACGCGACGCACGCGGCGGCGGCGCAGAAAAGGGCGGCGATGAACGGAGACGGACGACCCGGAGACGCAGGCGAAGTGATCCGGCGATCCACACGCATATGGCGCTTCTCCCGTCACGTGGGCCGGGCCGATGCTCCCGGCATGATTGGCGTTGTGCGTTGCCCGCGCAGCCGATGGCGGCGCTCGATCAAGTCTAGCATTAGGGTTCGATGAACGATGCATGCCGCGGCCGTGATTGGGGCGGCCTCGATCCGGAGCGACGGGCGAAAAAAAACCGCTCGCGATGAAGCGAGCGGCCTTGTCAGCCAGGGTGCCGGCCTGAGAGCCGGCGCGGCCTCATTCCTTCGGGGCCGTGGCGCCGCCGTGCGCGGCCGACCACTCGGCCGGCGCGTGCAGGAACTTTTCGACTTCGTCGAGCGTCTTGGTCTCGAAGTAGCCCGACGCCTTCGCGACGCGCAGCACGTCCCACCACGTCGCCAGTGCGTGCAGGTCGACGTCGATGTCCTTCAGGACCGACACGCTTTCCTTGAAGATGTTGTAGTGGAACAGCACGAAGCAGTGGTTCACCGTCGCGCCCGCGGTGCGCAGCGCGTTGACGAAGTTGATCTTGCTGCGGCTGTCGGTCGTCAGGTCTTCCACCAGCAGCACGCGCGAGCCTTCTTCCAGATGACCTTCGATCTGCGCGTTGCGGCCGAAACCCTTCGGCTTCTTGCGCACGTACTGCATCGGCACCATCATCCGGTCGGCCAGCCATGCCGCGAACGGGATGCCGGCCGTCTCGCCGCCCGCCACCGCGTCGATCTGCTCGAAGCCGACGTCGCGCATGATCGTCGTTTCCGCCATTTCCATCAGTGCACGACGCACGCGCGGATACGAGATCAGCTTGCGGCAGTCGATGTAGACGGGGCTTGCCCAGCCGGACGTGAAGATGAACGGTTTTTCGGCGTTGAAGTGCACCGCCTGCACTTCGAGCAGGATTTTGGCGGTCGTATCCGAGATCGACTGACGATCGTAGCCTGTCATGGGCATTCCTTGGGTGATGAGCGAAGACGGGCGCGGGCCCGGTGGCGCAGCAAGGGGAACCTGCCCGAGGGGCCGGGGTGCGATCGGCGGACCAATCGGGCCAACAATCGCATCGCTGCGCGCGTAGCCGGCTATTTTACCCGATTCAGCGCGGTTTTCGGCGGAATTCGCGCAGGTTCGGTGCGGCGCTCACCACCGGCGAAACAAATGGGGTGCGACCAGCTCGATGCGGATGGCAAGGATGTGGCGCTGCACCAACAGCCGTCATTTAGGGGGTGTACACTAGGCGACCCTTGGAAATCGTTCAGTACTTTGTACTTTCTTCTTGCCACTACCCGTCAAGGTTCGATGGCGTGCCGACCCGGCGCGTCGCGTGCCGTCTCGCAGTCGACCATCCCTTCGATTCAAGCAGACACGGCTGAAGGTGCTGTGTACTGAACCGTCAAAATTTCGCATGTCTCTCGCAGGTCAATCATGGACGAACAACTGAAGCAGGCCGCTCTCGCTTATCACCTGAACCCGAAACCCGGCAAGATTTCGGTCACCCCGACCAAGCCGCTGTCGAACCAGCTCGATCTGTCGCTCGCGTATTCGCCGGGCGTCGCCGCGGCGTGCGAGGCGATCCACGCCGATCCGCTCGACGCGCAGAAGTACACGTCGCGCGGCAACCTCGTCGGCGTCATCACGAACGGCACGGCCGTGCTGGGCCTCGGCAACATCGGCCCGCTGGCCGCGAAGCCGGTGATGGAAGGCAAGGGCTGCCTGTTCAAGAAGTTCGCGGGCATCGACGTGTTCGATATCGAACTGTCGGAGTCCGACCCCGACAAGCTCGTCGAGGCGATCGCGATGCTCGAGCCGACGCTCGGCGGCATCAACCTCGAGGACATCAAGGCGCCGGAATGCTTCTACATCGAGCAGAAGCTGCGCGAGCGCATGAAGATCCCCGTTTTCCACGATGACCAGCACGGCACCGCGATCATCGCGTCGGCCGCGATCCTGAACGGCCTGAAGGTCGTCGGCAAGAAGCTGTCCGAAGTGAAGCTCGTGTGTTCGGGCGCCGGCGCGGCCGCGATCGCGTGTCTGGACCTGCTGGTGAACCTCGGTCTCACGAAGTCGAACATCCTCGTCGCCGATTCGAAGGGCGTGATCTACGAAGGGCGCGGCAACCTCGATCCGTCCAAGCAGCGCTATGCGGCGACCACCGACGCGCGCACGCTCGCCGACGCGATCGTCGGCGCGGACGTGTTCCTCGGCTGCTCGAGCGCGGGCGTGCTGAAGCAGGACATGGTCAAGACGATGGGCGAGCGCCCGCTGATCCTGGCGCTCGCCAACCCGGAACCGGAAATCCGTCCGGAAGACGCGAAGGCCGTGCGCCCGGACGCGATCGTCGCGACCGGCCGTTCGGACTACCCGAACCAGGTCAACAACGTGCTGTGCTTCCCGTTCATCTTCCGCGGCGCGCTCGACGTCGGCGCGACGACGATCACGGAAGAAATGAAGCTCGCGTGCGTGCGCGCGATCGCCGAACTGGCCGAGGAAACCGACCAGAGCGAGGAAGTCGCGAAGGCGTATGAAGGCCACTCGCTCGAGTTCGGGCCGGACTACCTGATTCCGAAGCCGTTCGACCCGCGCCTGATCATCAAGATCGCGCCGGCCGTCGCGCAGGCCGCGATGGATTCGGGCGTCGCCACGCGCCCGATCCAGGACATGGACGCGTACCGCGAGCAGCTCGGCGCGACCGTCTACCGCACCGGCATGGTGATGCGTCCGGTGTTCGCGACCGCGAAGAAGCAGCAGGCGCGCATCGTGTTCGCCGAAGGCGAGGACGAGCGCGTGCTGCGCGCCGCGCAGTTCGTGCTGCAGGAAAAGATCGCGAAGCCGATCATCGTCGGCCGTCCGTCGGTCGTCGAGATGCGCCTGCAGAAGATCGGCTCGAAGCTGAAGGCCGGCGTCGATTTCGAGATCGTGAATCCGGAAGACGACACGCGCTACCACCGCTACTGGCAGGCGTACCACGAGATCGGCGCACGTGACGGCGTCACCCCGGAAGTCGCGAAGGCCGCGCTGCGCAAGTTCAACACGCTGATCGGCGCGATGCTCGTGCACCTGGGCGATGCGGACGGGATGATCTGCGGGATGATCGACACGTACCACACGCACCTGAAGTTCATCGAGCAGGTGCTGGGCCGTGCGAAGGGCGCGGAGCACTACGCGGCCATGAACCTGCTGATGCTGCCGGGCCGCAACCTGTTCCTGTGCGACACGTACGTGAACGAACTGCCGAGCGCCGAACAGCTCGCCGACATGACGATCCAGGCCGCCGCCGAGATCGAGCGCTTCGGCATTGCGCCGAAGGCCGCGCTGCTGTCGAACTCGAACTTCGGCAGCGCGCCGTCGTCGTCGTCGCGCCGCATGGCAGAAGCCCGCAAGCTGATCAGCGAGCGCGCTCCGAACCTCGAAGTCGACGGTGAAATGCACGGCGACGCGGCGCTGTCCGAAGCGGTCCGCAAGGCCGCGTTCCCGGGCACGACGCTGTCGGGCGAAGCGAACCTGCTGATCATGCCGAACGTCGAAGCGGCGAACATCGCGTACAACCTGCTGAAGATGGTCGGCGGCGAAGGCGTGACGGTTGGCCCGTTCCTGCTCGGCGCGGCGAAGCCGGTCCACATCCTGACGCCGGCCGCGACCGTGCGCCGGATCATCAACATGACGGCTGTGGCCGCCGCGAACGCGAACACGAAGTAAGTTCGCCGCCGCGCGTGCCGCGCCTCACCGCGCGGCGCAATGAAAAACGCCACGGAACTCGCGTTCCGTGGCGTTTTTTTCGGGCTTTACATGAGCCGCCGGCCGGGTGGCGGCGGGCGCCCTGACCGCGAACGCCCGCCATGCACCATTACGCGACCTGCTGACGCGAATGGCCGCCCGTCGGCGAACGCCACTGCGTGAGCAGCGTGTTCCACTTCTGACGCACCGCGCGCAGGTTGTTCTCCTTCACGTGGCCATAGCCGCGAATGCCGTCCGGCAGCGCCGCGAGCTCGAGCGCGAGCGGGCGGTTGGCCGCGTTCAGCGTGGCCAGCACTTCGCCGATCAGCGCTTCGTACTCGCCGATCAGTGCACGCTCGGTGCGACGCTCGTCGGTGCGGCCGAACGGGTCGAGGCCCGTGCCGCGCAGGAACTTCGCCTTCGCGAGCAGGCGGAACGCCGACAGCATCCACGGGCCGTACGCCTTCTTCACGAGATGGCCGTGGGTGTCCTTCTTCGCGAACAGCGGTGGTGCGAGATGGAATTTCAGCTTCCACTCGCCTTCGAACTGCGACGACAGCCGGGCGAGGAATGCGGGATCGGACTGCAGCCGCGCGACCTCGTATTCGTCCTTGTATGCCATCAGCTTGAACAGGTTGCGCGCGACCGCCTCGGTCAGCGGCTCCTGCACCGCGTCGCCGTCCGCCAGCGCGCGTTCGGCTGCCCGCACCTTGTCGACGAAGGCCGCATAGCGCGATGCGTACGTGGCGTTCTGGTACGCGGTCAGGAAGTCCACGCGCTTCGCGATCAGTGCGTCGACCGCCTTCTTCGTGTGCAGCGAGATGACCGTCGCGACGTGCGCGGGGCGTGCGTCGCCGGCCGCGGCCTGCTTCACGCTCGCGAGGTCGTGCGCGGCGCGGCGGCCCCAGTCGAATGCCGCGCGGTTCTTCTCGACCGACACCGCGTTCAGCTCGATCGCCCGTGCGAGCGAGGCGAGCGTCAGCGGCAGCCAGCCTTTCTGCCATGCGTAGCCGAGCACGAACGGGTTCGTGTAGATCGCATCGCCGAGCAGTGCGACCGCGAAGCGGTTCGCGTCGATGAAATCGACCGCTTCGCCTGCCGCCGCCCGAATGTCGTTTTCCGCGGACAGGCCGGGGAACGCCCAGTTCGGGTTCTTGATGAACTCGGCGGTCGGCGTCTGCGCGCTGTTGACGACCACGCGGGTCGTGTCGTGCCGCATCCGCGACGTGCATTCGTCGCCGGCCGTGACGATCGCGTCGCAGCCGATCACGAGGTCGGCTTCGCCCATCGCGATCCGCGTCGCGTGGATGTCGGTCGGCGCGTGCGAGATCTGCACGTGGCTCATCACGGCGCCGCCTTTCTGCGCGAGGCCGGTGACGTCGAGCACGGTCACGCCCTTGTTCTCGAGGTGGGCGGCCATCCCGAGCAGCGCGCCGATCGTGACGACGCCCGTGCCGCCGACGCCCGTGACGAGCACGCCGTACGCACGGTCGATCGCCGGCAGCGTCGGCTCCGGAATCGGCGGCAGCGCACCGCCGTCGACCGATACGGCCTTCGGCTTCTTCAGCTGGCCGCCTTCGACCGTGACGAAGCTCGGGCAGAAGCCCTTCACGCACGAAAAGTCCTTGTTGCAGCTCGACTGGTTGATCTGGCGCTTCGTGCCGAATTCGGTTTCGAGCGGCTCGACCGACAGGCAGTTCGACTGCACCGAGCAGTCGCCGCAGCCTTCGCACACCGCGTCGTTGATCACGACGCGCTTCGCCGGGTCCGGATACGTGCCGCGCTTGCGGCGGCGGCGCTTCTCGGTCGCGCAGGTCTGGTCGTAGATCAGGATCGTCGTGCCTTCGATCTCGCGCAGCTCGCGCTGCACGTCGTCGAGCTGGTCGCGGTGATGGATCGTCACGCCCGGCGCGAGCAGCACCTTCTGCTCGTCGTACTTTTCCGGCTCGTCGGTGACGATCACGATCTTCTTCGCGCCCTCGGACGCGAGCTGGTGCGTGATCTGCGGCACCGTCAGCACGCCGTCGACCGGCTGGCCGCCCGTCATCGCGACGGCGTCGTTGTACAGGATCTTGTAGGTGATGTTCGCCTTCGACGAAATCGCCGCGCGTATCGCCAGCAGGCCCGAGTGGAAATAGGTGCCGTCGCCGAGGTTCGCGAACACGTGCTTCTCGTCGGTGAAGGGCGCCTGGCCGATCCATGGCACGCCTTCGCCGCCCATCTGGCTGAAGGTGCTCGTGCTGCGGTCCATCCACACCGTCATGTAGTGGCAGCCGATCCCGGCGATCGCGCGCGAGCCTTCCGGCACGTTGGTCGACGTGTTGTGCGGGCAGCCCGAGCAGAACCACGGCTTGCGCTCGGCCTGCACGTGCGGCTTCGCGAGCGCCATCTCCTTCGCGTTGATCACCGCGAGCCGCGCGGCGATGCGCGCGCGCACGTCGGACGGCAGCTCGAACTTCTCGAGGCGCGTCGCGATCGCCTTCGCGATGATCGCGGGCGACAGTTCATAATGCGCGGGCAGCAGCCAGTTGCCCATCGGCACCGACCATTCGCCGCCGGCGCCGTCCTTCTCGTCGAACTTGCCGAACACGCGCGGGCGCTGCGTATCGGGCCAGTTGTACAGCTCTTCCTTGATCGCGTATTCGAGGATCTGGCGCTTTTCCTCGACGACCAGGATTTCGTCCAGGCCGCGCGCGAACGCCTGCGCGCCCTGCGCTTCGAGCGGCCACACGCAGCCGACCTTGTACAGCCGGATGCCGATCCGCGCGCAGGTTTCGTCGTCGAGGCCGAGGTCGGTCAGCGCCTGGCGCACGTCGAGGTACGCCTTGCCGCCCGTCATGATCCCGAAGCGCGCCTGCGGCGCGTCGATCTCGATCCGGTCGAGCTTGTTCGCGCGCACGTACGCGAGTGCTGCATACCACTTGTAGTCGAGCAGCCGTGCTTCCTGCACGAGCGGCGGGTCCGGCCAGCGGATGTTCAGGCCGCCGTCCGGCAGGATGAAGTCGGTCGGCAGCACGATCTCGGTGCGATGCGGGTCGATGTCGACCGACGCCGACGATTCGACCACGTCCGTCACGCACTTGAGCGCGACCCACAGGCCCGAGTAGCGGCTCATCGCCCAGCCGTGCAGGCCGAAGTCGAGATATTCCTGCACGTTCGACGGGAACAGCACCGGCAGCCCGCAGGCCTTGAAGATGTGTTCGGACTGGTGTGCGAGCGTCGACGATTTCGCCGCGTGGTCGTCGCCGGCGAGCACGAGCACGCCGCCGTGCCGCGACGAGCCGGCCGAGTTCGCATGCTTGAAGACGTCGCCGGTGCGATCGACGCCCGGACCCTTGCCGTACCACATGCCGAACACGCCGTCGTGCTTCGCGCCGGGGTACAGGTTCACCTGCTGCGAGCCCCACACGGCGGTGGCGGCGAGGTCTTCGTTGAGACCGGGCTGGAAGACGATCTGGTGGGCCGCGAGGTGTTGCTTGGCCTTCCAGAGCGAGAGGTCGAGGCCGCCGAGCGGCGAGCCGCGGTAACCGGAGATGAAACCGGCCGTATTGAGGCCGGCGGCGCGATCGCGTTCCTGCTGGAGCATCGGCAGGCGCACGAGCGCCTGGATGCCGCTCATGTACGCGCGACCGCGTTCTAGCGTGTATTTGTCGTCAAGCGTGACGGACTTCAGCGCGGCTTCAAGCGACGCGCGTTGGCCTGCGTCTAGCGGGGCATTCATTAACTGTCTCCTCCACCCGGTTTGGGATCACCAAAGCTTCGATTGCGTCGACGTCTTGTGAACGTGTCGGCAGTGGCCGGCATATTGGCCGGTTTTAACTGATGGTAGCACTGGGGCAAACCCGCCGACCATCGGCCGGCGTGTCGCGGCGCATCGCCGATGCGGCGCACGACGAGGCGTTACATCATGTAAAAGCATGTAAAGCCGGTCCCATCTTCGTACAAATGCCGTTAATCTTGTCGGCCTGCCGGAGGTGCCCGGCCGCGTCGGCCCGTTTCGACGCAACCGGGGAGGCGCCGGCAGTTTTAAAGGAGGTGCAATGAACACACGTCATATCCAGAGTTTCCTGATCGTGTCCGCGGCGTTTTTCGCGATGACCGGCCCGGTGCACGCGCAAGGCGCGAGCGCACTGGCGGCAGCCGGCGCGCAGATGCGTCAGATCGCGCCGGCACAGGACGCCGACGCACAGCCGGCGGCCGAGCGCGCCGTCGCGCCGAAGGCGACCGTGCGTTGATCCGCTCGCGCGGCCGCCGGGCCGTGCCGGAACGAGAAAACGAGAAAACGACAAAAGGGCGGGAATCTTGCGATTCCCGCCCTTTTTCTTTGTGCCGCCGGTTCGCGCGCCACCCGGATTGCGGGGTGCCGGCCGCGCGGCCGTCTGCGTCAGGCCTTGTCCTGGACCACGCCGCGGCGGATCTGGTCGAGCTCGATCGATTCGAACAGCGCCTTGAAGTTGCCTTCGCCGAAGCCCTGGTTGCCCTTGCGCTGGATGATCTCGAAGAAGATCGGGCCGATCTGGTTCTCGGTGAAGATCTGCAGCAGCAGGTCGTCGCGCGCGCCGTCGATCAGGATCTTGCGCTTCTTGAGCTCGTCGAGCGATTCGCCGTGGTTCGGCACGCGGCGGTCGACCAGCTCGTAATACGTGTCGATCGTGTCGAGCAGCTTCACTTCCTTGCCGCGCAGGCCGTCGACCGCGCCGTAGATGTCGTTCGTGCCGAGCGCGATGTGCTGGATGCCTTCGCCGTGGTACGCGTCGAGGTATTCCTGGATCTGGCCGGCCGTGTCCGAGCCTTCCTCGTTGATCGGGATGCGGATCTTGCCGCACGGCGACGTCATTGCCTTCGACTTCACGCCCGTTACCTTGCCTTCGATGTCGAAGTAGCGCACTTCGCGGAAGTTGAACAGGCGCTCGTAGAACTCGGCCCATTCCTGCATGCGGCCGCGATGCACGTTGTGCGTCAGGTGGTCGATGTAGGTGAGGCCGTGGCCCACCGGGTTCGGGTTCGCGCCGGCGATCGGCTCGAAGTCCACGTCATAGATGCTGATGTCGCCGATCGCGCCCGGCTGCGCGCCATTCTTGCCGCGCCAGCGATCGACGAAATAGATCAGCGAGTCGCCGATGCCCTTGATCGCCGGGATGTTCAGCTCCATCGGGCCCGTCTTGTTGTCGAAGCCCCATGCGCCGAGTTCGAGCGCGTGCTGGTACGCCTTCGCGGCATCCTGCACGCGGAACGCGATCGCGCAGATCGACGGGCCGTGCAGGCGCGCGAAGCGTTGCGCGAACGAATCGGGTTCGGCGTTGATGATGAAGTTGATGTCGCCCTGACGGTAAACCGTCACGTCCTTGTGGCGATGGCGCGCGATCGCGGTGAAACCCATCCGTTCGAACAGTTGTCCGAGCGCTTTCGGATCCGGGGCGGTGTATTCGATGAATTCGAAGCCGTCGGTGCCGACGGGGTTGTCCCAGTTGGGGATCTGCATGCCGTGTCTCCAGTGTGCTTTGCGATCGATCGGGACGATGTGGGGTGCCCGGCCGGTTCATGTCGAAGGTGATGCGTGCCGCCGTGCGCGCAACGCATCGCTCCATGCGACAGAGTGTAGCGGGCAGGGGGGAGCGTAAACTTGCGAACTTGATTGTCGGTGTCTACGATGGCGCAATTTCCAGTCTCGAAATAACCATCAGGAGGCAGAAAATGGCGCAAGCCGAATTGGATGCCATCGACCGGCGAATCCTCGCGATTCTTCAGGAGAACGGGCGCCTGTCGAACCAGGAGATCGCCGAGCGCGTGAACCTGTCGCCGAGCCCGTGCCTGCGGCGGATCCGGCGGCTCGAGGAAATCGGCGTGATCACCGGCTATGTCGCGTTGCTCGATCCGCAGAAGCTCGGGCTCGACCTGCTTGCGTACGTGAGCGTGCGGCTCGAGAAGCGCGGCGGCCTGGCGCCGGTTCGCGCCGACGAGACGTCGGCGCGCGCGGGCGCGACCCACGCGGAGCTGTTCCGCGCGGCGGTGCAGACCTGGCCGGAAGTGGTCGCGTGCCATGCGATGACGGGTGACATGGATTACCTGCTGCGCGTGCAGGTCGAGGACATGGCGCATTTCTCCCGCTTCGTGCAGGAGCATTTGCTGCACCATCCGTCGGTGATCGACGTGAAGACGAGCTTCTCGCTCGAGTGCTTCAAGGAGACGACGGCGTTGCCGATCCGGTCGGTGCGCTAGCGCGCGGTGTGGAGGGCGGCAAGGCGGGAGGGCCGGGCGCGCCGCGGGGCGGCCCGGTCGGCCGATGTTACGCCGTCAGCGCGGCGGGCATCAGCGATTCGATGAACTTCGACGTGCGATGCGCCTGGCGCTTGAGCGCGTAGTCGAATACCGCGGCCTGTTCCTGCAGCATCTCGGCGAGGATCGTCGAGTGATCGGCCGGCGGCAGCGACAGGTACGCATCGGCTTCGCCGTACGCATACTCGATTCGCATCCCGGACTTCTTCGCGATGTGCATCATGGTCGCGTTGCGCGACAGGCAATGCATGTACAGCATCGTCACGCGGGTGTTGCGGCTGCGGATCGCCGCGCGCTCGAACAGCTTCGAGCCGACGCCGCGGCCGCGCGCGCTTTCGAGTACCGACACGCCGAATTCGGCCGTGCGCTTGTCGCCGTCGGCGGGCAGGTACGCCAGATGGCCGACGCCGATCAGTTCGAGCGCATGGTCGAACACGCCGAACACGGTGTCGCGACCGAAGTCGATCGTACGGACATAGTTCTCGATCACGTGGTCGGGCACCATCTGGCCGAAGCGCAGCAGGCGGTCCTCTTCATCGAGCGAGAGAAAGTGGGTGAGCATTCGCTCACGGTCTTTGGAAGCCAGTTCCCTGACGAGAACCGGCGCAGTACCGGCGTGGCCGACAGCATCGGCACGGCGGTTGAATTGCGTGTTCATCGTGGGTTCCTCAGTGTGTGGCTGCACAAGCGGCTTGTGCAATGCAACAGCATTCTACCCGACCGAGGTAGGGAAAACCCGCATTTGACGTTATTTGTGCCGAGGGTGAATTCTAAATCCGCTTAGTTAATGATGTATCTATTTGATTTTTAACGGATTTAAAATTCATAGTATGAAACGCGCGACGAGCTGTCACAGTGTGCCTGCCGCGCAACGCGTGCTGCTGCGCGTCAATCACGCGCCCGGCGACAGCCCGCGTTCCATCAGGTCGATCACCTGTTCGGCGAAGTCGCGGTAGCCGAGGCGGCCGCCCGGCTTGAGCCACGTGAACGTCCAATTGATCATCCCGAACACCATCATCGTCACCGACGTCTGGTTTTCCTTCGAGATCCGGTCCGGATAGGCGCGCGCGAGTTGGCGCGCGAATGCGGCGACGATGTCGCGCTGGCGGTCGAGCACGATCTCGCGCTGCGCGTCCTCGAGATACTTCACGTCGTTGAGCAGTGCGACATGGCGGCTGTGCGACGTCTCGTACTCGGCGAGGAACGCGCGCACGAGCTCGGCGAACGCGTCGCGCTCGCTGAGGCCGCGCCGCTGGCTTGCGCCTTCGACCTCGGCGATGATCAGCATCAACCGCTTCGTGTAGCGATCGAGCAGGTCGAACAGGATCGCTTCCTTGCTCTCGTAATAGTGATAGAGACGCGCCTTCGATGTGCCGCTCGCGGTCGCGAGATCGGACATCGACGTGCTCGGATAGCTCGTCTGCGCGAATTTCTCGGCGGCGAGATCGAGGATCTGCTCGCGCTGGGATTCGTGGTCGGGCGCTCGGGTACGGGCCATGGTCGAATGCGAAAGAGTAGCGTTAGCGGAGCGCGACTGCCGCGCGCACCTGCGTGGAAGGGAGGGCGGCCGGCGTGTCGTCCTCGAGCTCGAGCCGGCCGGCCGCCGCGAGTTCGCGGCAGCGCCACCACGCGATCGAGTCGCTGACGAACAGCCCGCCGCGGTCGGCGCCGGCCATGATGGCGCCGACCAGGCGCTGCGCGGGCAGCCAGCCGGTTTCCGCGTGCGCGACGATCAACGCGTCGAGGTCGTCGTAGCGACCGCTCTTGATCGTGTTGCTGACCCAGTAGCGCAACTCGGCATTCAGGTGCTTCGCCTCCTGCCATTCGAGCGCGAGGCGACCGATGCGCAGTACGGAGATCGGCGCAGCCACCGGCCGCTTCCGGGCGAGTGCCGCGGGCCGGAACATCCCGGTCGAACAGGCCTGGTCGGTGCGGGACCGCGCCGCGCGCTCGGGAGCGTCGAGATCGGCGGCCGACAGCCGCACCTCGTTCAGGCGCTGCGGCACGTTGCGCAGGTGATAGGCGACGCGCCGCAGCAGCAGCTTGTCGCCGACACTCGGCGCGTGCCAGACGACGACCTGGCCCGTCTCCATCGCGAGCTGCTCGAGGCGCGCGAACTCGCCTTCGATTTCCGCGTTCCAGTCGGGAATCCGGTCGCCGAGCACGCGCTGCCAGAAGGCGGCGCGCGTGTCGGGCGTCTCGTCGACGCCCTTCAGCGGCCCAACTGCGAGATCGTCGAGCAATCCGACGACGCGCTCGTCGCGTCCGGCTTGCTCGAGGGCTTCGCGCAGCGACGCGGCGGCGGTGCCGCCCTGAATCACGTGAATGGTACTCATCGGCCTGTCATCAACAAAAGAAAACCGCCGGCCGGGCGGACGCGATGACGTCCACCCGGCCGGCGGCCCCTAGTGTAAGCGAGATGTGTGACGACGAGAAACCGGCGCGCCGCGCCGGTGCGACGCCGCTCAACGCTCGTCGAAGCTCACGACGACCTTGTCGCTGATCGGGTGGCACTGGCACGTGAGCACGAAGCCGTCCTTCACTTCGTGTTCCTCGAGCGTGTAGTTCTTCTCCATCCTGACTTCGCCTTCGACCACTTTCGCCCGGCAGGTGCAGCACACGCCGCCCTTGCACGCGTACGGCAGCGCGAGGCCCGCGCGCAGGCCGACGTCGAGCAGGCTGACGCCCTCGTACGGCAGACGCAGCTTGCGTTTCTTGCCGTCGAGCACGATTTCGAGGTCGGCCGCCGGCGTCTCGTCGGTGATCTCGACGACGGGCGCGCCGGCTTGCGGCAGCGGCGTGCCGAAGCGTTCGACATGCACCTTCGCCGACGGCACGTCGGCGGCCTTCAGCGCGGCTTCGGCTGCGTCCATCATCGGTGCCGGGCCGCAGATGAAGGCTTCGTCGATCGCGTCGGCCGGGGTCAGCGTGGCAAGGAATTCCGCGCATTTCGCCTGGTCGAGCACGCCGTTGAACAGCTCGACGTCCTGCAGGTCGTCCGACAGCACGTGATACAGGACGAAGCGACTCATGTAGCGGTTCTTCAGGTCCTCGAGCTCCTCCGCGAACATGATCGCGTCGACGCTGCGATTGCCGTAGATCAGCGTGAACGTGCTGCGCGGTTCGAGCTCGAGCGTCGTCTTCACGATCGCGAGCACCGGCGTGATGCCCGACCCGCCGGAGAACGCGACGTACTGCTTGCCGTGGTCGGCGTTCAGGTGGGTGAAGAAGCGGCCGTCCGGCGTCATCACGTCGATCGTGTGGCCCGGCTTCAGCGAGTCGAACGCGAAGTTCGAGAAACGGCCGCCGCGCACGCGCTTGATGCCGATGCGCAGTTCGCCGTCGCGATCGTAGTCGGTCGTGCCGACGCAGATCGAGTAGGACCGGCGCGTTTCCTCGCCGTCGATGTGGGTCTTCAGCGTGACGAACTGGCCCTGCGTGAAGCGGTACGCGTCGCGCAGCGCCGGCGGCACGTCGAAGGAAACGGTAACGGCGTCGGCGGTCTCGGGCCGCACGTCGCGGATACGCAGCGGGTGAAATTGCGGGGTCGCCATGATCAATAGGGTTTGAAGTAGTCGAAGGGTTCGCGGCAGTCGACGCAGCGATACAGCGCCTTGCAGGCCGTGGATGCGAATTGCGCGAGGCGTTCGGTGCTGACGGAGCCGCAGCGCGGGCAAGCGGGCGCCGCGACGGGCCGCGGCACGAAGCGCACGACGTTCTCCCGCGGCGCGGCACTGCCGCACTGGCCGACGGGCGGCGCGATGCCGTACGCGCGCAGCTTGTCGCGCGCTTCCTGCGTGATCCAGTCGGTCGTCCACGCGGGCGCGAGCACCGTCTCGATCCGGTGTGGCGGCAGATCGGCCGCCTGCAACGCCGCGGCGATGTCTTCGGCGATCTGCGACATGGCCGGGCAGCCCGAATAGGTCGGCGTGATCACCACTTCGAGCAAACCGTCGTCCGCGCGACGAACGTCACGCAGGATGCCGAGCTCGCGGATCGACACGACCGGAATCTCGGGATCGGGCACGGCTTCGAGCACATCCCACGCACGCGCGAGCAACGGGTCGTTGCGGTGCGCGGCGGGCGTCGCGATGGTGGGGGCGGTCTGTACGGACATCGTCGGGCTCCGTTGGGTCGGCCGGTTACCAGGTCGCGCCGGGGTGCTGGCGAGCGAGGCTCTGCATTTCCGCGAGCAGGTAGCCCATGTGCTCCGAGTGCTCGCCCTGCTTGCCGGTCGTCACATGCTGCACCGGCGCCGGCAGAACGAGCGTCGCTTCCGCGAGCGCATCGTCCACGTCCGCACGCCAGGCGGCTTCGAGCGCGGCCGCTGCCGGGCCGATGCCCGGTGCGGCGACGGCGTCGTCGATCGCGTCGGCTGCAAAGAATTCGCGCGTGTACGGAATCAGGTAGTCGAGCGCGGCCTGCGCGCGGCGATGCGATTCGTCGGTGCCGTCGCCGAGGCGCACGAGCCATTCGCGTGCATGCTGCACGTGATAGCGGGTCTCCTTCACCGATTTCGCGGCGATCGCGGCGAGTTGCGTGTCGGTCGACGTTTCGAGCGCGCTCCAGACGTGCAGCATCAGCGCGGCGTAGAGGAAGTTGCGCACGATCGTCACCGCGTAGTCCTTGTCGGCGTGCGCGGTGCCGGCGATCGGGCCGTAGTGCGGCAGCTCGGCGAGCGTGAAGTTCGCGAACTCGCGTTCGGTGCGGAAGTATGCGTAATCGTCTTCCGTCTTCGCCGCGCCGTTGAGCTGGCGCTCGAGTTCGGCGGCGTGCGTATACAACATGCGGGCCTGGCCGATGAGGTCGAGGCTCATGTTGGTGAGCGCGATGTCTTCCTCGAGGATCGGGCCGTGGCCGCACCATTCGGCGTTGCGCTGACCGAGGATCAGCGCGTTGTCCGCGAGGCGCAGCACGTAGGAGAGGTGTTCGGGCGTGATCGTCATGGCGCGAGCGTTACATGTGGTTGACTTCGTCGGGCAGCGTGTAGAACGTCGGGTGACGGTAGATCTTGTCGCCCGCCGGTTCGAACAGCTCGGCCTTCTCGGCCGGATCCGACGCGGTAATTGCCGACGACGGCACCACCCAGATGCTCACGCCTTCCTGGCGGCGCGTGTAGACGTCGCGCGCCATGCGCAGCGCCATCGACGCGTCGGCCGCGTGCAGGCTGCCGCAGTGCTTGTGGTCGAGGCCCTGCTTGCTGCGCACGAACACTTCCCAGATCGGCCATTCCTTGTTCATCACTCTCTCCTGAATCCTGTATTCGATGGTTGCCGCTCAGGCGGCGTGCTGTTCGGTGCGGGCGCGGCGCTTCGCTTCGTGCGCGAGCGCGGCTTCGCGCACCCACGCGCCGTCGTCGTGCGCTTTCACGCGGGTCGCGAGGCGTTCCTTGTTGCACGGGCCGTCGCCGTTGACGACGCGCCAGAATTCATCCCAGTCGATCGTGCCGTAGTCATGGTGGCCGCGCGCGTCGTTCCACTTCAGGTCCGGGTCGGGCAGCGTCACGCCGAGCACCTTCGCCTGGTCGACCGTCGCGTCGACGAACTTCTGCCGCAGGTCGTCGTTCGAGATGCGCTTGATGCCCCATTTCGCGGACTGGCTGCTGTGGACCGAATCGGCGTCGCTCGGGCCGAACATCATCAGCACCGGCCACCACCAGCGGTTCACTGCCTGCTGGACCATCGCGCGTTGCGCGTCGGTGCCCTTCATCATCGACAGCAGCGCATCGAAGCCCTGACGCTGGTGGAACGATTCTTCCTTGCACACGCGGATCATCGCGCGCGCATACGGGCCGTACGTGCAACGGCACAGCGGGATCTGGTTCATGATGGCGGCGCCGTCGACCAGCCAGCCGATCACGCCGACGTCCGCCCAGGTCGGCGTCGGGTAGTTGAAGATGCTCGAATATTTCGCCTTGCCGGCATGCAGCGCGTCGATCAGCGAGTCGCGCGATACGCCGAGCGTTTCGGCCGCGCTGTACAGATAGAGGCCGTGACCGGCTTCGTCCTGGACTTTCGCGAGCAGGATCGCCTTGCGCTTCAGGCTCGGCGCGCGCGAGATCCAGTTGCCTTCCGGCAGCATGCCGACGACTTCCGAGTGCGCATGCTGCGAGATCTGGCGCACGAGCGTCTTGCGATAGGCATCGGGCATCCAGTCCTGTGATTCGATCTTGCCGTCCGCGGCCATGACCGCGTCGAACCGCGCCTGCTCGGGCGACTCGGCTGCGGCGTCGGGCGGCGCGACGTTGCCGGGGATGTCGAGGGATTGCGTGTACATGGCGGAGGTTCTCGTCCGGTTGAATGTGTGCGAAGTATAAACCAACCGACCGGTCGGTTAATAAATTTCTTGCGGATTTGCGGCGAGACTGGGGTAAACGAGGGGGCATAGGGGCGTGATCTCGCCGGGGTGAAGGCATCGAGCGCGTGAGAGTGACGGCTTCTGCGGCACAATGCCCGCTTTCCGATGAGGATTTCGCCGATGTCATTTCGAAGCAGTTTCGTCGCGACCGTGCTGGGCGCGTCCGTTTTCCTGTCGCCGCTTGCCGCCTCGGCTGCACCGGCCGGATGGATTGCCGCGTGGGCGACCGCGCTGCAGCCGATTCCTGACCTGGCTGCGCCGCCACCGCTCTATCGCGCGCCGGACGTGGCCGGGCGCACCGTCCGGCAGATCGTCTACCCGACGGTATCGGGACATGGCGCGCGGATTCGCGTGAGCAATGCCTACGGTCGCGCGCCGCTGGTGATCGAGGCTGCCGGTCTGGCGCGCGCGGGTGACGGCGCGGCGCTGGTGGACGGTACGGCTGTCGCGGTGCGCTTCGGCGGCAAGGCGTCGGTGACGCTTGCGCCGGGGCAGGAACTCGAAAGCGACCCGGCGGCGATCGACGTGACGGCCGGGCGGCCGTATGCGATCAGTCTGCGGATGAGCGCGAACCAACGGATGACCGTGTGGCACCGCGTGTCGAATCAAGTCAATTATGTGTCGGCGCCGGGTGATCACGTGAACGATCCGGGCGCCGGTGCCTTCCGCACTCGCTTTACCCAGTATGCGTGGGTGACCGAACTGGCTGTCGAAGCGGGTTCCGCGCGGGCCAGTGTCGCGGCAATCGGCGATTCGATCACCGACGGGTTGCGCTCGAGCCTGAACCGTAACCATCGCTGGCCGGACGCATTGGCGCGCCGGCTGACCGCGGCGGGTTCGGATTCGCTCGGCGTCGTGAATCTCGGCATCAGCGGCAACCGGCTGCTCAGCGATTCGGCCTGTTACGGCACGTCGCTGGCGTCGCGGTTCGAGCGCGATGCGCTGTCGCGCGCAGGGGTGAAGGCGGCGATTGTGCTGATCGGTATCAACGACATCAATTTTGCGGCGATGCCGCCGCGAGCGGGGCTCGATTGCGACAGCCCGCATACGCAGGTCACGGCCGCGTCGTTGATCGATGGCTATCGCCGATTGATCGAGGCCGCGCACCGCCAGGGCGTGAAGGTCTTCGGTGCGACGCTGACGCCGGCGGCGTTGCCGGCCGGGCGCGAGGCGATCCGGCTCGAGGTGAACCGGTGGATTCGGAGTGGCGGCGGGTTTGACGGCGTGGTCGACTTCGATGCGGTGCTGCGCGATCCGGCGCGCCCGAATGTGCTGCAGCGCCGGTACGACAGCGGCGACGGCATTCACCCGAGCGACGCCGGCTACGCGGTGATGGCCGACGCGGTGCCGGTCGAGCGCCTGCAGGCCGCGACGGGCGGCAAGTGAAATCGCCCTCTATATATAGAGAGAAGAGGGAGCGACGACGGCCGGCTGCTTCAGGGTCGCTGGCGGCGTGCAGTCGATCGAACCCAAAGCCTCCGTGCGCGGCAGCGCACGGAGGCTTCTTCAAATTATTTTCACAAAGGGCTTGCGGAGAGCGGGGCGGATGCTTAGAATCACGCCTCTTTCGCGTTAACGGAAACGCAGCGCGGAGGAAGAAGGGGGGCGGTGCGGTGGGGGTTGGTGGTAGCGACCTCGGCGCACACGAAGTTGAACCCCAGTCG